>JAGRDO010000001.1:0-75463 GCA_020447005.1 Paracoccaceae bacterium
TGGCGGAGTGGAAGGGATTCGAACCCTCGAGACGGTTTCCCGTCTGCACCCTTAGCAGGGGTGTGCCTTCGACCACTCGGCCACCACTCCGCCGATCCGTTTAATTGGCTTGGCGTGGCAGAGCAAGTCGAAAGCTGGTCGGCGGCAACACAACCGTGTGGCAAACCTGACGCCGCCAAACAAGGGCTTCACCTGATCACGTCCGCGATGATCCGAATGACAGCCTCTGGAACGCCGGACAGCCTTGGTCCGCCGGGCTGAAACAGAAGCCCCCCCGCCATCAGGACAAACCCCGCGAGCACCGCAGCAAGCCGAAGCCGAAGAGAGCGCTGCATCGCGTATGCCGCAACGAGGCGCGGCAGAAACATGACCACGATGATCAGCCCGGCGACAACGGCAAAGTCACTGGTCATTCGATCCCTCCCCGCCCAAGGGGTCGGCGGATACCGGCGGCGTGCGCCCTGCCTGCCTACTCTGGATCGGTGCGATAGATCAACCGTTCGTCACAGGGTGCGACACGAAGGATGTTCGTGGTGCCTTTGACATTGAAGGGTACACCCGCAGTGACGACGATCTGGTCATCGGTGTCGGCAAAGCCATATTCGCGCGCCGCGCGTGCCGCCTGCACCACAGCCTGCTTGAAACGGTCGACCGAGGGCGTCACGACGCAATGCACACCCCAGGTCAGGCAAAGGCGCCGCAAGGTCGAGGGAATGGGCGTCAGCGCGATGATGGGGACCGAAGGCCTTTCGCGCGCAACGAGGCTGGCCGTTGTGCCGGACTGTGAAAAGCAGCAGATCGCGTGAATATCGGTTGCCTCTGCGATTTCGCGGGCGGCAGCCACGATCCCGTCCGCTACGGTGGTCCGGCTGACGCGCCGGGACGCTTCGATAACCTCGCGATACGTCGGGTCAGCCTCGACCGACCGGGCAACGCTGTCCATGGTCATGACCGCTTCAACCGGATACTGACCGGCGGCACTTTCGGCCGAGAGCATCACTGCATCGGCGCCTTCATAGATTGCCGTGGCGACGTCGGAAACCTCGGCGCGTGTCGGCATCGGGCTTTCGATCATCGATTCGAGCATCTGGGTGGCAACGATCACCGGTTTGGCGGCCGACCGCGCCAGCCGGACGAGCCGTTTCTGGATCGGCGGAACCGAATGCACGGGCAGTTCGACCCCAAGATCGCCCCGTGCGACCATGATGCCGTCCGACGCGGCAAGGATTTCCGCATAGGCTTTGACGGCCGCCGGCTTTTCTATCTTCGACAGAATTGCCGCGCGCCCCTTCGCCAGACCGCGCGCCTCTTCCACATCTTCCGGCCGTTGCACGAATGAAAGCGCCAGCCAATCGACCCCAAGCTCGCAGGCAAAGTCGAGATCGGCGCGATCCTTGTCCGACAGGGCGGCGAGCGGCAGAACCACGTCCGGAACGTTAACGCCTTTCCGGTTCGAAATCGTGCCCCCGGTGGTTACAATGCAATCGGCGTGATCGGGCGAGCAAGAAACAACCTTCAGGCGGATCTTGCCATCGTTGACCAGCAGCGTGGCCCCGGGTTCAAGGGCCGCGAAAATCTCCTTGTGCGGAAGGCAGACGCGGGTGCTGTCGCCGGGTGCCGGATCGCGGTCAAAACGGAAGGACGCACCTTCAACCAGTTCCTCGGCGCCGTTCGCGAACGTGCCCACTCTCAGCTTTGGTCCCTGTAGATCCGCAAGGATGGCAATCGGGCGACCGACATCGATTTCGACCTTGCGGATAATGGCGTGACGGGCGGCCTGTTCGGCATAGGTCCCGTGGCTCATGTTCAGGCGGAAAACATCCGCGCCGGCTTCGAACAGCGCCCTGATCGTCTCATATTCATTCGACGCAGGACCAAGCGTCGCTACGATTTTGACATTGCGGTGCCGTCTCGAACCCGCCATTTCCCTGCTCCGATTGCGCTACCATTAAAGATTGGCCCTCTATGAAGGAATTCCCGCGGCACAGCAACTGGCGCGGGGGAAGAGTCTGGTTTATTGCAGGAACAAAACACAGCAGGTATCCGTCAATGACGCAAAGCCCCTTCCACATCGTCGGTTCTGACCGCAATTCGCGCTGGCTCGTGACCTGCGATCACGCAACCAACCGGGTGCCACCATGTGTCGGGGGTGGATCGCTGGGGATTGCGCCTGAAGACATGGACCGCCACATCGCTTATGACATCGGAGCAGCCGGGGTGACGCTGCGTCTGGCCGAAAGACTTGATTCGCCGGCGATTCTTTCGGATTTTTCGCGTCTTGTCATCGACCCCAACCGGGGCGAGGACGATCCGACCCTTGTGATGAAACTCTACGACAGCACGATAATCCCGGCGAACCGTACTGTGGACATGGCCGAGACCGAGCGGCGGCTCAATAAATTTCACCGGCCCTATCACGAGGCGCTGGAAGCGTTGGCCAGCCGCCGGACCGATACGGTGATCTGCGCCATCCACAGCTTTACCCCGCGCCTTGTGGGCCGCGCGGACCGCCCCTGGCAGATCGGCATCTTGTATTCCCATGTCGGGCCCGAGCTTGGGCTTCACGTATTGGATCATCTGCGTGCTGAGCAAAACCTTACGGTCGGCGAAAACGAACCCTATGGCGGGCATCTTGATGGCGATTCCATCGACCGGCACGCCCTGAAATCAGGGCGTCCGAACGTATTGGTCGAAATCCGGCATGATCTGATCCGGACCGAGGATGGCCAGATCGCCTGGGCGGACCGCCTTGCGCCGATACTTGAAGCCGCTCTGGCGTCTTCCCAACTTTGAGCCGAGGAGATTCCCATGGATGACAAGACCCGGACCGAGATCGAGGCAGCCGCGTTCCGCGCGCTCCGCCAGCACCTTATCGAGAGGCGCCCCGACGTCCAGAACATCGACATGATGAATCTTGCCGGCTTCTGCCGGAATTGCTTGTCGCGCTGGTATCAGGAAGCGGCCAATGAAAGAGGCGTCGATCTTTCAAAGGACGCGGCGCGGGAAATTTTCTACGGGATGGATTACGAAAACTGGCGCAACACGCATCAGACCGAAGCGGATGCGGCCAAGAAAGCCGCCTTTGAGAAGGCATTCCGAGAGAATGTGGGCACAAAAGCCGACTGACCGGCGCCGGGGCGTGCGGAACGCCCGGTAACCCGGGCGCGAGATTTCTCATCCCGGCCCGCGCGAAAAGCGCGCCGACCGGAGCGCGGTGTTTCTTTCGGCCAAGAGGATACGTCAGCGGATTCTGGTGACAACGAAATCAGCAAGATCAGCAAGCATGTCGCGCAATTCATGCGCGGGCAAAAACGACAGCGCAGATTTCGCCTTGACCGCCCAGCCGATCGCTTCGTCCCTTGCCGCCGTCATGCTTCCATGATGGTTCAATATCTGCATGGCATGATCCAGATCGCCGTCACGCTGATCGCCCTTTTCGATGACCCTGCGCCAAAACGCCATTTCTTCGGGCGATGCGGCGGCAACCGCCTTGATGACCGGCAGGGTAAGCTTGCGTTCGCGAAAATCGTCGCCGGTATTCTTGCCTATCGTCGCGCTGGAGCCACCGTAATCCAGAAGGTCGTCCACGATCTGGAAGGCAATCCCCAATGCATCGCCATATGTAAAAAGGGCGCGCACCTGGTCTTCCGCCGCACCGGCGATCACCCCGCCGACTTCGGTCGCCGCCGAAAACAGGGCCGCCGTCTTGCCGCGCACGACCTTCAGGTACGTCGCTTCGTCAGTCCGAAGATCCTGCGCCGCCGAAAGCTGCAGGACCTCACCTTCCGCGATCGTCGCGGATGCGTTCGACAGAATGTCGAGAACCCGCAGCGAACCGGTTTCGACCATCAGCTGGAACGAACGGGAAAAAAGGTAATCCCCGACAAGGACCGAGGACTTGTTGTCCCACAAAAGGTTCGCCGTCGGGCGGCCCCGCCGTTGCGCGCTGGCATCGACCACATCGTCGTGAAGCAATGTCGCCGTATGGATGAATTCTACCGTCGCGGCCAACCGGATATGGTGATCGCCGCCATAGCCGCACATCCGGGCGGCGGCCAGCGTCAGCATGGGGCGCAACCGCTTGCCGCCGGCCTCGACAAGATGCGCGGTGACCTCGGGAATGCGCGGGGCATGTTCCGACGCCATCCGTGTCCGGATAAGGCCGTTCACACGCTCCATGTCGCCGGCAAGATAGCTGCTCAGCCGGTCATGCGGTTTCTGTGTCGTTTCGTCGAGGCCCATTGCCGTCCTACGGTCTCTCGACAAAGCCGTCGCTTTGCCTATAGGTCATGAAATATGAAAGAGCTTTTGCGCAGCACCGACCCGACGGCCATCGCCTTCGCCCTCGCCCTTCTTGACGCAGAGGGTATAGCGAGCTTTGAGATGGACGTCCACATGAGCGTGCTGGAAGGATCGATGGGCATTTTGCCGCGCCGGTTGATGGTGCGGGACGCCGATCACTTCATGGCTGCCGCCATCCTGAGGGACAACGGGATTGCAGTTTGACGAATTCGCGGATGACGAACTAAGCCTGGACGGTTTCTTGGGGGGGCGTTTGCAGGTGCTGCAGCCGGTGAACGGTTACCGCGCCGCAATGGACCCTGTGCTTCTTGCCGCGACGGTACCCGCCCGCCCCGGTCAGAGCGTTCTCGAACTGGGGTGCGGGGTTGGTGTCGCCTCGCTCTGTCTGGCCGCCCGGGTGCCTGGATTGCGACTGCACGGCCTTGAGGTGCAGCCCCCGTACGGCGCCCTGGCGCGGCGCAATGCCGCGGCCAGTGGCATAGATATCGAAATCCATATCGGCGATCTGGCGCGGATGCCCCCCAGCCTTGCGGAAAAAAGCTTCGATCATGTCATCTTGAACCCGCCCTACTTCACCGCGGACGACGGCACCCCCGCGATGAACAAGGGGCGGGAGGCCGCCCGGCGCGAGGTAACCCCATTCGCGGTCTGGATCGCGACGGCACTGCGCCGGTTGAAACCCAGGGGGTGGCTGACGGTCGTTCAGGCAAGCGAAAGGCTTCCGGAATTGCTGGTCGAGCTGGGCACGTTCACCGGCAGCACGATAGTGGTGCCGGTTGCGCCAAGATCCGGCAAACCCGCCAAGAGGATACTTGCAAGGACATGCAAGGGCGGGCGGGGTCCGTTCCGGCTCCACCCTCCTCTAATCCTTCATGAGGGCGACCGGCATGTTCGTGACGGCGACGATCTGACCCCCGCGGCCAGCGCAATATTGAGACGTGGAGAGGCCCTAAGACTGGAATAACGCACAAGAAAAACGCGGAAACCGATAAATTTTCGAAATATTTCCTGGGCCGCCCCCCTCTTCCACGTGACACGACTCAGCTTCTGTGATGCAATCGTTACATTCATGAAAGAAGGAGATGCCGATGTCGCTGGGTTCTCACTTGCAGGAACTTCAGAAGAAGCACCAACATTTGTCGGAAGCCGTCGAGGAGGCGCAACGCCACCCGGGCACGGATGATCTGGCGATCTCCGAGATGAAAAAGCAAAAACTCAAGCTCAAGGAAGAAATCACGCGGCTCAGTCAGAATTGACCTGCCGGGCAGCGGCCCTTGCCGCAAGGGCCGCACCTGCCGCGATCAGTATGGCGGCAAAAAGCAGTCGTGACGTCGGCGTCGCATGGCCGGTGACGATCAGGACGAGCGTTGACAGCAGCGGTGCGGCATAGGACAGCGTTCCAAGCAACTGGATATCGCCACGCTTCACCCCGATATCCCACGTGAAGAATGCGATTCCAACCGGACCGAGACCAAGCCCCAAGACGGCCAGCCAATTTCCCAATGAAAGCGGCCATACGGTCGTTTCCATGTAAAAATGGGCGGGAGCCGACAGAAGTGCGGTCAGCACGCAATAGACAGCCACGGCCGATGTAGGGACCGAGCCGAGCCGTCGCGACAGCACTGAATAGCCGGACCAGATCAAGGCACAGGCCAGCGCAAAACCGTAACCGAGCGCCGCCGTGCCGTCCCCGCCCGGTCGTCCTTTCGCGATCAGCAACGCCGCACCGCCAAAGGCCAGAACCGCACCGAGAATGTGCCCTGCACGAAGCCGTTCACCGGGCAGCAGCCCGGAAAGAAGAACGATCAGCAAGGGCCAGAGATAGGCGATCAATCCGGCTTCGGCGGCCGGGGCAAGCCGAAGTGCTGAAAAATAGAAAAAGTGGTATCCAAACAGCCCGGCTGCTCCAAAAGCGTAGACTTTCAGCGGGACCTGACGCAGCTGGCCGATACCTCCGCGGGCCATCACCCAGACCAGACCGGTCAGGCCACCCACGGCAAAAGTCATCGCATTGAGTTGAAGGGGGGGAACCGGGGCGGAACCGACCGTGAAAAAGGCCAGTAGCGACCAAAGCAAAACGGCCGAAAATCCCAACAGGGTTGCATTGCGCCGCGACATGTTGTCCACCAGATTCACCTTTCCCGCGATAATGCGTTTCCGGCAGCACCCGGCAAGCGGAAAGGGCTGACCCCGTCAGGGATCAGCCCTCGACATACGGCTTGGAACCGCTCAGACGAAGAATTGTGCGCCGTTGGCAGAGATGGTCGATCCGTTGATGAAACCGGCGTCGTCCGATGCCAGGAACACCACGCAGCGTGCGATTTCTTCCGGCTCACCCAATCGCCCGGCCGGGATCTGCGCAATGATCGATTCACGGACCTTTTCCGGAACGGCCATAACCATATCCGTTGCAATATATCCCGGGCAAATCGCGTTTGCGGTGATGCCGGCGCGCGCACCCTCTTGGGCCAGCGACTTCACTATGCCGAGGTCACCGGCCTTTGTCGCTGCATAGTTGACCTGTGCGAACTGGCCTTTCTGCCCGTTGATCGAGGAAATGACCACGACACGGCCGAACTTGCGTTCGCGCATGCCGGGCCAGACCGGGTGAACGGTATTGAATACGCCGGTCAGGTTCGTGTCGATCACCTGCTGCCACTGGTCCCGCGTCATCTTGTGAAACGGCGCATCCCGCGTGATCCCCGCATTGGCCACGACAATGTCGATGGGCCCAAGGTCCGCTTCGACGCGTGCAATCCCTGAAGCACTTTCATCGTAATCGGCCACATTCCACTTGTAGGTCTTGATGCCGGTCTCTGCGGTAAACTTCGCCGCGGCTTCGTCATTTCCCGCATAGGTGGCGGCAACCTTGTGACCAGCTGCCTTCAGCGCGATTGAAATCGCCGCGCCGATCCCTCGCGAACCGCCCGTGACCAAAGCTACTCTCGACATGATTCCTCCTTTGGAATGTAATTCTTGAAATCTTGCTACCGAAAGAGCGTCGGATGCGCAACATTATTGCGCACCCAACACCGTACTTTCCCGGCAGTCAAGATATTCATGCACCCTCAAGGCACATCGCAACGCCCATTCCGCCACCGATACACAATGTGGCAAGGCCTTTCTTGGCACCGCGACGCTGCATCTCGAAGAGAAGCGTGTTCAGGACCCGCGCGCCGGATGCACCGATCGGGTGACCGATCGCGATGGCTCCACCGTTCACATTGACCCGCGCCGGATCCCAGCCCATGTCCTTGTTGACCGCGCAGGCCTGCGCCGCGAAAGCCTCATTGGCTTCGATAAGGTCAAGGTCGGCAGCCTTCCAGCCGGCCTTGTCCAGCGCCCTGCGGCTGGCATAGATCGGGCCAACGCCCATGATCGCGGGATCCAGCCCCGCGGTCGCGTAGGATGCAATCCGGGCCAGCGGCTTCAGACCGCGCCGCGCCGCCTCGGTCGAGGACATCAGCAGCACCGCCGCAGCACCGTCATTCAGGCCCGAGGCATTGGCCGCCGTGACCGTGCCATCCTTCGAAAAGGCCGGGCGCAGCTTTTGCATTTGCTCAAGCGTCGCGCCATGGCGGATATATTCGTCCTGATCGACGATCACGTCGCCTTTGCGCGTCCGCACGGTAAAGGGCACGATCTCATCCTTGAAGCGTCCAGCCTTTTGCGCGGCCTCGGCCTTGTTCTGGCTGGCAAGCGCGAACGCATCCTGTTCGTCCCGGCTGATCTGCCATTTCTCGGCGACATTCTCGGCCGTCGTGCCCATGTGGTAGCCGTTGAATGCGTCCCAAAGCCCGTCCTTGATCATGGAGTCGATGAATTTCATGTCGCCCATCTTCTGGCCCGCGCGCAGATGCGCCACATGGGGGCTGAGGCTCATGCTTTCCTGCCCGCCAGCGGCCACGATCGCCGCATCTCCAAGCTGGACGTGCTGGGCCCCGATCGCAACGGCCCGAAGACCCGAACCACAGACCTGGTTCAGCGACCATGCCGACCCTTCCTGCGGCAAACCGGCAAGGATATGGGCCTGCCGGGCCGGGTTCTGGCCCTGACCTGCGGTCAGAACCTGTCCAAGAATTGTTTCGTTGACCTCATTCTTTTCAACGCCCGCGCGTGCGACTACCGCCTCAAGAACGGTGGCGCCCAGCTCATGCGCCGGTGTGGACGCAAATGAGCCGTTGAAACTTCCAACTGCCGTTCGTCCGGCCGATACGATTACAACATCCGTCATGGTCAGACCCCTCACGAAAAAATGGTTGATGCGGCTCAGATCGCTGAGCCGCGCAGAAACGCTGCTGTGCAGCAAGAGGTAAGGGAAGCTTGGCCCCAGAGCAACTGCCTGTTTGCGCAAATTGGGCGCAGGGCCGCCTAGGGCCGTTGTGCCGGCAATTCCCGGACGCGTTCAGTCGTCACGATCGGACATTTACGCCGAGAAGCGCATTGCGGGTGTTTTCCATGGCGGCGTTACCGTCGGCGCCCCGAAATAATAGCCTTGCAGGCAGTCCATGCCGTTCTCGATCAACCACGTCGCGTCCCGGGCGTTTTCGACCGACGTGGCAACCGTGAACATGTCGAACTGCTGCGCGATCGCCAGCAGCGCCCTTGCAAGGCATTGATTGTCCGGATTGTCGGCAACGCCCCGAATGAACTGCCCATCGATCTTCATGATGTCAAAATAGAACTCTCGCAGATACCTGAAGGACGTCAGCCCCCCGCCGAAATCGTCCATGGCAAAGCTGATACCTTCGGACTGAAGCGATTTCATGAAGACGATGACACTGTCAGGCACGATCATGGCCGAGGCTTCCGTGATCTCGAGGATCAGCCGTTCGGCAACCGTCGGATCGACTTTCAGGCCGCGCCGCAGGGTCTTCATCCAGCGTGGATAGGCAATGGATCGGGCAGACATGTTGATGGCAAGACGCAGCGTCCTATCCTGGGACAAGGCATCCAGCCCCATGTCGAGTGCCAGACAGTCGATGATGCGCCCAAGCTCCTGCGTTTCGATCGTCTCGATGAAATCCCTTGCGGGGATTACACGGCCCGATTCGTCAATCAGGCGGATCAGCCCTTCGTAATATGCGGGCCGATCCGGTTTCATGGCCTGCACGACCGGCTGAAACGCCAGAACCATGTCGCGGCGCGCCACGGCCGCCTTTACCATATCCATCGTTTCCCGGTCGCGCATTCCCACGGCCGCCCCGAGCGGGCTTTCCGCCGTGCGATCCCGTGGCTCTTTTCGAAGCTTGCCGAAATGACGCATCACCTTGCTCCTCGTCAGTCATCGCAAGATCGGCGAGGAGAGGATAAGATGCGGTAAACGAAACTGCGAATTCCGAAGTCCGGAGGGTGGAAATTGGGCGAACGTTGTGGCTGGTGCGGAAGCGATCCGATCTATGTCGACTATCACGACACCGAATGGGGCTTGCCCGAATACGATGCCCGCGCTCTTTGGGAAAAACTGATACTGGATGGCTTTCAGGCCGGTCTTTCCTGGATCACCATCCTCAAGAAGCGCGACAATTTTCGCGCCGCTTTTGAGGGATTCGACCCCCAGACCATCGCGAATTGGGGCGATGAGGACATCGCGCGCCTTCTTGAAAATCCCGGCATCGTCCGCTCGCGCGCGAAGATTGCGGCAACGATCGGAAATGCCCGCGCTTACCTTCGCATTGCCGAACGCCAGGGATTTGACGATTTCCTGTGGCGTTATGTTGATGGAATACCGCTGCAGAACGCCCCGCGCACTCTTGGCGACGTTCCGGCCTTCACCCCCCTTTCCGAACAGATTTCGAAAGACCTGAAGAAGGCCGGCTTCCGCTTCTGCGGGCCGACGATCACCTACGCCTTCATGCAGGCCGTCGGCATGGTCAACGACCACCTTCTTACCTGTCCGGCGCGCGAACGTGCCGTCCAGCTTGGCGCTGGCAGGACCTGATCGGTTTCTTGGACGAAAGACTCCGGGGGTCGTGGGCGGCAGAGCCTCCGGCTCGACTTCCACCCATGCGGCCAGAGCTTATTCCGCCGCAACCAGCGCGGCGACGATCGATCGGGCACTCTCGCTGTTCCAGTCGGCTTCGCCCGTCATGCGGGCAATCTCGCGCCCTTCGCGGTCCAGTATGACCGAAACCGGAAGGCCGAAAACGCCCATTTGGCCGGCAAGCGACTGCGCCGGGTCAAGCAGCACAGGCAGATCGGCCACCTGCCCTTCTTCCAGGAACTTCGTGATCGCAGCGGGTGGATTTCGCCCGACCGCCACGGTGACCACCGCCATGTCCTCGCCTCCGGCGGCGCGGTTCAGGGCTTCGAGCGTCGGCAGTTCCTTGCGGCACGGCGCACACCATACCGCCCAGAAATTCAGAACGACGATCTTGCCGTGCCAATCGGCAAGGCGCCGTTCGGCACCGTCCATGTCGGTCAGACCGACATCCGGAACCGGCCCCGGATCGGAAAGAAACAGCAGTTTCTTCATTGCGCCCTCGCGCAGATCCTCGGGATTGGCGTTTCCGGCGCCCGCGGCATTTGCACCGATCGCAAGGGCCGTGTAGAGGACCGTCAGAAGAAACCAGCGCATGCAAACCTCCGGGGACGAACCAATGACCGAAAAGACCCAGAACACGATGTGGGGCGGGCGCTTCGCCACCGGACCCGACGCGATCATGGAGGCGATCAATGCCTCGATCGGTTTTGACAGGCGGCTCTTTTCCCAGGACATCGCGGGGTCGCGCGCCCATGCAGCGATGCTCGCCGCACAAGGCATCATCAGCAGTAGCGATGCCGAGGCCATTCGGGAAGGCCTTCTCACGGTCTTTTCAGAAATCGAGAGCGGCGATTTCGCGTTTTCCACAGGCCTCGAAGACATTCACATGAATGTCGAGGCAAGGCTGAAAGAGGTCATCGGCGATGCCGCCGGCAGGCTCCACACCGCCCGCAGCCGCAACGATCAGGTCGCCACGGATTTCCGCCTTTGGGTGCGCGATCAGACCGATGCCGCGGTTTCGGGGCTTCGCGCGCTGCAGCGCGCCCTGCTTTCGCAGGCAGAGGCAGGTGCGGACTGGATCATGCCCGGGTTCACCCATCTTCAGACGGCACAACCGGTGACATGGGGCCACCACATGTTGGCCTATGTCGAAATGTTTGGCCGCGATGCCGGGCGCTTTGGCGATGCCCGGGTGCGGATGAACGAATGCCCGCTTGGTGCGGCCGCGCTTGCCGGAACCTCTTTTCCGATCGACCGCCACGCAACCGCGGCCGCGCTCGGCTTTGATCGGCCCTCGGCCAATTCCCTCGACGCGGTCAGCGACCGCGACTTTGCACTGGAATTTCTTGCGGCCGCCTCGATCTGCGCGATGCACCTGTCGCGGCTGGCCGAGGAACTCGTCATCTGGTCTTCAGCCCAGTTCCGCTTCGTGACGCTTTCTGACCGCTTTTCGACCGGCTCTTCGATCATGCCGCAAAAGAAGAACCCCGATGCCGCCGAACTGATCCGCGCCAAGATCGGGCGGATCATGGGGGCCAATGTCGCGCTCATGATGGTCATGAAGGGCCTTGCCCTGACCTATTCCAAGGACATGCAGGAAGACAAGGAACAGGTCTTCGATGCCGCCGACAGCCTGATGCTCGCCCTGGCGGCGATGGAAGGCATGGTCAAGGATATGACCGCCAACCGTGCGAACCTTGAAAAAGCCGCCGCATCAGGGTTTTCCACCGCAACCGACCTTGCCGATTGGCTGGTCCGAACGCTGGGCTTGCCCTTCCGCGACGCACATCATGTAACCGGCCGGCTGGTGGCACTTGCCGAAGCCAAGGGTTGCGATCTGCCCGACCTTGATCTTGATGAGATGAAATCCGCGCATTCAGGGATCACGCAGGATGTCTATGGCGTGCTTGGGGTTCACAATTCGGTGGCGTCGCGGCAAAGTTTCGGCGGCACCGCGCCCGACCAGGTCCGCGCCCGCATTGCCGATTGGAAAAAAAGACTGTGAACCTGAGGCTTGCACAGCTATCTCTTCTGCTTCTGGCGGCCGGTTGCACGCAACCGCGCGCACATGCCGGAATTCACATCACCCCGGGCGGGGTTACCCTCGTTCCATCGCTTTCAACATCTGTGGCCGGCGTCGGCGTTACGGTGAGCCCATGAAACCAGCAGTTTTTCTGATAGTCCTTCTGGGTGCACTCGCCTCATGCGGGGCTGATGGCCAACCGACACCCCCTGCACATTCCGGGGCATCGATCTCGGGAATGGCAAAGGTCGGTATCAGCAGTGGCGGCTAGCGTCGGCTAGCTTCGCAGCGCCAAAGTGGTCGCGCGAAGCCAATCGAGCATTCCGCGCGGATCACCGGCCCACTCAGTCAGCCTTTCCGGACCAATCGGTTCGCCGATGACGGGCGCCTGCGGCCGGTTGAGCGCCTTGTAGATCTCATGCAACAACAATCCTTGGCGGAGTGTCGCCGAGACCTTGTCGGCAATATGATAAAGGCGCGTATTCTGGCCCGGAAAAAAGATGGGAAGAACGGACGCGCCGGATCGTGCGATCATCTTCGCCGTGAAGGGATTCCATTCCGGTTCGATAACGGGCCCGAAGAAACTCTTGCTTGTTGCCACCTTGCCGGCCGGGAACAGGATGACAACCCCGCCATTCGTCAGATGATCCATGCAGATATTGCGCATGGCCAGCCCAAGTTCCCGCGCGTTTTCCTCATGTGGAAAAGGGACGGGAACCATGTGCTGCTCGATCTCGGGAATACCGGTCAGAAGCGAGCGGGTTAGAATCTTGTAGTCGGTGCGCACCCTGCCGATCAGCTCACCCATCACAAGGCCGTCGACCAGCCCATGCGGATGGTTTGCAACCACAACAAGCGGTCCGGACTTCGGAATGCGCGCGATCTGGTCTTCCGGTGTCAGGATATCGATACCCATCAGGTTTACCGATTTGGTAAAAAATGCCTGACCATCGGGCACACCCGTTCTTTCAAACTTCCGGATAAGCCTGACCAGCGGCAGCTTGCCCGTCAGCCATTCGACGGTTCGAATGACGCCGGCCTTTAGTGGATTAGAGAATGTGCCGGCATAAGACAAACGCCGCATTTCATACGGTTTATCGGATTTCGCCCGCGCGGCATTTTGGCTGGCCTCGTTAAGAATGCCCACACCCTCTCATACGCATCTGATAAGAACTCAGTAATCTTCGCCGAAACGGTTGGCAACCAGCGCCTCGAGCGCGTCGGCAAGCTTTTCCGCCTCGGCACCGGTGATGCGGACCTCGATCGAGGTTCCGCGCGACGCGCCCAGCATCAGAAGTCCCATTATGGAATCCCCCGACACGCACATTCCGTCGCGGCAGACTTCGGCACTGGCATCGAAAGCCTCGACAACTTCCACGAATTTCGCCGAGGCGCGGGCATGCAGGCCCTTTTCATTGACAATCTTGAAGGTTCGCGTCGTCGCGCTTGCTGCTGTCATTGTCCGATCTGACCCGTTGCGACATAGGAATTTATGTATTTTCGCCCGGCGTCGAGGGCAAGTGCCGTGGCCTGCGCGACCGAGAGGTGGCGTGACTTTGCCAGCTTGATCAGCATCGGCAGGTTCGCGCCGTAAAGGATCTGGCGGTCCCGCCGGTCACAGACCCCGAGGGAAAGGTTCGACGGAGACCCCCCGAACATGTCGGTCACGACGACAACGCCCTGCCCGGTGTCGACCGCATCGACCGTGCCACGGATTTCGCGTTGCATCACGTCGCGATCGTGATCGTCTTCAATGGCAATGGCGCGCATGCCGGGCTGTTTGCCAACGACATGTTCGACCGCGGAAAGGTATTCCCGCGCCAAACCCCCATGTGCGACGATCACGATCCCGATCACGCCTTGTCACCTTATCCTTTTGGCGGCGTCACCATGGCCCGCCTTTCCAGTTCCCGGTGCCTCTTAGACACCTGCCATCCTGCCTCTGCAAGCGCTTTGGCGATCTTTTCTGCAACTGCAACTGACCGGTGTTGCCCGCCGGTGCATCCGAAGCCGACGGCAAGATGGCTCTTGCCTTCGGCCACATGGGCGGGCAGCAGCATCAACAGCAAGTCCCGTGTCCGGCAAAAGAATTCGGAATAACGCGGATCCGCCTCCACGTGATCCGCAACACGGGCGTCGCGCCCGTCGAGCGCCCGCAACTCGGCCTGCCAATGCGGGTTCGACAGGAATCGACAGTCGAACATCATGTCGAGCCCGCGCGGAACGCCTCGCTTGTAAGAAAAGGAATGGACGGAAACGGCAAGCCGGGCCGCCTCGCCCTGAACGAACCAGCGGCCAACTTCGGCCTTCAAATCGTGCGGCGTCATGTCGGATGTATCAATCAATACATCGGCGCGCGCGCGAACCGGCCCGAGAATATCGATTTCTTTTGTAACGCCTTCGGCGGGTATGCCCCCAGAGGTAAGGGGATGCCGGCGCCGTGTCTCGCCAAAACGGCGCACCAGTTCGTCCGGGCGACAATCGAGATACAGGACCTCCAGCGCCACTTCGGGCAGACGGGTCAAACGGTCTATGAGTTCGATCAGCGCCGTTGCGGAAAAATCGCGGTTGCGGACATCGATACCCAGCGCAACGGGGCGTGCGATGGGCGGCCCATCCAGCAGCCGGGGGATCAGGCTGAACGGCAAATTGTCTATCGCCTCATAGCCAAGGTCCTCTAACGCATGGATCGCGGTCGACCTGCCGGCGCCGGACGGCCCCGTAACCAGCACAAGGCGCTGGCCCCCTGCCGCTTCCGCGGCGACCTCTCGCACCGTCGATGTTCCTGCCCGGTCCTGTTCGTTCATGCTGCGCATCCACCCCTGAGATACTGCATTATCGCCGCAGGAAAATGGGTGCTCTCGTATCTGTGAAGAACCGGCAGTTCGTGACCAAGAAGTGAAAGCGTCCGAAAGGGCGGCAGACGTTCGGTCTCGGACTTGTCAAGATCGACAGCAAGGCACAGCGGCGCGCCCGGAACGGCGCGGGCTGCCAGAATGCCGACCCCGCGCGCCTCGATCTTTCCCCGCAGCGCTTCTGGCGCACAGGCCCAGAGCCCGCCGTCGCGTTGCCTGACTTCGGTGCGGTCGTCGCTGACCAGATCGCAGCCATAGGCCATCAGCTGAAGGGCCATTCCGGACTTGCCGCTGCCCGAGGCGCCCATGATCAGAACCCCGCGACCAGCAAGGGCAACGCAACCGGCATGCAGAACCCTTCCATCGCTGCCGGCAGGGGCGGTTTGCCCGCTCACACCGGAAGACCGACGACGAAGCGCGCACCCAAAGGTTCCGACGTGATATCCGCATCCGTCGGGCGGATGTTTTCGGCCCATATCACGCCGCCATGTGCTTCGACGATCTGCTTGGAAATTGCGAGGCCCAATCCCGAATGTTCGCCGAACTGGCCTTCGGGCCGTTCCGAATAGAACCGCTTGAAGATCTTCGTCAGCGCCTGATCGGGAATTCCGGGCCCCGTATCCTCGACAACCACCAGAACACGGTTTTCGCGTTTGCGCGCCCAGACCCGTACGGCGTCCCCCTCCTGGCAGAACGAAACCGCGTTGGTGATCAGGTTGACAAAAACCTGTGCCAGACGGCCTTCAAGCCCGGTTATGACGATCGGCTCGGGGGGCAAATCGGAAATGAAATCGACCCCCCTGCCCTTCGCCTCCTGGCCGAGGAACTCGGTGATATTGCTCAGCATCTTGAGAAGGTTGAAACTTTCCTCCTCCTCCTTCACCAGTTCGCTGTCGAGCCGCGAGGCGTTTGAGATATCGCTGACCAGACGGTCGAGCCTGCGCACATCGTGATCGATGACATCCAAGAGCTTGTCGCGTTGATCCGCCCGGGAGGCGACCCTGAGGGTCCCGACCGCGGACCGAAGGCTGGCCAGGGGGTTCTTGATTTCGTGCGCCACGTCGGCCGCGAACTGTTCGTTCGCCTCGATACGTTCGTAAAGCGCCGAGACCATGCCGCGCATCGCGCCTGAAAGCCGTCCGATTTCGTCCGGCCGCGCGGTCAGATCGGGGATGCGCACGCGGCTCGGGCTCATCTTGCGGGCATTCTTGTCGCGTCCAAGCTCTGCCGCGGCCGCCAGATCCGAAAGCGGATTAGCGATCGTTGACGCCAGAACCAGGCTCAGGCCGATCGACACCACGATAGCGATGACGAACATCTGCAGGACCTGCTCGCGCTCGACCCGGACAAGTTCATCGATCTCGCCGGCGACCGAGGTAATGGCGATGACCCCGATGACATCGCCGCCCCTCCGCACCGGTGTCGCAACGGTGAATATCGCCTCGCCGGCAACATCCCGTCCGGTGCGCACCTGCGTCTGCCCCGTCAGCGCGCCCCCCACAAGGTCACGAGCGAAGTCCTGCGTATCGCCCACGGCTTCATGTTCGGATTTCGTGGACAGCACCGACGCGATGCCTTCCCAGACAAAGTTGAGAATGTCGGTAATCAGGGTCGACCGCCGGTCACGCTGCAAACCCGCCACGGTTTCGGGCGCGGGGCGTTCCATCCCGACGGTAGAGACGATCAGTTTTTCGGTCGTGTCGAAGACAAAGAGCTCGGCCCCGTCAGGAAGCTCGATCCCGCGTGCCGTATCCAGCACATCGATGCCGACGGCATTGCCCAGATCGACCTCGCCCTCATCCGAAAGCTGCGCCTCGAACACGTCGGCCACGATCTGGGCTTCGGCAACAAGCCCGGATTCGCGTTGCAATACAAGGCTGTCGCGGAACGGGTTAAGGTAAAGAACCCCGGCCACGAGGACGACCATCGCCATAAGATTGAACGTGATGATCTTGCGCGCCAAGGGCGAGCGGTTGAGCGAGATGAATCCCCGCCGTTCACGCCCTGCCTTGAGCTCGGATTCCACGAACCCTTCCGGCGCAGTCCAGTCCTCGCCAAGGACTACATCTGCGCGGCGAGACTCCCTTTTGTCGCGCAAGTTGATCCTCGACGCTAATGTCATTCTTCGTTGTAACGATACCCGATACCATAAAGCGTCTCGATAGCGGAAAAGTCATCGTCAACTGTCCGCATCTTCTTTCTCAATCGCTTGATATGGCTGTCAATGGTGCGGTCATCGACGTAAACCTGGTCGTCATAGGCCACATCCATCAACTGATCACGGCTTTTCACAAAGCCCGGGCGCTGCGCCAAAGCCTGCAGCAAAAGGAATTCGGTAACCGTCAGCGCGACATCCTTGCCGCGCCAGCTGACCGAATGGCGCAACGGATCCATGGTCAGCGACCCTCGCGTCATGATCTTGGTTTCTTCGGTTGTCGCGACCTCACCGCTCGCGATCGCTTCCTGACGACGCAGAAGCGCACGGATACGCTCCACCAGAAGACGCTGCGAAAACGGCTTTTTCACGTAATCGTCCGCGCCCATGCGCAGCCCGAGAACCTCGTCGATCTCATCATCCTTCGAGGTCAGGAAGATGACCGGCATCGACGTTTTCTGGCGAAGCCGTTGCAAGAGATCCATCCCGTCCATGCGTGGCATCTTGATATCCAGCACCGCCATATCCGGCAGGCGTTTGTTGAACGCATCCAGTGCGGACTGGCCATCGTTATAGGTCTCGACCTCGAAGCCTTCGGCCTCAAGCGTCATGGAGACCGACGTCAGGATATTCCTGTCGTCATCCACCAACGCGATTCTCGACATTGTCGTTTCCCTCAATCTGCTCTCGTTCGTCTTGATTTTGCTGGCATTGTCTGATGTCCGGCCTTGCGAAGCAACCAATAAGTGCGAATCAGACCAACCCACCGAATCAGAATTGCCGAAAAACTGGAAAGGTTGACTAATTTGCCTCACTCTGGCGGATCGTTGCCTGAACCGGCTTTGCGAAAAGCTGATGATTGCGCTAACCCTACCATGATGGCGCTAAACCTGACATCGCCTTCTATTCCAACGCTCTAACGGCATGGTATAGGGACGGCGTTAGCCCCGCGGGCTGGGCAAACCGTCACCAGGAAAGTTCAGGGTGACGCATTCAACCGAACAATGGCCGCTGCGATGCGGCATCGGGAGTACGCATATGACAGATGGACGGGTAAACCCCTCGCAACGCTTGGAAGATCAGGGCATCGCGGGGTTGGGCCGCATCTATTACAATCTTTCCGAACCTGCGCTGATGGATGCGGCTATAAGGAGAGGCGAAGGGACATTGGGGAAGGGTGGCGCGCTGCTTGCGTCGACCGGCTCTCATACCGGCCGTTCCCCAAAGGACAAATTCGTCGTGCGTACGCCTTCCGTCGAGGACAGCGTCTGGTGGGAAAATAACGCGCCGATGGCGCCCGAGGCGTTCGACCGGCTCTATGAGGACATGTTGTCCCATATGAAGGGCCGCGATTATTTCGTGCAGGATCTCTACGCCGGCGCCGATCCCGAACATCGTCTGGATGTGCGTGTCGTGACCGAGCTTGCCTGGCATGGTCTCTTCATTCGCCACCTCCTGCGCCGCCCCGAACGTTCGGAACTGGATGATTTCATTCCCGAATTCACCATCATCAACTGCCCCGGCTTCAAGGCCGACCCGGCGCGCCATGGCTGCCGGTCCGAGACCGTGATCGCGCTGAACTTTGACCGCAAGCTGATCCTGATCGGCAACACGGCCTATGCGGGCGAGAACAAGAAAGCGGTCTTCACGCTGCTGAACTACATCCTGCCCGGCAAGGGCATCATGGCCATGCATTGTTCGGCCAATCACGCCATCGGCAATCCCGATGACACGGCCGTGTTCTTCGGCCTTTCAGGCACCGGAAAGACGACCCTTTCGGCCGATCCGTCGCGCACCTTGATCGGTGATGACGAACATGGCTGGTCTGGCAAGGGGACCTTCAACTTCGAAGGGGGCTGCTACGCAAAGACGATCAATCTGTCAGCCGAAGCCGAGCCCGAGATCTATGCCACCACGCACCGTTTCGCCTCGGTCGTCGAAAACATGGTCTTTGACCCCGAAACCTTCGAGTTGGATTTCGAGGATGACAGCCTGACCGCGAACACCCGTGTGGCCTATCCGCTCGAGGCTATCTCGAACGCCTCTCCCACATCGCTGGGCGGGCATCCGAAGAGCATCATCATGTTGACCTGTGATGCCTATGGCGTCTTGCCGCCCATCGCACGGATGACGCCAAGCCAGGCCATGTATCACTTCCTGTCGGGCTTCACCTCCAAGGTCGCAGGTACGGAACGCGGCGTGACCGAACCTCAGCCGACCTTCTCGACCTGTTTTGGCGCCCCTTTCATGCCGCGCCGCCCCGAGGTCTACGGCAAGCTGCTGCAGGACAAGATCGCCCAGCACGGCGCGACCTGCTGGCTGGTCAATACCGGATGGACCGGGGGCGCTTATGGTACCGGGTCACGGATGCCCATCAAGGCAACGCGGGCATTGCTGACCGCCGCTCTCGACGGGTCGCTCAACAGGGTGCCTTTCCGCAAGGACGCGCATTTCGGCTTTGAAGTTCCGGTCAGGGTTCCCGGTGTCGACGACCGGCTTCTCGATCCTCGGCAGACCTGGACGGATGGGGCGGCCTATGACGCGCAGGCGCGCAAGCTTGTCGACATGTTCGCCAACAATTTCGCCCAGTACGTCCCCTATATCGACGACGATGTGAAGGCGGCGGCGATCAGCTGAACAACAGCCGGATCGCGGCGGAGCATTCCGCCGCGATCCGGCCTAACCCTGCCAAAGGGCCAGGGCGCGCCGCACAAGGTTGAGGCCGCTGATCGCCAGAACAATCAACGTCCAGCGCCGAAACCGCGCGGCATCCAGCCGGTCCTGAACTGCGAAACCAACATAAAGCCCTACCATCGACGGCAGGGTCAGGAACAGTGACAGCGGCAAGGTCGCGGCGTTGAGCACACCAGACCCCAGATGCCCGGCCACCAGAACCACAGCGCCGATCACATAGACGACGCCCTGAACGCGCACGTTCTCGCGCTTGTCGACACCCAATGACAGAAGCAGAGCAATGGTCGGCGGCCCCCAGATGCCCGAAATCCCTCCGAAGATTCCGCCCACGATACCGGTCGCAATCTCGGCCCGGCCGCGATTGCGCGCGTCAAAGCGCAGTTGCCAGCCGGCAAGCTGGCTAAGCGCGAACGCGACGATTGGCACGCCAAGTGCGATCAGAAGCGCCGCCTGGGGAATATAGGGCACCGCCTGGGCGACGAGCAGGACCGTGATGCAAAGGGCCACAAGCAATCGCTTGTATTCCTTTGCCGTCAGAATGGCCGCCCCCAACCCCTGCCGCAGCGCCTGTGCAAGGTTTGTGGCGACCGTCGGAATAATCAATGCCGCCAGCGCCTGCTCGGCAGGAAGAAATGAGGCAAGACCTGAAATCATGATCATCGGCATCGCAAAGCCGACGGCGCCTTTCACCACGCCGGCAAAAACGGTCACGAATACCGCCAGAAAAATCGTGGTCAGATCGGATCCCAGCATCGGCGCGCTCCCTCCCCCCCTGATTTAGCGTCTTGCTTCCCGCTGCGCACCCCGAAACTTGCCGCGACATTTTCGTGCAATATGCGCGCACAAGAAGAATTAATATTGCGCTGCACCTGCAAGATGGTTAGGACAATGCAACTGCAGAACAGGAGCCGATCGATGGCGCGTGACGGGGCCGACATGCCAAATTCCGATATCCTTCCCAACCTACTTTCACTGACCGAAAACGCACTGCCGCAAGTCGAACGGCTGCTTGAGGATGCACGGCACGGTCTTCGCTCGGATGTGGACAAGGACGGCAAGGTTTCCGGAGACGCGCTCGAGGCCCGCCAATTCGAGGCGCACGCGCTCTCATGGCTTGCGACCTATGTCGAATCGCTGCGCCAGTTGCGGGCCTGGGCCACAAGGCTGTCCGAAGCCGGCACCCTTGGCGAAATGGAAGCGCTGATCCTTCAGATCGGATCCGGCGAGTACCTTGCGCAGATCGCTGGCGGCATCCCGATGAGTCAGGGCGAAATGGCGCGGCTTGCCGATCTTGGCCTGAGCTGGACCCCCGAAGGGGCGGCGGCCGAACTTGTCGCGGGTGGCAATACGGCGGCCGCACGGATGCGCCTTGTCGCCTTGATGCGAGAGAACCGCGGCAAAGCCACCTTTGGCGCGACAGGTCTCGACGATGATCTGGAAATGATCCGCGATCAGTTTCGCCGCTACGCAGAGGATCGCGTTGTCCCCAATGCGCATGACTGGCACCTGAGGGACGAGCTGATCCCGATGTCCATCATCGAGGAACTGGCCGATCTTGGCGTATTCGGTCTGACGATCCCCGAGGAATTCGGTGGTCTGGAGCTGTCGAAAGCGTCGATGGTCGTCGTCTCGGAAGAACTCAGCCGGGGCTATATCGGGGTCGGCTCGCTCGGCACCCGGTCAGAGATTGCGGCCGAACTGATCCTTTGCGGCGGAACGCCGGAACAGAAAGCACACTGGCTGCCGAAACTGGCATCCGGTGAAATCCTTCCCACCGCCGTCTTTACCGAACCCAACACCGGTTCGGACCTTGGTTCGCTGCGCACGCGCGCCGTCAGATCCGGCGATGACTGGGAAGTGACTGGCAACAAGACATGGATCACGCACGCTGCGCGAACCCACGTGATGACGCTTCTGGCGCGGACCGATCCCGAGACGACCGACTATCGCGGTCTTTCGATGTTCCTTGCCGAAAAGACACCGGGAACCGATCAAAACCCCTTCCCGACACCCGGAATGACCGGGGGCGAGATCGAGGTTCTGGGTTACCGGGGCATGAAGGAATACGAACTCGGGTTCGACGGCTTCAAGGTGAAGGGCGAAAACCTGCTGGGCGGCGTGCCGGGGCAAGGGTTCAAGCAGTTGATGCAGACCTTCGAAAGCGCCCGCATCCAGACTGCGGCCCGTGCCATCGGAGTGGCGCAGTCCGCGCTCGAAATTGGTATGAGATACGCAGAGGATCGAAAACAGTTCGGCAAGTCCCTGATCGAATTCCCCCGCGTCGCGGGCAAGCTTGCGATGATGGCGGTCGAGATCATGATCGCGCGGCAACTGACCTATCACTCGGCCTGGCAAAAGGATCATGACAAGCGCTGCGATCTTGAAGCCGGGATGGCCAAGCTACTCGGCGCCCGGATTGCATGGGCCTGCGCGGACAATGCGCTGCAAATTCATGGCGGAAACGGGTTCGCGCTGGAATATCAGATCAGCCGTGTCCTGTGCGATGCGCGTATCCTCAACATCTTTGAAGGGGCGGCCGAGATCCAGGCGCAGGTCATCGCGCGCAGACTGCTCGGTTGACGCGAGGGCGCGGTTGCCTTCGCGTCAGATCCGCATGATGTTGGTCTGGCCAAGCGGAGACCGGCCATGTCGAAGGATGCCCCCATATTTCTTACCGGCGCCAGCGGATTTCTGGCCAAGCACATCCTTCTGACACTGTTGGCGGAAGGCCACGCGGTCCGCGCGTCGCTGCGCAGCCCGGCCCGGGCGGATGAGGTTCGCGCAGCCGTGTTGCCACATCTTCCGGCCGACGCGGCAGAGCGGCTGACCTTCGTCACCCTCGACCTCACGCGGGACGATGGTTGGCAAGGCGCAATGAAAGGCTGTGCCGCACTTGTTCACACGGCCTCACCCTTCCCGATCAAACAACCGAAGAACCCAGAAGATCTTATCCGCCCGGCTGTGGACGGGACCGAACGCGCGCTGCGCGCCGCGGCATCGGCTGGCATCGACCGCGTGATCGTCACCTCATCCTCTGCCGCCATCTTCGACAGCAACCGGCCCGCCGGCTATGTCTTTACCGAGGAAGACTGGGCCGATGCGAATGGCGCCCCCGAAAACCACTATTCGAATTCCAAGGTGATGGCCGAACGCGCGGCGTGGAAGCTTGCCCGGAGCGAGGGCCTCCGGCTGACCACCATCAACCCGACCCTAATCCTCGGGCCATCGCTCGATACCCATTTCGGCAGCTCGATCGGCCTTGTTCGGCGCCTGATGAAAGGTCGCGATCCGATGCTGCCCCGGATCGGCTTTTCAATGGTCGACGTCCGCGATGTCGCCCTGGCCCATGTCCGGGCGCTGGGTCGCGATGAGACGGCCGGCGAAAGGCTGATCACTTCCGCCGGATCGATGTGGCTTACCGATTGGGGGCGTGTCCTCAAGGATGCCTATCCGAAACGGCGGATACCGACGCTGACGGCGCCGAAATTCGTCTTGCGCCTTCTTGCGCTTGTCGACGCCGAAGCCCGTGCGGCCCTTCCCGGTATCGGTCGACGGGAAGACGTCTCGGCCGAAAAGGCCCGGCGCATGTTGTCGTTGGATTTCATACCCGCCGCGGACGCGCTGCGCGCTTCGGCGGCATCGCTGGTTGAAATGGGCCTCGTCTGACTGGCGACTGTCAGTCAGACAACCCGTCTTCCTCCAGCAGCGTCCGCCCGTCGCGGCTTTCGATCTCGATCACCCAAAGGTCGGGGTCCATGCCGCACTGACGGTCGATTGCGGTATCGACCGCACCCTCCTCGCCCTCGCTCAGAACGACCCATACGCGCGCGCCGCTCATGAGATCGAAGCTGCGCTGAAAAAGCCGCGCCTTGCCGTCCAGGGTGCAAAGCTTGACCAGTACGGCCCCCGCCGTCGCATCGCCGCGAACCACGACATAGGCGGGGATATGCGCCGCCTGAAGGCGCGCGATATAGGCGTGTACCCAGAAATCAGCCGTCAGCCGTGCCGACATGAGCGCCGCCCTTTGCCGTCTTGCTGGTGACAGATACCGCCGCCGCGGGTGGCCCGAGGCAACGCCGCGATCCGGCCCGAACCTGCAGGTGCCTTATTCGCCATCCCGGAAATCCAGCCCCATCTCGGTAAACCGCTCTTTCTCGTCCAGCCAGTTCGGCCGCACCTTGACCTGAAGGAACAGATGCACCGGCCGCCCCAGAAACTCGATCAGTTCCGTTCGTGCGGCCTGACCCACCGCCTTGACCGTCTCGCCCTTGTGGCCAAGCACGATGCCCTTGTGGCCATCCCGGGCGACATAGATGATCTGGTCGATCCGTGCCGATCCGTCGGGCTTGTCCTCCCAGCGCTCGGTCTCCACCGTCATCTGGTAGGGCAATTCCTCATGCAGACGCAGTGTCAGTTTCTCGCGCGTGATTTCGGCCGCGATCATGCGCATGGGCAGATCGGCGATCTGGTCTTCAGGGTAGAACCACGGACCTTCGGGCATCTCGCTGCCCAGCCATTCCTTCAGGTCGGCCGCGCCATGCCCGCGCTCGGCCGAAATCATGAAGGTCTTCTCAAAGGTGAACGCCTCATTCATCTGCGCCGAAAGCGCCAGCAAGGCCTCGGCCTTGACCCGGTCGATCTTGTTGATGGCCAGCGCGACACGTGTTCCCGCCGGAACCTTGTCCCTTAACGTTTCAAGGATCGCCGCGACGCCCGGCGTCAGGCCGCGATGCGCCTCGATCAGCAAGACGACGATATCGGCATCCGCCGCCCCGCCCCAGGCCGCGGCGACCATCGCGCGGTCAAGCCTGCGGCGTGGCCGGAACAGCCCCGGCGTATCGACAAAGACAATCTGCGCGTCCCCTTCCATCGCGATCCCGCGAATGCGCGCCCGTGTCGTCTGCACCTTGTGCGTGACGATCGAAACCTTGGCCCCGACCATCCGGTTCAAAAGCGTGGACTTGCCCGCGTTGGGCTCTCCGATCAGGGCAACAAAACCCGCGCGCGTGGTCATGGCATTCCTTTTTTCCAGGGTTTCGACGGGTTAACCGATTTCGGCACTCTTCGCCAGCGTGTTGCCGGGTCCGATCGTCAGGATGACACGTCTCGGCTCAGTCGCACCAGCAGCGCCTTCGCAGCCGCCTGTTCGGCCTGTCGTTTTGCGCCGGCCTTGGCGGATGCGCTTTCGCCGGTCGGCAACCGGACCTCGACCGTAAAGACCGGCTGGTGATCCGGCCCCTCGCGGCCCGTCTCAACGTAATCAGGCGGCGGCAGGCCGCGCGCCTGCGCCCATTCCTGAAGTGCGGTCTTGGCGTCGCGGGCATCGGTCTTGACGCTGCCGATCCGCGCATCCCATAGCCGCAGGATCATCGCCCGCGCCGCATCGAACCCGCCATCGAGATACACCGCCGCGATCACGGCCTCCATCGCGTCGCCCAGAAGAGCGTCCTTGCGCCGCCCGCCGGACATCATCTCGGACCGCCCGAGCTTGAGGACATCGCCCAGCGCAATTTCCCTTGCGACGGCGGCGCAGGTTTCCTTGCGGACCAGCGTATTGAACCGCGGGGCAAGCTGGCCTTCGCTTGCGTCCTTGTCGGCGGCCAGCAAAGCCTCGGCCATGACCAGGCCCAGCACCCGGTCCCCCAGAAATTCCAGCCGCTGGTTGTCAGGCCGCGTCGCCGAGGCGATCGAGGCATGGGTGAGCGCGCGAACCAGAAGTTCGGGGCGCCGGAAATCATGGCCGATCCGCGCGGAAAACCCCGCCAGTTCGGCGCCGATCTTCACTCGACCGCCTTGAAGAACCGGTCGGACCGCCAGGTCCAGAAGTAAAAGAGCGAGCGTCCGGCGGACGAGAACACGATCCGGTCGGCGCGCCCGATCAGATATTCGGCCGGCAACATGCCCACACCCCCCGCAGCCAGTGCAAAGCGGCTGTCCTGTGAATTGTCGCGGTTATCGCCCATGAAGAAATAGTTTCCTTCGGGCACCGTATAAAGTGGCGTATCGTCAACCGGACCCTTGCCGATGTTGAGGACGTCGTGGCGCACGCCATTCGGAAGGGTTTCGATGCTGCGTTCCTTGACGCAGACGCCGCCCATCCCGACATCATTCGCACAACGCGGAATATTGCCCTGCGATCCCTGCGGGGCCTTGATCTCTTCAAACATTCCGGCCGGTTCCTGCGGAGCCTCCACGCCGTTGATCCAGACAATGCCGTCCTTCACCTGAACCGTATCGCCAGGAAGGCCGATAAGCCGCTTGATGAAGTCCTGCCCGTTTGCGGGATGGCGGAAAACGACAACATCGCCTCGTTCAGGTTCCGAGCCCAGAATGCGCCCGGAAATCGGACAGGCGGCGAACGGGCAGGAATACCGCGAATAGCCATAGGCCATCTTGTTAACGAAAATGAAGTCGCCGATCAGCAGCGTGTCCTTCATCGAACCGGACGGAATCCAGAAAGGCTGAAAGAACAAGGTCCGGAAAACTCCGGCAATCAACAGCGCCCAGAAGATCGTCTTTATGGTCTCGACGATCCCGTCTTTTGCCTTACCCGACATCTTCAGCCTGCCTCTCGCGTTTCCTCGCGGCGCTTCATGCGCGCCGGGACGCTAGGTGTCAAGCGCCGGGCGGGAGGGGGCGCGCCTCGATCACCACGAAGGCCTGCGCCCAGGGATGGTCATCCGTCAAAGTCACATGGACGATTGCCTCATGTCCCTTGGGGGTCATTGCGGCAAGGCGTTCGGCCGCCCAGCCGGTCAGATGCATGACGGGCTGTCCGCTGCGCAGGTTGGAAACCGCCATGTCCTTCCAGGAAATTCCCATGCGCAGGCCAGTCCCGAGGGCTTTCGAACAGGCTTCTTTCGCCGCCCAGCGTTTCGCATAGGTTCCGGCCTTGTCCATGCGGCGTTCGGCCTTGCGCTGTTCCGTTTCCGTGAAGACCCGGTTGCGGAAGCGGTCGCCATACCGGTCAAGAACGCCCTGGATACGTTCGATATTGGCCAGATCGGTCCCAATTCCGATGATCATTCGCATTCTCCGCGACCCGGGGGCGGCCACAGACGCGAAGGCCGCCCGGCCGCGGATCTCTATCGCACGATCCGGCCCGTAAGCAAAAGCCGCTTCTTGTCTTCAGGCGCCGGCCAGTTTGCGACCGAGATAGGCCATGCCAAGAAGCGATGCGCCGTTCGAGATCAGCTCGACCCCCAGAAGAACCCCAAGTGTGACCACGGCAGAGCCCGGGAATCCCGAAAGGATCATGAAGCCGAGAAGCGCTGAAACCACGCCGGACAGGATCACCATCGTCTTGATATTGCCGCCTGGCATGCCGAAGCCGGCAACAAACTTGAAAATGCCCGAGACGAGGAAAAGGACACCGATGATGGCGGTCAGGGTCACGAGCCCGGCCAAAGGCTCCATCAACAGGTTCATCCCCGCAAGAACGGCGATCACCCCCAGCAGAAGCGACCACAGCCGGGCGCCCCAACCGGTTTCCCTGAACGTGGTGATCAGCTGCACGACACCGAGAATCAGGAAGGACCAACCGGCAATCAACGTCGAAGCGATTGAACCGGCCAGGGGATTGAGCAGGCAGAAAATGCCCGCAAGGATGGACAAGATCCCGATAATAATCATTACGATAGGATTTCTCATGGCGCTTCCCCCAAGATCTGAGCGACCCCTGACTCCGGGCCCTCCACACCTATGGTAGCGCAAACGCTTCGTTAACAGTACTGGTTTCTTCTTGGCGCTCGGATCAGGCCCGGCGGGCCGCATCCATCAGGCGCCGCATTTCCATGATCGCCGGCTGCAAACCGGTAAAAATCGCCTCTCCGATCAGAAAGTGCCCGATGTTGAGCTCTCGCACCTCGGGGAAGGCCGCGATGGGCGCAACCGTGTCAAAGGTCAGCCCATGGCCCGCATGAACCTCAAGCCCGAGGGAATGTGCATAAGCGGACATTTCGCGCAGCCGCGCGAGTTCGGCATCCCGTGCGGCAAGCTTGCCCTCGGCATGATAGTCGCAATAGGCGCCTGTATGAAGTTCGACCACCGCCGCGCCGATACGATGCGCCGCCTCTATCTGCGCCGCGTCGGCGGCGATGAAGATCGACACGCGGCAGCCTGCATCGGCGAGGGGCGCGATGAAATGGGCCAGCCGGTTTTCCTCGCGCGCGACCTCAAGCCCGCCTTCGGTTGTCCTCTCCTCGCGCTTTTCGGGAACGATGCAGACGGCATGTGGCCGATGACGAAGCGCGATTTTCTGCATCTCGTCGGTTGCCGCCATTTCGAAGTTGAGCGGGACACTCAGCGCGTCGACAAGCCGTTCGATATCGGCGTCAGTGATGTGGCGACGGTCCTCGCGCAGATGCGCCGTTATGCCGTCCGCGCCGGACCTTTCCGCAAGCTTTGCCGCCCGCACAGGATCCGGATAGGCCGAGCCGCGCGCGTTCCGGACCGTCGCCACATGATCGATATTGACGCCAAGGCGCAGGACATTCGACACGCTCAACTCCATGATCTTTGATTTTGGAAAGCTTAAAGGACCACAAGGGGTTGGAAAACCACCTAATCGTATCCCTTACAATTGGCCGGCATCATCCCTTGTTCTGTTCCTGACCCGGCGCCGAGCGGGAATGCAGCCGGGCCTTCAGCTTTTCAAACCGGTCCTTCAGCCGTTTACGCCGGTGTTTCTGATAGGCGGCGATGATCGGTTCGGAAAGGTAGTACGAGACAACCCCGGTGATGATCCCGGGCACCAACCCGCCGACGAGGTAGGGCAGGAAAACTTCCGTAAAGAAGTTGGAGAGATTGACCCAGTGCATTGTCGCATCGGTGAAAATCGCAAAGAAGTTGTTCCTGAGGTCCTCTCCGGCGCCGACGAACTTGCCGAAAAGGGTTGCGTGCTGGCTTTCATCGAACGTGGTCCCGAGGATCAGATATCCCAGCTTCATCGAGACCAGCGCGATGACGGGAAAGGTCAGCGGATTGCCGAAGAACGTACCAAGCAGGGCCGCAAGGATGTTCGCGCGCAGGAACTTTGCCCCGAGAAACGCCACGATGAAATGCAGCCCGAAAAGGGGGGTAAAGCTGACGAAGACGCCAACGCCCACACCGCGGGCAATCCGCTTGGGGTTATCCGGCAACCGTCTGATGCGGTGTTTGACGTAGTGGAATGCCCGCGTCCAACCGCCCCGGGGCCAGAACGCCTCGGCCAGCAGTTGCAGATAGGTCCGCGGTGTGCGCCGCTTGAAGACCACGTTCTTCCCTTCCCGCCCGTCAGGGCTTGCGCGCCAAATCGCGGTACCGCTCGGCCTGTGCCACATCGCTTTCCGCTTCAAGCGCGGTCAGCATCATATGCAGATGTTCTGCATCCCTTAAATCAACTTCAATGATGAGTCGGTAAAAATCGGGCTTACGGTCCACGAATGTCAGATCCGAGATATTTGCGCCCTGCTCGCCGATCAGCGTGCAAATCCGGCCAAGAACGCCGGCATCATTCGCGATCGTCGCATTCAGGCTGACCGTATAGACCGGGGCATGGCGGCCGGAATGCCAATGCAGGTCGACCCATCTGTCCGGCTGCATGTCGAAATCGGCCAGTGCCGGACAGTCGATCGCATGAATGACCACACCCTGCCCGCGATAGGTTATCCCGACGATCCTTTCGCCGGGAACCGGCTGACAGCAATTCGCGCGCCGGAACGACTGGTCGGCGGTCAGGCCGACAACGGCGCGACGCGCGTCAATCTCTTCCACGGCCTGCCGCGTCGCCAGTTCGGGATAGATTGCCTCGATCACTTCGCGTGCGGTCAGCTCGGCACTGCCAAGCTGGGCAAGCACATCGTTTTCATCGGTCAGGCCAAGTGTCTTGGCCGCCATGCGAAGCGCCTTTTCGGTGGCCTTGCGGCCCACATGTTCGAACGCGACGCGGGCAAGTTCCTGGCCGAGTTTGATGAACCGCTCGCGATCCTCCTCGCGCAACGATCTGCGAATGGCAGATTTGGCGCGGCCGGTAACCACGATATCGATCCACGTCGCCTGCGGACGTTGTCCGGCCGCGGTGATGATTTCAACCGATTGCCCGTTCTTGAGCCGCGTCCAGAGCGGCACACGAATGCCATCGATCTTCGCGCCGACTGTTGAATTGCCGATCCGCGTATGAATCGAATACGCGAAATCGAGCGGCGTCGCTCCTTTCGGCAACTGCACCACATCGCCCTTGGGCGTGAAGCAGAACACCTGATCGGAGTACATCTCGAGCTTTACGTTCTCCAGAAACTCGTCATGGTCGTCGCCGTTTTCAAAGCGCTCGGTCAGCGAGGCGATCCACTTCGCGGGATCCACGGCAAAGGGGTTTTTCGCCCGCGCACCGTCGCGGTACGACCAATGCGCGGCAACGCCGGCCTCGGCGACCTCGTGCATCTGCCGCGTTCGTATCTGCACCTCGACGCGTTTGCCGTCGCGCCCGGAAACCGTGGTATGGATCGAACGATACCCGTTCGATTTCGGTTGGCTGATATAGTCCTTGAACCGGCCCGGAACCGCGCGCCAGCGGCGGTGGATCGCACCCAGAATGCGATAGCAGTCGCTTTCGCTCCCGCAGATGACCCGAAAGCCGTAAATGTCCGACAGGCGTGAAAAGGCAAGCTGTTTTTCCTGCATCTTCCGCCAGATCGAATAGGGCTTTTTCGCGCGTCCGAAAACGTCGGCCTCGATCGCCTCTTTCTCAAGCTCAAGCCTGATATCCGACGTGATCTTCTGGATCACGTCCCCGGTTTCCCTCTGAAGCGTGATGAATCGCCTGATGATCGACGAACGCGCCTCGTTGTTGAGCACCCGGAAGGACAGGTCCTCAAGCTCTTCGCGCATCCACTGCATACCCATGCGTCCGGCCAGCGGGGCGAAGATGTCCATCGTCTCGCGTGCCTTGCGCGCCTGCTTCTCTTGCGGAAGGGACTTGATGGTTCGCATGTTGTGCAGCCGGTCGGCCAGCTTGACCAGGATCACGCGAAGATCCTTCGACATCGCCATGAACAGCTTGCGAAAATTCTCTGACTGCTTGGTCTCGGTCGAGGTAAGCTGCAGGTTCGTCAGCTTGGTGACGCCATCCACCAGTTCGGCGATTTCTTCTCCGAATTCGCTCGCGATCTCGGTGTAAGTGGATTTCGTGTCCTCGATCGTGTCATGCAGCAGCGCCGTGATGATCGACGCATCATCCAGCCGCTGCTCGGTCAGGATGGCGGCCACGGACACGGGATGGGTAAAGTAGGGCTCTCCGGAATGACGGGTCTGCCCGGCATGCATCCGGAAGCCATAGTCATAGGCTTTCCGGATCAGCTCGGCATTGGTACCGGGATTGTAGTTGCGGACCAGCGCGATCAGGTCTTCGACGTCGATCATTCTGGTTCGCTGTCCTGTCGGTGCGGGTCTAGCCCTGACCCTGAGCTTCCATCAGCGCCCGAAGAAGTTTTTCCTCGGACATGTCGTCATCCGCCGGACGATCCGACTCGGCGCCCATGAGAAGCGCCATCGCATCGTCTTCAGCTTCATCGACCTCGATCTGGGTCTGATGGCTTTCGATCATGCGTTCGCGAAGGTCGCCCGCGATCTGGGTCTCGTCGGCGATCTCACGAAGGCTTACGACAGGGTTCTTGTCGTTGTCGCGATCGATGGTAAGCGACGCGCCGGAAGCGATTTCGCGTGCCCTGTGAGAGGCAAGCATCACCAGCTCGAACCGGTTCGGAACTTTGTCAACGCAATCTTCGACCGTCACGCGGGCCATGAGACACTCCAATCGGATTGGGAGATATGGAGCCCGTTATTTAGGACCTTGCTTTCGGCTTGACAAGTCGTGAATCCCGATCAAACGGGCAAAATACCGGCTTTATCCGCACTTGAGAGTCCCGCGATCATCTCGGACACTGTCCGTCCCGTTATCGGATGACGCCAATCGGGCGCTATTTCCGACAGGGGAATCAGGACGAAAGCACGATCCTGCAGCCTTGGGTGCGGAAGGATCAATTGCGCCGGCGCTTCGGATGACTGCCGGTCTGGCGCAAGGTCCATCCATCTGCCAAGCGTCTGCGCATCCGGGTGCATCTCGCCTTCAATCGCGACGAGATCGAGATCAAGGGTGCGCGCGCCCCAGCGCCGATCCCTCTGCCGGCCATACCGCGCTTCTATCCTGTGCAGCGCCACAAGCACCGCGCCTGCGTCCAGGCCCGTTCGCACAATTGCGCACGCATTGATGAAATCCGGCCCAATCCCCGCCGGAAATGCCGGAGAAGCAAACAGTCTGGAAAACGCGACGACGGTTCCTATATCAGCAACAACATCGCTCATGGCTTGGATTATGATCTGATCGGACGACATTTCGTCGAACGGCAAACTGCTTCCCAAGGCGATAATCGCCTGCCTGTACCTTTGGGCAGATTCAGAATCTTGTAGGGTCACGGCTATTCTTATATCCTTGGCTCTGGCTCACGGGATTGTGATCTGTCCACCCAGATCGTCAAAGACAAGCCCTGCGCCGTTATTAATTTGAAAGGGCAATTTATGTTCTACAAGGACGAACGGCTCGCGCTGTTCATCGATGGCTCGAACCTTTATGCGGCGGCGAAATCGCACGGGTTCGACATCGACTATAAACTGTTGCGTCAAGAGTTCGAGCGCCGTGGCAAGTTGCTTCGCGCGTTTTACTACACTGCGCTTCTCGAAAACGACGAGTATTCGCCAATACGTCCGCTTGTCGACTGGCTCCACTATAACGGCTTTTCCATGGTCACCAAACCGGCCAAGGAATACACGGACAGTCAGGGGCGCCGGAAGGTGAAGGGCAATATGGATATCGAGCTTACGGTCGATGCCATGGAGCTTGCGCCGAGGGTCGATCACATCGTGCTTTTCTCCGGCGACGGAGACTTTCGGCCACTGGTTGAAAGCCTTCAGCGCCAGGGTGTCCGGGTTTCGGTCGTCTCGACCATCCGGTCGCAACCGCCGATGATCGCCGATGAACTGCGCCGTCAGGCCGACAATTTCATCGAACTCGACGCGCTGCGCGATGTTATCGGGCGTCCACCCCGCGAACCACGGTCGGACGCCGACGAGGATATGGCCGGGCACTCGCTCTGATCCTCAGTGTGTTGTGAAACACGCCGCCGGGGCACGTGCTTGCCTCCGGCGGCTTTCGCATGCCATATCGACGCGGCAGACAATATGCGCAGTGCGGGATGACCCAGTTTTCAGGCCGAATAACCACGCTTGACTCGCGGCTTCAGGGGGCGGCGCGGGCTGTCGGCCTGCAGCGGGCCTATTTTGACCTGCGGGAATATGCGCGCGCCCGATTGATCGACAATGTGGATCTGGCCGAAAACCGCAAGCATCGCGCCATTTTCGTCCATGTACCCAAATGCGCAGGGACGGCGATTGCCACGCAACTGCCCATCGCGCATGGCCACCGCTCGGCAGAGTTTCTGCGCTGGAAGGACCCGGTACTGTTCGACGCGTGTTTTACATTCGGCTTTGTCCGCAATCCCTATGACCGGTTCGTTTCCGCCTTTCACTACCTTCGTTCGGACAAGACATCGGCGCGGGATGCGGCCTGGGGGCGGCAGTTCCTGGGCCAGTACGCCGATTTTCGCGACTTCGCGCAGGCCATGCTCTCGCCTGTCCGGCGGGGCCCGGTGCTTGGCTGGCTGCATTTCCTGCCGCAAACCTATTTTCTCTGCGACCGGCAAAACCGCGTTCTGGTCGATTTCGTCGGCCGGCAGGAAAGCTTTTCCGAGGATCTTGCAACGGTAAACGAACGAAGCGGCCTTGCCCTGGCAAACCAACGCGCCCGGACCGTGGCACGCGATGACTATCGGTCCTACTACTCCGCCGAAACCGCGCATCTGGTAGAGCGGATCTACGCCGACGATTTTGCGCTATTCGGTTATTCGAAGGATCCGCTCTTGGGGAGTGACGGCAGGTGAAACCGGCGCTGACGCTTTATCTTGCCGCGCCGCGCGGGTTTTGCGCCGGGGTCGACCGGGCCATCAAGATTGTCGAGATGGCGCTGGAAAAATGGGGCGCGCCGGTTTTTGTCCGGCATGAGATCGTGCACAACAAGTTCGTTGTCGACGGGCTGCGCGCCAAAGGTGCGGTTTTTGTCGAGGAGCTGGACGACTGCCCGTCGGACCGTCCGGTGATCTTTTCGGCCCACGGCGTTCCCAAGGCCGTTCCCGCCGAAGCCGCGCGCCGCGAAATGGTCTATGTCGATGCGACATGCCCCCTTGTCAGCAAGGTGCATATCGAGGCCGAACGCCACCACCAGAACGGTTTGCAGATGGTCATGATCGGGCATGCCGGCCACCCGGAGACACTCGGCACGATGGGTCAACTGCCCGAAGGCGAGGTGCTTCTGGTTGAAACCGTCGATCACGTCGCCGGGATCGTGCCGCGAAACCCGGACAAGCTTGCCTTCATCACCCAGACGACCCTGTCGGTCGATGACACGGCCGATATCGTCGCCGCGCTGAAGGCCCGTTTCCCGTCGATCGTCGGCCCGCATAAGGAAGACATCTGTTATGCCACGACCAACCGGCAAGAGGCGGTGAAGGCGATTTCGGCCAAGATCGATGCCCTTTTGGTCATCGGCGCACCGAATTCGTCGAACTCCAAAAGGCTTGTAGAGGTCGGCCGTGCATCAGGTTGCGCCTATGCCCAGCTGGTCCAGCGCGCCGCCGAAATCGACTGGCGCGCCCTGGAAGGGGTTCGGGCAGTGGGGGTGACAGCGGGTGCGAGCGCCCCGGAAGTCCTGGTCAACGAGGTGATCGACGCATTCCGCGACCGCTTTGACGTAACTGTCGACCTTGTGGAAACCGCGCAGGAAAACGTCGAATTCAAGGTGCCACGCATATTGCGCGAACCGGCATGAGCGCCGATCCCCGCACCATCGCCGTCTATGACGCGAAGGCGGGCGACTATGCCGACCGCTTTGCAAGCACCGAACCCGACCGGCACCTGCGCGCCTTCATCTCGGCACTTTCGCGCGGCGCCCATGTGCTTGATCTTGGCTGCGGGCCGGGCACGGCCTCGGCCTTCCTGCGCGCGGCCGGGATGCGTCCCGATCCGGTCGATGCTTCGCCTGCGATGGTTCGGATGGCGAATGAACGTCACAACATTGGCGCGCGGCTTGCCACGTTTGACGATATCGACGAGGCCGCCGCTTATGACGGGGTCTGGGCGAATTTTTCGCTTCTTCACGCCCCGCGCGCCGACCTGCCGCGCCACCTTTCCGCGCTCGGCCGGGCACTGAACCCCGGGGGAGTGCTGCATATCGGCATGAAGACCGGCACGGGTGAGGCGCGCGACGCGCTCGGCCGGCTCTATACCTTCGTGACCCGCGAAGAGTTGATCGGCCTGCTCGGCCGGGCCGGGTTCTCTGTAGTTTCCGCCTTCGAAGGCGAAGAACGCGGCCTTGCCGGAACGCTTGATCCTTTCATCATCCTTCTCGCCCGCGTCGCTTGACAACGGTTTGCGCGCGGCAGAGCGTGGCCCGGCGCCAAACCTGAAAGGCAGTCATGTCACCCGAATACCTTCTGACCACGTTCGTTGTCTGCCTCGCACCCGGCATCGGGGTGATCTATACGCTTTCGGTCACGCTTTCTCAGGGGATCAAGGGAGGGTTCTGGGCTTCGGTCGGTTGCACCATCGCCACGCTCTTTCACCTTGGCGTCGCGATGGTCGGGCTGGCGGCACTCCTGCATTCTTCGGCTGTCCTGTTTCAGACCGTGAAATTTGCGGGTGTGGCCTACCTGATGTGGATGGCCTGGGGAACGCTTCGCGGATCGGGCGGGCTGTCGGTCACGGCCGCGGCACCACAACCGGTCGGACGGATCGTCTGGCGGGGTGTGCTCTTGAACCTTCTCAATCCGAAGATCCCGATGTTCTTCCTGGCCTTCCTGCCACAATTCATCTCGCCCGGCGACGGAACACGCGCGATCGTCGCGCTGGGCCTCGGCTTTGCCGCCGTGACCTTTGCCGTCTTCCTTGGCTATGCCGCGCTGGCGGCGCTGGGGCGCGGGGCGGTGCTTTCGCGGCCCTCGGTCATGACGTGGATGCGCCGGGCCTTTGCCGCGTCCTTCGCCGCGCTCGGGCTCCGGCTGGCACTGGAACGCGCCTGAACCATGGTTGACCGCTCCGACCCCGCACCATAGACCCGGGCGGAACGGATGCGGGGGGCAGGATGCCGGAACTTTTCGCCTATACCGACGGAGCTTGCTCGGGCAATCCCGGCCCGGGCGGATGGGGTGCGCTGCTTATCGCGCGCGACGGCGATACAGTCGTGAAGACCCGCGAACTCAAGGGCGGCGAAGCAGAGACCACCAACAACCGGATGGAACTGCTGGCGGCGATCTCGGCTCTGGAAACGCTGAAACGGGCCTCTTCGATCACCGTCGTCACCGACAGCGCCTATGTCAAGAACGGGGTCAGCCAGTGGATCCACGGCTGGAAGCGGAACGGCTGGCGGACCTCGGACAAGAAGCCGGTCAAGAATGTCGACCTCTGGCAAAGGCTCGATGAGGCGCAGGCACGCCATAAGGTCACATGGGAATGGATCAAGGGCCATGCCGGGCACCCGGAGAACGAACGCGCCGACGAACTGGCGCGCGCGGGCATGGCGCCCTACAAGCCGAAGAAGGCCAGGATCGATGACCCTTCTTGACCTTCTCGACTATGCATCCGTCTTCGTCTTCGCATTGACCGGTTCTCTCGCGGCCAGCCGGGCACAGCTCGATATCGTCGGATTTGCCTTTCTGGCCAGCCTGACGGCGGTCGGCGGCGGCACCGTTCGCGACGTGCTGCTGGACCGCAACCCGGTTTTCTGGATCGCCGAGCCGACCTATATCGGTGTGGCTGTCGCGGCGGCGGCGCTGGTCTTCTTCACCGCCCATATCTTCGAAAGCCGCCTGAAGGTGCTTACATGGCTCGATGCCTGCGCCCTGTCGGTCGCGGTCCCGGCTGGCACCGGTGTGGCGCTTCTCTTCCATGAGCATCCGGCCGTCGTCCTTCTGATGGGGGTCGCGACGGGTTGCCTTGGCGGATTGATGCGGGACGTTGTCGGCAACGAAGTGCCGCTGGTCCTGAAACAGGGTGAGCTTTACGTCACCGCCGCCTTCATCGGGTCGGGCGCCGCGCTTGTGGCCTTTCAGTTTCTTCCGGCGGGATTTGCGCTTCTGATCGGCGCGGTGGTGACCTTCATACTGCGGGCCGGAAGTCTGATCTTCGGCTGGCGCCTGCCGGTCTACAAATCCCGCCCGCCGCGCCGATAGGATCGGATTGACAGGACGGGTGCAAAGTGAATTGGCTGTTCCACCCGTCATCTTACGAGAAGCACCATGACCAGGACAGATATATCCGGCCTTACCCAGCTTGGGCAGGCGACCGAAACGCCGGACTCGCCCGAAGCCGCGGTGCTGGAACGGGTGCCCGCGGGCCATTCCGGCACGCTTTACGTGGTGCGTTTCACGGCGCCAGAGTTCACCTCGATCTGCCCGATGACCGGTCAGCCCGACTTCGCCCATATCGTGATCGACTATGTCCCGCGCGACTGGCTGGTCGAAAGCAAGAGCCTCAAGCTCTACCTGCATTCCTTCCGCAATCACGGCGCCTTCCACGAGGATTGCACCATCGATATCGGCAAGCGGCTGGTCGCGCTGCTCGGTCCGGAATGGCTGCGGATCGGTGCCTATTGGTATCCGCGCGGCGGCATTCCGATTGACGTCTTCTGGCAGACCGGCCCCGCGCCCGAAGGCGTCTGGATACCTGATCAGGGCGTCGCGCCCTATCGCGGCCGGGGCTGATGCCCCGTCCCGGTCGCCAAAGCGCACAGGCCTTGATAGATTGAGCCGCGAACAGGAGGAAAAGCCATGCAACGCATCCAGTCGCAGGGCGTGCATCACATCACGCTGACCGGCGCCGACCGGCAAACTTCGATCGACTTCTGGCAGGGACTTTTGGCCATGCCCTTCGTCTTCGAGCAGCCGAATCTCGACAATCCCGGCGAAAACCATCTTTACTTCGATCCGGGCGACGGGCGGCTGATCACGGTCTTCACCAGCGAAGACCGCATCCCCGATCCGCGCCCGAAGCGCGCCGGCCCGGGTGACGTGCATCACATCGCCTTCGCTGTGTCGCGCGCGACATTCAGCCAGATCGCTGCGCGGCTTGACGAACGCGCGATTGCACATTCGGGGCCGAAGGATCGCGGCTTCATGGACTCGATCTACTTTCGCGACCCTATGGGGCTGCTTGTCGAACTGGCCGCCTACCGGTTCGAGCCGCCCGCGGGCGCAACGCATGCGCAGGTGCTGCACGAAGCCTATCGCATCAGGCTGGAAAAGGGGGACGCGGCGATTGGCGAAGTGCATCTCGCCGATGCAATCGAGGCCCTGACGACAAGGCATTCCCTCTGACCGGACCGCTTTGCGCTTGATCATGGCCCGCGAAACATGAAAAACCGGCCGGATACGATCCGCAAACCGCTTTCGAGGGCATGACCATGGACATGACGGCAAAGGCCCAGGAGGCGGTGCTGGGCTACTTGCAGCAGGCAAGGGACATGGCCTTCGCCTTGGTGGCCAGCCCCGGCGCATGGACGCAGATCGCCCTTATATCGCTGTCATGGCTTCTGGCCTATCTTGTCGCGCGACGGCTCGGGATCAGGGTCGCCCTTGTCCTTGCCCCGCCCACAGGGTCCGAAGGGGTGTTTGCGACTTTGCGCCGCTTTGCCCTGCGCTTCCTGCCGCTGATGCTGCCGCTTCTGGCCTATGGGTTCACCGCGATCGGCGAAGGCCTGACCAGATCGGCCTTCGACACGGGCGAGATCATCGCCTTTGGCAAGCGTCTTTTCCTTTTCTTCGCCGCCCAGGTCTTCGTCTCGCGGGTGCTGAACGAACCGTTCCTGCGAATTCTCGGCCGCTATATCCTGATCCCGGTTGCCGCGCTGAATGCCGTCGGACTGCTTGACAACGCTGTCGCATGGCTGAACGGCATGACCATCGAGATGGGTAACATCACCTTCTCCATGATGGCCCTGATCCGCGGCGCGGTCGCGGGCGCCTTGCTGTTCTGGCTCGGGTCATGGTCGAACCGGCAAAGTGCCGATTACATCAAGGCACAGGAAGATCTTCGCCCGGCCACGCGGGAACTGGCGGCAAAGGCCGCCGAGGTCGCGATTTTCGGCCTCGCCTTCCTTTTGCTTCTGAACATTGTCGGAATTGACCTGACGACGGTCGCCGTTCTGGGCGGTGCGCTCGGTGTCGGCATAGGACTTGGCCTGCAACAGATCGCGGCCAATTTCATTTCGGGCATCATCCTGCTGATCGAAGGCCAGACCACGGTCGGCGACTATGTCGAACTGGACGGCGGCGAGGCCGGAACCATCGTGCGAATGACCGCCCGGGCCTGCATCCTTGAAACCTTTGACGGCAAGTGGATCGTGGTGCCGAACGAACATTTCATCACGACCCGCGTGGTGAATTATTCGGATCAGGGCAGCGCCAATCGCTATGAGGCGGCATTTTCCGTCAGTTACGACACCGACATCAACAAGGTCCCCGCGATCATAACCCGCGCCGTCGCGGCCCTGCCCTTCGTGCTTGACAAGCCCGAAGGGCCGGATTGCGAATTGAAGGGTTTCGGCGAGAGCGGTATCGATTTCGGCGTCGAATACTGGGTGTCCGGAATTGACGATGGCCGGAACAAATACGCCAGTCAGGTGCTGTTCGCGATCTGGAATGCGCTGAGGGACGAGGCGATCGAAATCCCCTATCCGCACCGGGTTGTCGAGATCAAGGGCGGTATCCGGGAGTGACCGCCATTCAGGCCTGCGATGCCCTTGTGGTCGGCGCCGGCCCTGCCGGGCTGATGGCGGCCGAAGCGCTTTCCATTGCGGGCCGCAAGGTCACGATCTGCGAAGCCAAGCCAAGCCCGGCGCGGAAATTCCTGATGGCCGGCAAGTCCGGCCTTAATCTGACCAAGGACGAACCGTTCGACATATTCGCCGGCCGGTACGGCTGCGACCGGCTGGTACCGATGCTTCGGGCCTTTGGCCCGAACGACGTCTGCGCCTGGGCCCGCGATCTTGGGCAAGACGTCTTCACGGGGTCCTCGGGAAGGGTTTTTCCGGTCGCGATGAAGGCCTCGCCCCTCTTGCGGTCATGGCTCGCGCGGCTGAGCGGCCGGGGTGCAGAACTGCGTTCGGGGTGGCGCTGGACGGGTTTCGACGGGTCTGGCCTTGCCTTTACCACACCGGCGGGACCTTGTGTCCTTTGTCCCGGGGTGACTGTGTTGGCACTTGGCGGGGCCAGTTGGTCCCGGCTGGGTTCGGATGGCGCCTGGGTGCCCTGGCTGGCCGGGCAAGGCGTCGGCATCGCGCCGTTCAGACCTGCCAATATGGGTTTTGAAGTCCAGTGGTCCGCGCATATGGCACCCCATTTCGGAAAACCGGTAAAGGCGGCCGCGCTTCTCGTCGGCGGGCAGACCCAACGGGGCGAGTTCGTGATTTCGGGTCGCGGCCTGGAAGGCAGCGGCATCTACGCGGTTTCATCCGCGCTGCGCGATGGCGCACCGCTTGCGCTTGACCTTCTTCCCGACCGGTCTGTCGCCGACCTTTCCAGGCGGCTTGCGCAGGGTGACGCCAAGGCGACCACCGGCAATCTTCTGCGAAAGTCGCTCGGGCTCGACCCGGTGCGGATCGCGCTGTTGCAGGAATGGGGCCGCCCCTTGCCACGCGGGGCGGCACTGGCGCGGCTGGTCAAGGCACTGCCGGTGCCTCTGACCGGCCCGCGCCCGCTGGACGAGGCAATTTCAAGCGCCGGCGGCGTCACTTGGGACAGCCTCGACGCGGCGCTGCAACTCACCGCACTGCCGGGGGTCTTCGCGGCAGGCGAAATGCTCGACTGGGAGGCACCGACAGGCGGCTATCTGCTGACCGCCTGCCTTGCGACCGGCCTTTGGGCCGGCCGCGCCGCAGCAGCGCACCAATCCCTGCCGGGTCAGACGCCCAGACAGTGACGAAGGATGGCCTTTTGCGCGTGAAGGCGGTTTTCGCTTTCATCGAAGATCACCGATTGCGGCCCGTCCATGACCTCGCTCGTCGCTTCCTCGTTCCGATGCGCGGGCAGGCAATGCATGAACAGGGCGTCAGGCTTGCCCGCGCCCATCATCTCGGCATTCACCTGATAGGGGCGCAGTTGATTGTGCCGCCGCTCGCGCGCGCTTTCGGGGTCATGCATCGAAACCCAGGTATCGGTCACGATCGCGTCGGCCCCCTGCGCCGCCCGCAAAGGATCGCGCGTGATCTCGACCGTCGAACCCATCGAGCGGGCAAAGGCAACGGCGTTGGGGTTGGGGTCGAGTGTTTCCGGGCCGGTGAAGGTCAGGTCGAAACCGAACTGCCCCGCGGCATGCAGCCAGCTTGAACAGACATTGTTGCCGTCGCCCGACCAGACGAACTTGCGCCCCGCGATGGGGCCGCGATGTTCCTCATAGGTCACGATATCGGCCATGATCTGGCAGGGGTGGCTGGCATCGGTCAGCCCGTTGATGACCGGCACGGTGGCATGTTCGGCCATTTCAAGAAGCGTCGCCTCCTCGAAGGTGCGCAGCATGATCAGATCGACATAGCGGCTGAGAACGCGTGCCGTGTCGGCGATGCTTTCGCCGTGGCCAAGCTGCATCTCCTTGCCCGAAAGGATCATGGTCTCGCCCCCCATCTGGCGAGCGCCGACATCGAAAGAGACGCGGGTTCTCGTCGATGGCTTTTCAAAGATCAGCGCGATCATCCGGCCCGAAAGCGGGGTCTCGGCGTCAAGCGCCCCCTTGGGCTTGCCGTCGCGGGCATCCTTCATGGCGCGTGCCTGATTGATCATCGCCCGAAGGTCGGATTGAGACGTGGTGTGGATATCAAGAAAATGGTTCATCGGCGATGGTCCTTGCTGCGGGTCGCCGGGGGCAGCCTGCCCCCCGGCCCCCCGGGTGTAATTTTGTCAAGAAGACGAAGCTGCGGTGGAAGCAAGCGAAGCGGCGGCGTCAAGACGTCGGACGGCCTCGGCAATCTCGTCATCCGATATGGTCAGGGGCGGCAAAAGGCGAAGGGCGTTGTCGGCGGCCGGAACCGTCAGCAGATGCTGGGCATAGCCCGCCTTGACGATGTCGGCCGGGGCCACCTTGCATTTGAGGCCAAGCATCAGTCCCTGACCGCGGACGCCTTCGAAGATGTCAGGGTGATCGGCCACGAGCCCTTCGAGTTTCTGGCGCAACAGGCCCGCCTTTCGGTTGACCTCGGCAAGGAAAGCCGGATCGGTGACGATCTCCATGACCCGGGCGCCGACCGCGCAAGCCAGGGGGTTGCCGCCATAGGTCGAGCCGTGCGTGCCTGCGACCATGCCCGCGGCGGCCCTTTCGGTGGCAAGCACCGCGCCAAGGGGAAAGCCGCCGCCAATGCCCTTGGCCACCATCATGATGTCAGGTGTGACACCGGCCCATTCATGGGCGAAAAGACGCCCCGTGCGGGCAACCCCGCATTGCACTTCGTCGAAGATCAGAAGCGCGCCGGTTTCGTTGCAAAGCTCACGCAGGGTTTTCAGGTCGCTGTCCGCCATCGGCCGGATACCGCCCTCGCCCTGAATGGGTTCGACCATGACAGCGCAGGTCCTGTCGCTGATCGCCGCCTTCAGTGCCGCCATGTCACCCCAGGCAAGTTGCCGGAAGCCGGGCATCAGGGGCCCGTAGCCCTTGACCATCTTTTCGGACCCCGCCGCGGCGATCGCGCCGGTGGAGCGGCCGTGAAATGCGCCCTCGAAGGCAAGAATCTCTTCGCGCGGGGTTCCCTTCTCGTACCAGTATTTCCGCGCCATCTTGATCGCGAGTTCCGCCGTCTCGGTCCCGGAATTGGTGAAGAAGACGGTGTCGGCGAAGGTATGCGCGACCAGAAGATCGGCGAGCTTCTGCTGTTCGGGGATCTGGTAGAGGTTGGAGACATGCCAGAGCCGGCCCGCCTGTTCCGTAAGCGCCGCCACCAGATCGGGATTGGCATGGCCAAGCGCATTCACCGCGATCCCGGCGCCGAGATCGAGGTATCGCGACCCATCCGCCTCGATCAGCCAGGAGCCTTCGCCCTTCACGAAGGAAAGGGGGGCGCGGTTATAAGTGGGCAGGATCGACGGGATCATGGGTGAACTCCGTAAGGGAAGACCAATGGGTGCCTCAGGGCGCGGGCCAAGTCAACGATGTGGGGGATGTGGCGGGGCCACGGGGGTAACGGACGTCAGGCGCAGGTGCGGCGGCGTCGGGGACGGGCAAAAAGGCGGGTCCGGTGCGTCATGATTGTGCGCATAGCCTGAATGGCGGTTTCTGTCCACTGGCATCTTTTTGGTACAGGAAACCACCCGGTTCGCCATAAAGCTGCCTGAAAGCCGATACACCCTGTCGCTGATATGTCTGAAACGGAAAATGCACGGTGACACGAGATATCCATCTTACGTATCGCAAGGGTGGGATGACGCCGGATGACGCGGCGATCTCGGTTACGGTTTGTTTTGCGCCCTTTGACCGGGTCCTTGCGCTCGCGGCAGGCGTTCACCGGGCGCGTTGGGGCGCCACTTTCGTCACGGAAGGGGAAACCGCCAGCCCGCATGCGATCCATGATCGCAATCGAACGAAGGCTGCGATGACACGTGCCGCGACGGGCGCGCGCAATCTCTTCTCAACATGGGGCCTCACGATATCCACCCCGGAAGCCAAGCCCGACATCACGCTCATCGAGCATTGGGGCAATGAGGGTATCGTGTCCGACATGTTTCGTCTTGAGCCTGACCTGCCGAATGTCGAGATCTACAGCCTGTTCGACTGCGCCACGCGCGAGCAGCATGCCTTCGCCGTCCGCAACGGCAGCAGGACGATACGGCGCGTTGCCGTGTCGCGCGGGTTCGACACGCGGGGCTGGCACTGGGAAGAGGACGGCGAGACGCAATCCTATGAGCGGCCTGAGCGCTACAGAGCCACAAGCGTCAAGGCCCGGTTGGACCGCGAGTTGCTCTTTGACTATGCGCGGGCTTTGGGCGTGGACATGCAGGCCTGCCTTGCACATCGCCATTTGGCGCGATCGGCGCATATCGAGAAGATGAATCCCTCGGACCCCACGGATGCGAGAGAGCCGACCCGTCTCGGTCAGGGGGCCTATGAGGCGGCGGTTGCAGCCGGGATCGGCGAAGGATGGCCCGAACAAAGCGGCCCGGAGCGCCAGCAGGAAGCGCTGTCCGCCCAGAAAGCGATGGCGATCAGTTCCACCGCGAAAGACAGAATTCTCAAGGCAGGCGACGCCGACGAAATCGCGGCGATCCTGCGCGAGGCTTCTGACGAGATGGCCGAATTTTCATCTGCGTCCGGCATTGCGCCAGATATCGGCAGGCTCGCGCTTAGCGCCGCCTACAGGAAGGATGTCGACAGCCTTGCCACGCGCCGGCTTGAGCGGCAGATCGTCGATCTCACGGCAAACAGCGACTGGCCCGTCACAACGAAAGAAATCGAAAAACGCCGCGCAGAGGCGCGCCCGCGCCTCGTTCTCAACCCGCTGGCGAAACGCCATGACCGGCTCTGCAAGACGGCGAAGCAACCGTCCGACCTCCTGCCTATCGTCGATGATGTAACATCTGGACGGATACCCGAGGTGGATGAGCGGTTTCGCGAAACCGCCGTGGAACTGGCGTTCCGGCGCGCCCTGGCGCTTTGCCCCGATGATCCGGTGACAGAAGAACTCGGACAGCTGGTTGACCGCCTTCGCGCCGAAAGTACCTATTGGTCACAGTTCGGCATTGGCGGCAGCTATGCACTGGCCGTCCGGAACCACGAAAACGGCCTGCGTCAGCGTCGTGAGGCCGCAGCACGAAAGCGCGCGGCGCGGAAGTCCGGTAACGCCAACACTTGATTCTCGCGCCCCTCGCTTGTATCTCGTCATGTCCCGATTAAATTGGGTCTAACAGATATCCGGACCCGCCCGCCCCGCGCGGCGCTGATGTCCCCAGCCGAGGAATGCAGATGTCCTGGACCGACGAACGTGTCGAGCTTTTGAAGAAAATGTGGACCGAGGGCCAGTCGGCCAGCCAGATCGCCAAGGAACTGGGCGGCGTGACCCGCAATGCGGTGATCGGCAAGGTTCACAGATTGGGGCTGTCCAACCGGGCCGGGGCCGCACCCGAGCCGGCCAAGGCCGAGCCTGCCGCCAAGCCCGAGGTGAAGGCCGCCGCCAAACCTGCTGCCGCGCCCCGCGCCGAAGCCAAGCCCGTTGCGGCCAAACCCGAACCTGTCCAGCCCGCTGCCACCGCGGCGCCTGCGCGCAAGCCGATCATTCCGGCCGGCCAGCCCTTGCCGCCGCAACCCTCTGCGGGCGAGATCAGCCCCGAGGCGCTGGCCTCGGTCCGCGAGGTCGAAAAGAAGGCGCGGCGGATTTCGCTGATGGAACTGACCGAGCGGACCTGCAAATGGCCGATCGGCGATCCGGCGACCGAGGATTTCTGGTTCTGCGGCCTCGCCTCGCAGCCCGGCAAGCCCTATTGCGAGGCCCATGTGGGCGTCGCCTTCCAGCCGATGTCCTCGCGCCGCGACCGCCGGCGCTGAGTGCCCAGACGATTGCGGCAGGCGACATCGCCGCCTGCCGCGTTCAAAGCCGTCAGAACAAAACGCTCGGATTGCCCATCAGCCCGTTGATGTGCAGAAGATCGACCTGATCGCCGGAAGAGAACGTGATCAGCGTGTCAAGCGCCCCGTCCCCGTCCAGATCGGTCTCCACCATGGTCGTGATGGTCAAGCCGCCGAGAAGGACCATGTGATCGACGCCGATCTCGAAATCATGGATCACATCGTCCCCGTCACCGGCCGAGAAGACAAAACTGTCTGAATCGGCACCGCCGGTCATCTGGTCGTTGCCGGTGCCGCCGGTGATCCAGTCATTGCCGGCCCCGCCGAACAAGCGGTCGTTGTCAGCGCCACCGTCCAGCGTGTCGTCGCCATCCTCGCCTTCCAGAGTATCATTCCCGGCGGCCCCGCGCATGTTGTCAGCCCCAAAACCGCCCCAGAAGTAATTATCGCCGGCATCGCCCCACATGCGGTCGGACTGGCCGGTGCCGTCGATCTCCTCAATGTTGCGGATCAGATCGGTATCCCCGAAACCGTCGATCAGCGTGGCAAAACCTTGTGCGTCCTTTATCGAGAGGTCGAAGGATATCCCTGCAGTGCCGCCATAGCTGGCATCGTCATGGTAAATCGCATAGTCATAGTCTGCGCCACCATCGATTGTGTCGTTGCCCTCATAGCCACGGAACCTCTGCTCCCCGGCCCCGCCGATCAGCATATCGGCATAGTGGGTTGCGCGGATGACTTCGATGCTGGTGAAGGTGTCGATGCCCCCGGTCGGGTCGATTGCGGTTCCCGAACCCGCGATGACGGCATCGAAGGTCACGGTGATGCCGGTGGTCGAACCGGCACCCCAGTAACCATCGGTCAGATGGTAATACAGCCCGTCTCGCCCGGCGCCACCGTCAATCGTGTCATTGCCGCCGAAATCGTCGAAATTGTCGTTTCCGGATGACCCGATCAGAAGATCGTCAAGCGGTGTCGCGAAGACGCGCTCGATCTCGATCAGGGTGTCGGTGTCACCATAGACATCGGTGGCGATACCGGTCGCCAGATTGACCGAGACACCCTGCGGTGTGAACCCGTTCGTTCGGGCTTCGTCATGTTCCCTCAGGTATTGAACGCTGTCCCAGATGAAATTCAGATCATCGCTGTTGCCCGGATCGTTCGGCCCGCCACCATCGAGCGTGTCATTACCGCGGCCGCCGATGAACTCATCTTCGTCGCGACCGCCATGAAGCTCGTCGTCGCCGTCAAGGCCCCAGAACCTTTCGCGGGCATCGGTGCCGAATTCCACATCATCGCCCGCCGTTCCATAAACGTCGATCCGCCCGACGAAATACCAAAGCCCAAGCGTTGTATCGGCAAAGGCAAGGTTTTCGACCTGCCGGATCGTGTCCACTTCGCCGGTGACCAGATTGGTGATGGTGTGATCGCCGCCGCCAATGGCCTGAATGTCGTAATCGGCCTGATTGCCGCTCAGGACCAGCGTGTCATAGCCGGTGCCGCCATCGACGATATCGTCCCCCGCGCCGCCTGCGATCGTGTCGTCATCGGCGCCGCCATCGATCGTGTCATTCCCGGCGCCGCCGCGCAGGGTATCCTCGCCCGCCCCGCCTGACATCAGGTCGTTTCCAGTGTTGCCGTCGAGCAGATTGTCGGCCGCCGAACCGATGATCGTGTCATCGCCCGTGCCACCGATGACGTTCTCGATCCCGACCAGAGCGTCGATCCCGGTCTCGGAACCCTCGGCGAAACCCACCGGGGTATTCGCCGCGATCGGTGTGGGCTGGCCCAGCAGCAAATCACCGACCGTCGCATAGTTTTGCGCGTGCGGCGAGGTTGTCGCCGCACGGTCGATCTCGTTCAGATCGACATAGACGCCTTTCGTCGTTGAACTGTAAACGACCGTGTCGGTTCCCGCGCCGCCGTCATAATAATCATCGCCGGTTCCAAGCCCGGCGACGATGGTGTCATTGCCAGCGCCGGCCTCGACATGATCGTTGCCCGCGCCCGAATAGATATAGTCGTTGCCCGCCCCGCTCTGGATCGTGTCATCCCCGGTGCCGCCGGTAATCGTGTCATTGCCCGAGCCTGTGATCACCGATCCGGCCGAACCGGTGATCGTGACCGTTTCATCCGATGTCGAACCCGACAGATCCACGACCTGCACGCCCGGGTCATAGGGCTGCCCGTCGATGAAAAGTTCCAGCGCTTCAAAGCTTTTGACGCGCAGGTTCAGCGTTTCGAAACTGAACGAAACCGGGCCGCCATTGGCAGCCTGGATCAGCGCCATGAATTGGCCGATCTCGTCCTGAACCTCGGGCCTGCTCCAGTCCGCCGACGTAATTTCCAGCCGGAGCGTGTCGTGACCGCGTCCGCCGTAATAGACATCCCATTCGACGCCGTTGCCATTGGTCGAGTGGATGACCGTATCGTCGCCCGACCCGGCCCGGACGATATCGCCATCCGCCCCGGCATCGATCGTATCGTTCCCCGCGCCCGCGTAGATCCGGTCGCGCCCGCCGTCCGAGGTGATCAGGTCATCGCCCCGCCCGGCATAGATCAGGTCCGGCCAAGGTCCGGTCTGGATGATGTCGTTCCCACGTCCACGAAAGATAATTGCCATGTCCAATCCCTCCCTGTTCAAATCGATGTCGCAAATCGCCGATGTGAAAGAATATTGGCGGCGCAATCCGGCCGCATGACCCATTTGGGCTATGCGTTTCGATGTCTGGTGAAGGCTCGGTGAAGCGGGTAAGTTGCATGTCGCGAAACAGAGGCAAACACTTCAATGTCCCCGATCATCGAGGTCCGTGACCTTTCCAAGACCTATGCCAGCGGTACCGTCGCGCTTGCAAATGTCACGCTTGATATCCGCCAGGGAGAAATCCTGGCGCTTCTCGGACCCAATGGGGCCGGCAAGACCACCTTCATCTCGATCACGTGCGGGTTGGTCACGCCAACGGGCGGAAGTGTCCGGGTCGGGGGGCATGACGTCCTTCGCGACTATCGGGGCGCGCGGTCACTGATCGGCCTTGTCCCGCAGGAAATCTCGACCGAGATGTTCGAAACGGTGATGAACACAGTCCGCTTCAGTCGCGGCCTTTATGGCAAGGCGCCCGACGATGCCTATCTGGAAGGCGTGCTGAAGTCGCTGGCGCTTTATGACAAGCGCGATGCGAGATTGATGGAGCTTTCAGGCGGCATGAAGCGGCGGGTGCTGATCGCCAAGGCGCTGTCGCACGGGCCGAAGATCCTCTTTCTCGATGAACCGACGGCGGGCGTGGACGTGAACCTTCGACGCGAGATGTGGCAGGTGGTCCGGCGGCTGCGCGACGACGGTGTCACGATCATCCTGACCACCCATTATCTTGAAGAGGCTGAGGAAATGGCCGACCGCGTCGGCGTGATCGACAAGGGCAGGCTCATCCTCGTGCGGGACAAGGCCGATCTCATGCATGAATTCGGGCGCAAGATCCTGACCGTCGAACTTGCCGCGCCTCTTGCCGAACTTCCAAAGTCGATTGCCGGTCAGGGCGTTACGCTTTCCGGTGACGGGCGGCATGTCAGATATGAATATGACCGGAGCGCCGACCGGTCCGGTATCGCCAGGCTTCTGGGCGGGTTTGCGGCTGAAGGGATCGCGGTCCGCGATCTGGAGACCCAGCAATCGACGCTGGAGGAGGTGTTCTTGCGGCTGGTCGGAGATGCAACATGAACTGGCAGGCGGTTCGCACGATCTTTCACCATGAAATGGCGCGTTTCTGGCGTACCCCGTGGGAATCACTGGCCTCGCCCGTGGTGTCGACAGTGCTTTACTTCGTCGTCTTCGGCGCGGCGATCGGCGGGCGCATCCAGTCGGTCGAAGGGATCAGCTACGGCGCATTCATCGTGCCTGGCCTCATCATGCTGACCGTTTTGCAGCAATCGATCTCGAACGCGTCAAGCGGCATCTTCTTTCCGAAATTCATCGGCACGATCTATGAAATCCTTGCCGCGCCGGTGTCCTTTATCGAGGTCGTCGCCGGCTATGTCGGGGCCGCAACCCTGAAATCGGTGATCATTGCGCTGGTCATCTATGTCACCGCCCTGTTCTTCGTTTCGCTGCCGATCGCACATCCGTTCTGGGCGCTGGCCTTCCTGATCCTTACCGCCTTCAGTTTTTCGCTGTTTGGCTTTCTCATGGGGCTTTGGGCGAAGGACTGGCAGCAATTGCAATTCGTGCCCCTGATGGTGATCACACCCTTGGTCTTTCTTGGCGGCGCGTTCTATTCGGCCTCCATGTTGCCGCCCTTCTGGCAAGGTGTCGCGCGATTGAACCCTGTGCTTTACCTCGTCTCCGGATTTCGCTGGTCGTTCTTCGGGCAGGCGGATGTTCCGGTCGCGGCATCGCTCTTGGCTGTCGTGGTGTTCCTTGGCCTTGGGCTGGTCGCGGTCTGGTTCATCTTCAGAACCGGCTGGCGGCTGCGGCCATGACCCTTCCCTCGCCCGGGCTTTGAGACTATAGCGCGCGGCCATGACCCAGAACCCGCCCAGTCTTCGCCCCGACCTTGCCCCCCGTCCCGTCTTCGACGCGACGGCGCGCCCCGGCCAGCCACGTATCGGCATGGTCAGCCTCGGCTGCCCCAAGGCCCTTGTCGACAGCGAACGCATCCTGACACGCCTTCGCGCCGAAGGCTACGCGATCAGCCCGGACTATGCCGGGGCGGACGCCGTGGTCGTGAACACCTGCGGGTTTCTCGACAGCGCCAAGGCCGAAAGCCTCGAAGCCATCGGCGAAGCGCTTTCCGCCAACGGCCGTGTGATCGTCACCGGGTGCCTTGGCGCGGACCCCGATTACATCACCGGGGCGCATCCTTCGGTTCTCGCGGTCACCGGTCCGCATCAGTATGAACAGGTGCTCGACGCGGTCCATGCGGCCGTTCCGCCCGCGCCCGATCCCTTTATCGACCTTTTGCCGGGATCGGCCGTATCACTGACGCCGCGCCACTACAGCCATCTGAAGATTTCCGAGGGTTGTAACCACAAATGCCGGTTCTGCATCATCCCCGACATGCGCGGCCGTCTGGTCAGCCGCCCGGCCCACGCGGTCATCCGCGAGGCTGAAAGGCTTGTCGCGGCCGGGGTCCGCGAACTTCTGGTCATCAGCCAGGACACCTCGGCCTACGGGCTCGATCTGAAACATGCCGAAGAAAGGGGCCACCGTGCCCATATCACTGACCTCGCCCGCGATCTGGGCAGCCTTGGCGCATGGGTCCGGCTTCATTACGTCTACCCTTACCCGCATGTGCGCGACCTGATCCCGCTGATGGCCGACGGGTTGATCCTGCCCTATCTCGACATCCCCTTCCAGCACGCCCATCCCGATACGCTGAAGCGCATGGCCCGGCCCGCGGCGGCGGCGCGGACACTGGACGAGATCGCCGCATGGCGCGCCATCTGCCCCGAGATCACGCTGCGCTCGACCTTCATCGTCGGTTACCCCGGCGAAACCGAAGATGAATTCCGGACGCTTCTCGACTGGCTTGACGAGGCGCAGCTCGACCGGGTCGGTTGCTTTCAGTACGAAAACGTCGCCGGCGCGCGGTCGAACGCCCTGCCTGATCATGTCGATGACGATATCAAACAGGACCGCTGGGAACGGTTCATGGAAAAGGCGCAGGCAATTTCGGAAGCGAAACTTGCGGCGAAGGTCGGGCAGCGGATCGAAGCGATCGTCGACAGCGTGGATGGTGAAGGCGCAACTTGCCGCAGCAAGGCCGATGCACCGGAAATCGACGGGAACGTGTTCATCGACGAAGGGTTCGATGCTTTGTCGCCCGGCGATTTCGTCACCGTGCGGATCGACGAAGCCAGCGAATACGATCTTTGGGGGCAACTCGTCTGAGCATCCGGATGCGGCGGGCCCGCCCCGTGGCCGAGCGTTCTGGATGATTTCCTTACCTCACCCCCGGCAAGCGTTGTAGAATGCCCCTGCCCCACCGAGGGCAACGCGCAGCAAGGGGAACTGCAATGCACATCTCACGGAACTATCTGATTATCGGTTCCTTGTACCTGGTTCTTGGCATTTTTCTTGGAATGTACATGGGGGGATCGGGCGATCATTCGCTGGCGCCCCTGCACGCCCATATCAACCTGCTTGGTTTTGCATTGATGACGCTGTTCGGCATTCTTTATCGAGTGATACCGGCAATGGCAGACAGCGTGCTCGCCCGTGTACAGTTTTGGTTGCACCAGATTGGTGCGGTGGTCTTGTTGGTCATGCTGTTCTTGTTGCTTTCCGGAAGGATCACCGAAGCCGCGATGGTACCGATTACGCCCTTGGCGGAATTCCTCGTACTTCTCAGTGTCCTTGCCTATGCCGTCAACCTCTGGCGATCGGCCTGACCAGACACGTGCTGGCCGGACATCCGTCAATAGCCGCCGGACCCTTTGCGGTCCGGTGGTCAATTGAGGTGCGTTGGCCTATTCTGCCGGCACGTTTCAGGGATCACGGGCGAGGACCGCGTTGAACAACAGCCGCAAATGGGGCGCGCGGGGCAACCTCTTGGACGCGCTCGACAGTTTTGTGACGCGCGACCGGGCGATGTTCGTCGCCCTGATCTTTGTCCCCGTCACCGTGCTTGCCGAAATCGTCGGTATCTGGTCACAGCCGGATCTGCGCTGGCGCTTTCCGCTCGGCCACGATTTCGTCGCCTTCTGGGCCGCCGCGCGGGCTTATGCCGAAGGCGGTCTTCCCGCGCTTTACAACCTGCCCGGATTTGCCGCCATTCAGGACACGGTATCGGTCAGGCCGGGTCTTCTTCTCTGGCACTATCCGCCATTTTACCTGCTCTTGATCCTTCCGCTGGCGGGGCTTCCCTTCTGGTTTGGCTGGGCAGTTTTTCAGGCGGGGGGGATGTCGGCACTGGCCATCACGGCACGCCGGTTCCTGCCCGCGAAGGGTTTGCTTGGCTGGGCGGTCGTGTTCGGGGCGCCGGTCATGGCGGTGACACTTGTTCAGGGCCAGAACGGTGCCTGGTTTGCCGCGGCCCTGATCGGCGGTGTCGCTGCCGTCGAACAGGGCCGCAAATGGATCGCCGCATTTCTTTTCGCATTCCTGCTCGCCAAACCGCAGATCGGGCTTCTCGTGCCGGTGATCCTGCTCGCACGGCGCGACTATCTCTGCCTTGGATTGACCGTAGTCGTCGGAGCTTCGTTTCTCATGATCACCACCGCCATCCTTGGGATCGAGGCATGGCGCGCATTCTTCGCCAACACTGGCGCCTTGACCGATGCGCTGACTGACCCCGAGCTTCTGGCCCAGATGCCGACCGTCTACGCCACCCTGTCGCTCGCCGGGGTGCCACATGCCGCGGCCTTCGCCACACAGGCCCTTGTGGCGCTGGCCGTCGCCGTCATCATCTGGCGGATCTGGCGCTCTCCGTCGTGCCGGCCCGACCTGCGGCTTGCCGCTTTGCTCTTCGCCGTGCTTCTCGTGCCACCCTACGGCTTTCGTTACGACATGGTGGCAGCGCTTGCCGCCACCTGCCTTCTGGTGCGCGATGCAATGGCCCACGGCTGGCTTCGGGGCGAACGCACCGGCATCGCCGTTCTCTGGCTCTGGCCCGCCGCTTTCCCGGCGCTGGCCCTGATGACCGGGGCACAGACCGGAGCGGCACTGCTGTTTTTCGGCCTCTGGCTGGTCTGGCGGCGCGTTCGGCTGACCGTCGCGGAAAATTTGCCATCATCGCCAAGGATTGACGCCTCGCCTGCGTCATAGTTCCGTCATGCGCATGCAAACCCCAGACGAGGCCCTGGCGATCGCCGCCGCGACAGGAGACCGCGATGCCTTCGCGGCGCTCCTCAGCCGGCATTATGACCGCATCCACGGGCTTTGCTTTCGCCTGACCGGATCAAGGACCGAGGCCGAGGATCTGGCGCAGGATATCTGCCTTGCACTGCCGGCCAAGCTGGGCAGTTTCCGGCAAGAGGCGCGGTTCACGACCTGGCTCTACCGGGTCACCGTCAATGCCGCCCATGACCGCCGCCGCCGGGTGGCGACGCAGCGCAAGGCGGCGGATGGCTGGGGCGACTGGGAACTGAACCGCCGCGCCGGGATCGCCGAAGAGGCCGAGGCGCAGGACTGGCTGAACGCCACCATGGCGCGGCTTGCCCCGGAACTGAGGGACACGGTTGCCCTGACGCTGGGCGAGGAACTGAGCCAGAAGGACGCGGCCGAGATACTCGGGCTGTCCGAAGGCACGGTCGCCTGGCGAATGAGCGAGGTCAAGAAACGCCTGCGCGAGATGGCGCGGGCGGAGGGCATGCTATGAACGACGAGTTGGACAAGCTTCGCGCGGGCCTGAAGGCCAACCCCGCCCCCGATCCGGCGGCGAAGGCCGAGGCGCTGCGGCTGGCGATGGAAAATTTCGACCGGGTCCAAGAAACCGCGACCAAGACGCGTCCCAGTCAGGACCGCCCCGAACGGGCGGGTCGTCTGACAGGAGTACGCGACATGCTTATGAACCTCACCACGCGCGGCACGCTTGCCGCCACCGGCTCTCTCGCCGCGCTCGGCATCGGCGTGATGATCTGGCAAGGCCCCGAAGGACAGAGATCTTTGCCGCCCCCACAAGCCCCCACCGCGCAAGAGGCAGCGACCGAGAGCGAGACGCGCTTGCGGCAAGCCGACAGCAAAGAGGAACTCAACGACGCCGCGACGACCGCCGAAGCCGACTCTATGGCCGCGATGGCGCCCGAACCGATGATCGTGGCCGAAGAACCGTCCATCGCACTCGCGGCACCGGCCGCCAGTTCCGATGCATCTGCGAAACAAGCGAAGGGCGGCGTGCAGCTTAGTGGCTACGCAGAGATCGGGATTGCCGCGTCCGACGCGCCCATTGCCCGACTTCCCGACTTGGACACCGAGGCCTATTCAAACGAAGACGCCAACCCGGTGAAGATCGTGGCCGAGGACCCCGTCTCCACCTTCTCCATCGACACCGACACCGCGTCCTATTCCGTCATCCGCTCCTCCCTGACGAACGGCCAGCTTCCCCCGAAAGAGGCCGTGCGGATCGAAGAGATGGTGAACTACTTCCCCTATGACTACGCCGCGCCGGATGCGGGCGAGGCGCCGTTCCGCGCCTCGGTCAGCCTGTTTCAGACGCCCTGGAACGAAAACACGCAACTCTTGCGGATCGGCATTCAGGGCGAATTGCCTGCCACCGACGACCGCCCGCCGCTCAACCTTGTCTTCCTGATCGACACGTCAGGCTCGATGGACGACCCGAAGAAACTGCCGCTTCTGAAACAGTCCTTCGGCCTGATGCTTGGCCAGTTGCGCCCCGGGGATCGGGTGGCCATCGTCACCTATGCGGGCTCTGCCGGACTGGTCCTGGAGCCGACCGAAGCCTCGGACCGCGCCGCGATCCTTTCCGCCCTCGACCGTCTTGGTGCTGGTGGCTCAACCGCCGGGGCCGATGGGTTGCAGCTCGCCTATCGGACCGCTGAGGGCATGGGCGGCGACGGGCATGTCAGCCGCATCCTTCTGGCCACCGACGGCGATTTCAACGTCGGCATCCACGACCCCGAAGCACTGAAGGACTTTATCGCCGAAAAGCGCGACACCGGTATCTACCTCTCGGTTCTCAGCTTCGGGCGCGGCAACCTCGACGATGCGACGATGCAGGCGCTCGCGCAGAACGGCAATGGGACGGCGGCCTATATCGATACCCTGTCCGAGGCGCAGAAGGTCCTTGTCGATCAACTCTCGGGCGCCCTTTTCCCGATTGCCGACGACGTGAAGATCCAGATCGAGTTCAACCCCGCCGCCGTCGCCGAATACCGGCTGATCGGCTATGAGACGCGGGCACTCGCGCGGGAAGATTTCAACAATGACAAGGTCGACGCGGGCGAGATCGGCGCAGGCCATCAGGTGACGGCACTCTACGAGGTCACGCCCGTCGGCCCGCCCGCCCGCCTTTCGGACCCGCTGCGCTACGCAGAGCCCACGCTTGCAGGCAATGTGGCCGAGCTTGGCTTCCTCAAGCTCCGCTACAAGAAACCGGGCGAGGACACGTCCACCCTCATCGAAACCCCCATCCCGGCGGCACCCGGCGAGGCCGACACCGACGCCCGCTTCGCCGCCGCCATTGCGGGCATGGGACAGTTGCTGAGCGAACCGAAATACCTCGGGCATTGGGGCTGGGACGAGGCCATCCGGCTGGCGACTGACGCGCGCGGCAAGGACCCGTTCGGTTACCGCGCCGAGGCCGTGCAGCTCATGCGGCTTTCCCAGAGCCTTTCGCGGTGAACGACAGGGTCGTGTCCTGAAAGCCGAGATCGGCGCTCAGATCAAGCAACAGGCGGCGCATCCACAGATGCGCCGCATCCCTGTCATGGCGCGAATGCCAGTAGAGATTGATATCGGGCGCGGGGATCGGGATCGGCGGCTGGAAGTAGCGCAGGCTCAATGGCGCCCGCACCACGCGGGCGAATTGCACCGGCAGGGCCGCCGCGATGCCGCCCCGCGCGACGGCCAACGCCACCGCCTGAAAATGCGGCAGGGCCAGGGTGACCCGCCGCGCATGGCCGTGACGTTCCAGCGCCGCGTCCACCTGCCCGGTCATCGTGCCGTCAATGGACCGGATCGCATGATCAAGCGCGCAGAAGACGGCAAGCGGCATCACATCGCCCTCGGCCAGTCCCGCCACCGCCGGTTCGTCAGCCGCGACCGCCATGACGAAAGGCGAACGGAACAGCGCCGCCTTGACCACGCCTTCAGGCAGCGCAATCGGCCGTTCGAGCGCCATATCGGCCTGATCGTCGCGCAAGATGCTCTCGACATCGCCAAGCGAGCTGTCAAGCACCCTTATCCGGACGCCCGGTGCAATGCGCCTCAGACTGTCCGACAATTGCGGCACCATCAACATCGAGAAGAAATCCGACGTAAGCAGTGTGAAGGTCCGTTCCAGAACGGCAGGATCGAAGGCCGGGCCCGGCGCCAGCATGCGCTCGATCTCCTCCAGCGCGACGCGGGCACGGGGTGCAAGTTCCTCTGCCCGTGGCGTCGGGATCATCGCATTGCCACGGCGCAGGAAAAGCTGATCGCCCAGCGCATGGCGCAGCCGGTTCAGCGCGGCGCTGACGGCGGGTTGCGACAGGCCGATCCGGTCGCCCGCGCGGGTTACGCCGCGTTCCTGCCAGAGCGCGTCGAAGACACGGATCAGATTGAGGTCAAGCGCATTGATATCCATGGCATGGATCGGCCCTATATGAACTCACAATTTCATTGATGGAGAAAGCCGCGCTAGTTTGCAAGCGGGCCGCGAGGGAATGCGGTGCAGGACAAGGAACCCCGAGATGAACGCATTGTCGCAACCGAACAGCCGCACCGAACTTTTCTGGTTTCTCAACAACCTTCTCGCCATCCCGGTTCCCGCCGGTCAGGGCGCTGATGGCATCTCTGTTGTCGAACAATGGGCGCCCCATGGCGACAGCCCGCCCCTGCACATTCATCACACGGAAGACGAGGTCTTCGTCTGCCTGAAGGGGCGGCTGCGGATCCATGTCGGCGGCCGGGATCTGTATCTGGAGGCCGGAGGAACGGCGATGGCGCCGAAGGGCACCCCCCACAGCTTCCGAGTCGAAAGCAAGGAAGGCGCACAGTTCCTTGCGATCACCACGGGCGGGGATTTCGAGGCGATGGTGCGCCGTGTGGCCCGCAAGGCGACGGCCGCGGACCTTCCCGAACCGGCGGTGCCGACCGAGGAAATGAAGGCCGACCTCGCGCGCATCTGCGCCGAACACCGGATCGAGATCGTCGGCCCGCCGCTGCACTGAGCCGGCCGAACGCCCTTCGCGCCAGGCGAAGGGCGTGAGACATGTCTTGCGCCGGGGAACCCGGCGCGCATTTGGATCGCGTCGGCCCTGACGAACCAGTCCTGGCGGAAATCAAAAAAAAGGGCGCGCGTAATCGCGCGCCCTTCGGGAGTGTCTGGCCTACAATCAGGCCGTGGCGTTTTCCACGGCCTTCGCCTCAACCGTCGAAGGACCGGCAATCTCGATCCGGCGCGGCTTCAGCGCTTCGGGCACTTCCCGGACAAGGTCGACATGCAGCATGCCGTCGGCATGGGTCGCGCCGGTGACCTTCACATGGTCGGCCAGCGCAAAGCGACGCTCGAAGGCGCGCGTGGCGATGCCACGATGCAGATAGGTCTTGCCTTCATCCTCGGCGGCCTTGCGGGCCGACACCAGAAGCGCGCCTTCCTTCACTTCTACGTTCAGCTCATCGCCCGTAAAACCGGCGACGGCGACCGAGATGCGATAGGCATTCTCATCGGTTTTTTCGATATTGTAGGGCGGATAGGTCGGCTGGGCGACATCGGCCGACAGGACACGGTCCATAAGGTCGGCGATACGGTCATATCCCACGGTGGCGCGGTAAAGCGGCGACAAGTCAAAGTTACGCATGGTCATCCTCCAATGAGCGATGTTTGCGTCCGTCCCGTCATGGGCCGGACAGGTTGCAACCGGAACCCGATTTCGGCATCCCGGCAGCCTTCATGTGTGAATTGATCCGCGCCGCGTCAAGCCCCCCCGCGCGGCCAAAAGCACGGGCTGGCGCCGACCGCGCCCCCTTGTCAGGGTTTCAAGAACTTGGCGCCGCCGGGGCCCGTGCCGTCGGACCTGCCTGCGCCGAAGCCAAGACCTTTTGCGACGGTACGGAACTGGCCATCGCCCTGGGCAAAGGCCACCTCAAGCTCGGCAAGCGGCTGTTCCAGCGTTGCGCCCAGCGCCACGGGACGACCGTCCATTTCGGCCTTGGCCGAGACGACCGAGACGATCGCGGGCTTTCCATCGCGCATCTGGAAGACCGGCGCACCCGAAGACCCGAATTCGACCAGACAGGACATGACGAAGACACCGGGCTGGCGCCCGAGAATCTGACAGTTGTTCTCAAGTGACGGGGCTTCGCTGCGATCGATGCCGTAGGACAAAATGGCGACGGATTCGCCCTTCAGGGGGTCGCCGCCCGCCGCGAATGGCGGCAGAGACGGCAGACGTATCGGCTGATCCAGTTGCAGCAGCGCCAGATCGTAGGTGACGCGCACCGCCCGGTCCGCCGCGCTGAAATCGTAATCCGGATGCGCCATCGCGCGCCTTACGCCGCGATAGGCCGCCGCCCTGCCGTTGCGCAGACCCGCCATGAACCGGAACGCCGAGACGGGATAGGGTTTGCCGGTCGCATTGTCATAAAGGCAATGCGCGGCGGTCAGCACCCGGTCCGGCGCGATCAGCGTTCCGGTACAAAAACCGGTCTGCCCGATGTCGATCCTTCCCACAGCCTCAAGCCCGCGCGTCTCATCTGCCGTGGCCAGCATGTGCAACGGCGATTCCTGGGCATGTCCCGCAAGCGGAAGGCACAGGAATACCAAAGCTTTCAACAGGCGTCGCAAGGCAGATGCTCCTCAGGTCCGCCACCGGGTTAATGCAGGGATTGGGCAGGATTATGGCCAAGGCGCAAAATCACGATGGGCGGATCACGGGTCCGCGATCGGCCAGGGCACGGGGCTTCGGACCGCCCGTCGCCCAATCGATCAGCTCGACCGTATGCACAACCGGAATTCCGGTGCCCGACCCGATCTGCATCATGCAGCCGATATTGCCCGCCGCGATCACATCGGGAACCACCGCCTCAAGCGTTTCCACCTTCCGCCGCTTCAACTCGCCCGAGATTTCGGGTTGCAGCAGGTTGTAGGTTCCGGCCGACCCGCAGCAAAGATGCGCATCTGCGGGCGTCACAACCTCGAACCCCGCCGCCTTCAACAGGTCTTTCGGGATCGCAGTCACCTTTTGCCCGTGCTGAAGCGAACAGGCCGCGTGATAGGCGACGCGCAGGGCTTCGGGCGCCTGTGCCTCGGGCTTCAGCCGCGCCAGAAGCTCGGTAATGTCACAGGCAAGCCCGGAGATCCCGGCGGCGTCGGCAGCCAGCGCGCCTTCGCGGAACATGTGCCCGTAATCCTTCACGGTCGTTCCACATCCGGACGTGTTGATCACGATCGCATCAAGCCCTGCGCCCCGCGCTTCGGCACCCCAGGCGCGGATATTGGCCTCGGCCGAAGTCAGGGCTTCGGCCTCGCGCCCCATGTGATGGGTCAGGGCGCCGCAACAGCCCGCACCCCGTGCCACCACGACCTCGCATCCCAGCCGCCTCAGCAACCGGATCGTCGCATCGTTGATGTCGGTGTTCAGCGCCCTTTGCGCGCACCCCGTCATCAGCGCCACACGCATCCGCCGCTCTCCGGTCGCCGGGAAAACCTGCGGATCGTCATTGCGGCTGACCGGCGGCACCTGTTTCGGCGCCATCGCCACCATTGCCCTCAACCGCGCATCCGGCAAAAGCCGCGAAAACGGCCGCGCCATCTTTGCCCCAAGCAGCGCGATCCGGAACCGGGTCGGATAAGGGATCACCTGCGCCAGAACCCAGCGCAGCGCCCTGTCGCGCCACGGCCGCCGATAGGTCTTTTCGATATAGGCGCGGGCGTGATCGACCAGATGCATGTAATGCACGCCCGAAGGGCACGTCGTCATGCAGGCCAGACAGGACAGGCAGCGGTCGATATGCCTGACCGTCTTCTCATCGGCGGGCCGCCCGCTTTCCAGCATGTCCTTGATCAGGTAAATCCGGCCGCGCGGACTGTCGAGCTCGTCTCCCAGAACCTGATAGGTCGGGCAGGTCGCCGTGCAGAACCCGCAATGAACGCAAGACCGCAAGATCTCGTTGGCGCGCTTTGTCCCAGGGTCGCGCAGTTGCGCTTCGGTAAAGGTCGTTTGCATCAGCCCATCAATCCCGGATTGAGAATGCCCCTCGGATCGAACCGCGCGCGCAAGCCTTTGGAAATTGCCGCGATTGACGCCGGCTCTGGCTGAAAGGCGGCAATTCGCGCCAGTGTTTCCTGCCCCGCGCGGATCAGGGTGGCATGACCGTCAAAATGACCAAGCCGCGCGCGCAGGTCCGTACCCTCGGGCGTCAGAAGCCAGATGAGCCCCCCACCCCAATCAAGCATCGCGTCCCGCGCGCCTGCCCGTTCGACAAGCCCCGGCGCATCCGAAGGCTTGACCGAAAGCCGCCAGACATCCCCCGCCGCGCCATGAAAAGGGGCCACATCACGGATATCGCGCCAGTTGGCGTCGTTACGCCCCTTGTCGTGGTCGATCTCAGCCGGGGCGTATCGCGCCAGACGCGACTGCAACTGCCCGGCCCGGTAGGCCACGGATCCTGCGAACCCTTCGATCCTGATCATGGTCCGGCCCTGCCCATGCGCTGCCCCCGTCACCTCGAAGGGCGACCTGAGCGCGTGGCTCATCGCGGCCCCGGCCGTGGCAAAGTCCAGACCGTGCAGGGTCAGCGTGGCCACCGCTTCCGGGGCGGGCAAGACCTTGAAGCTGACCTCGCTCAGCACGCCCAGCGTTCCCCATGACCCGGCCATCAGCTTGACCAGGTCATAGCCGGTGACGTTCTTCATGACCCGGCCGCCATTCTTCACGATGGCGCCGGTTCCATCAACGAACCTGACGCCAAGCAGCGCATCCCGGCACGCACCTGCCTGAACGCGCCGCGGCCCCGAGCTGTTTGCCGCGACGATGCCGCCCAAGGTCGGCTCCCCCTCGCGTCCCAGCAGACGGCGCCAATCCGCCGGCTCAAAGGCAAGGCGCTGTCCTTCGGCCCCCAGCGCCGCCTCGATTTCCGCAAGCGGCGTTCCCGCACCGGCAACCAGCGTCAGCGCACCGGGTTCATAAAGCCGGATCCCCGAGATGGCGGAGACGTCCAGAACCTCGCCCTGCTCCTGCTTGCCGGGTGTCCTCGTCCCGCCGCCACGGATCCGCAACCCGTGTTCAGCGCCCCGGATCGCCTCGGCCAGATCTCTTTCGCTGGTAATCTTCACGCATCCACCATCTTCTTGGCCCAGAAACTCAGTGTGTCCGGGGGCCGCACCCCCCCGGGACAGGCGTTCTGGGCTGGGCCCCGCGGGGCAGGAGTTTTCATGCTCCGCGCCGCCCGGCGCTTTGCGCCAGCGGGAATACCTTCGCCGGGTTCAACAGCCATTTCGGATCGAACACGTCCTTGATCCGCATCTGCGCCTCCATGTCCTCGTCCGCGTACTGCACGCTCATCAGATCGCGCTTCTCGATCCCGACGCCATGCTCTCCGGTCAGACAACCGCCGACCTCGACGCAAAGCTTCAGTATTTCGGCACCGAAAGCCTCGCAGGCTTCCAGATCGCCCGGCTTGTTGGCATTGTAGAGTATCAGCGGATGCATGTTGCCGTCGCCGGCATGAAACACGTTGGCCACATCCAGCCCGAATTCGCCGCTCATTTCGGCAATGCGCTTCAGGACGAAGGGAAGGGATGAAACGGGGATTGTCCCGTCAAGGCACATATAGTCGTTGATCTGACCCATCGCGCCGAAGGCCGACTTGCGGCCAAGCCAGATCTTCCTGGATTCCTCCGCAGAACCGCTTTCGCGAAAGGCGACCGGGTCGTGCCGCATGGCGATCTGGCGGATAAGCCCAAGCTGCTCGTCAATCTCGGCATCGCCGCCCTCGACCTCGACGATCAGAAGCGCTTCGCAGTCGGGATAACCGGCATGGGCGAAATCCTCGCAGGCTCGGATGCAGGGCCGGTCCATGAATTCGATCGCGACCGGCAGGACACCCGCCTTGATAATGTCGGCGACACACGCGCCGGCCACTTCGTTCGAATTGAACCCGATCAGCACCGGCCGCGCCCCTTCGGGCTTTGGCAATATCCGCAAGGTGGCCTCGGTCACGACGCCAAGCTGGCCTTCCGAACCGCAGACCAGACCCAAAAGGTCGTACCCGCCCGCATCCATATGCGCGCCGCCGATGGTCACGACCTCGCCCGTCATCAGCACGAGCGTCACGCCAAGAAGATTGTTCGTCGTCACGCCGTATTTCAGGCAATGGGCTCCGCCCGAATTCATGGCGATATTGCCGGCAATGGCGCAGGCCAGTTGCGACGACGGGTCGGGGGCATAGAAATACCCTTCCGCTTCGACCGCGCCGGTTACGGAAAGGTTGGTCCGACCGGCCTCGACCCGGACAAAACGGTTGTCATAGTCGATCTCGAGCACCCGGTTCAGGCGTGTGACGGCCAGAACCACACTGTCGGCTGTCGGCAAGGCCCCGCCGGCAAGCGATGTACCCGATCCACGCGGGACGACCGGCACCCCGGCGCCGTGGCAAATCCGCAGGGCAGCGGCCACTTCTTCGGTCGAACGCGGCAAGACAACCGCAAGCGGCGGGCACCGATAGGCGCTGAGCGCGTCGCATTCATAGGCCAGTGTTTCGGCCGGATCATCGATCACCGCATCTTCCGGCAATTCCGAGCGGAGCGCCGCCACGATCATCGCCCTGCGAGACAGAATTTCCGGGTTGGGAATTGGAAGGTCCATCGCGTCCTCTTCAGTATTGGTAATATAATATTACCAATTTGCAGGTTTTGCAACTCGAATTCGCCAGCCCTACCGAAGCTGTCGCGCGTCACGCTTCATCAAACGCCCGGTTCAGGCTGGCAAAGTTCGCGCCATTCTTGATCAGTTCGTCCCAAAGCGGACCGGGGCGCCAGAATTCCTCATCCTCGCGCGCGAACCTGCGCAACTGATCGCGCAGGGCAAGCAGACCGACCTCATCGGCGGTCATCATCGGCCCGCCGCGCCACCGCGGATAGGCATAGCCGGCCATCATCACGACATCGATATCCGACGGGCAGCGGGCAATGCCTTCCTGCAAAAGCCGCACACCTTCATTGGCCATCGCGGCCAGAAGGCGGCCGCGAATTTCCCCGGCCTGGACCGGGCGCGCGACGATGCCCTTGCGCTCGCGTTCCCGCGCGATCAGCGCCAGCACCTCGGGGTCTTCCTTCGCTCCGCCACCCTCTGCGTCGCCATCATAGCGATAGTACCCGCGTCCCGACTTGCGCCCCAGACGGCCGATTTCGCAGAGCAGATCGCCGATGGCCACGTAACGCGCCGCAGGGTCCCGCGTCGGCGCCAGACGCTTGCGCCGGGCCCAGGAAATATCCAGACCGGCCATGTCGGCGACCCGATAGGGACCAAGCGGAAAGCCGAATGCCACCATCGCCCTGTCGATGTCATAGGGCGAGGCGCCATCTTCCAGCAGGAAATCGGCCGCCGTCCGATATGCCGTCAGAATGCGATTTCCGATGAACCCGTCGCGATTGCCCGACCGGACGGCGTGCTTGCCCAGGCGTTTTGCCAGCGCAAATCCGGTCGCGACGGCAGCCGGATCCGTCATGTCGGCCGGAATGATCTCGACCAGCTTCATCACGTTTGCAGGTGAAAAGAAATGCAGCCCGAGAACACGCGCCGGGCGACCGCTTGCCTCTGCAAGCCGGTTGACATCCAGATAGGATGTATTCGTCGCAAGGATCGCCTGAGGCGACGCAATGCGGCCAAGATCGGCAAAGACCCGCGCCTTTACCTTCTCGTCCTCGATCACGGCCTCCACGATCAATTCCGCGCTGTCGAGTTCGGAAAGCAACGTCGTTCCCGCGATCCGGTCCCATTCCGCCTCGCGCGCCTCGGGGCTGAGCCGTCCTTTCTGCACGGCGCGGTCATGGGCCGAGGCAATCCGCCCTAGTGCCGCGGCCAGCGTGTCCGGGGTCTGCTCGACAAGCATGACGCGAAGGCCCGCCGCCAGCATCGCCATCGCGATGCCGGTTCCCATAAGGCCGCCGCCAACGACACCGACACGCGTCACCGGCAAAGGGGCGACACCCTTCAATCCGGGTTGCCGCGCCGCGCGCCTTTCGGCCAGAAACGCGTGCCTCAGCGCTCTCGATTGCGGCGTGGCCTTAAGCTCGGCAAGGGCTTCGGCCTCGAACGCATGGCCCTCGGCCTCTGGCAGCAAGAGCGCGGCCTCAACGCAATCGATGATCTTCCTGGGCGCAGGCAGATGCGGGTCCAAGGGTTGCGCACGCGCCTTTGCCACCGCATCCAGCCAGACGGCGGCCGATTGACGGGTGCGCCGTTCCTCGGCATCGGGAAGAGGCGCTTCGCCGCCCGCAATGGCGACGGCCAGCCGCGTGGCCGCGTCGGTGACATCCCCGGGCACCACCGCGTCAACGATCCCCAGCGCCTCGGCACGCTCGGCACTGATCGGCTTGCCCCCGAGCATCATTGCAAGGGCCGCCTCGGCCCCGATCAGCCGGGGCAACCGCTGCGTCCCGCCCGCGCCGGGCAGGATCCCCAGCGTCACCTCCGGCAGGCCCAGCCGTGTTCCGGCCTCGGCAAGCCGCAACTGCGCGGCCAGCGCAATTTCCAGACCACCCCCCAATGCCGTCCCGAAAAGCGCCGATACAACGGGTTTCGCGCTCGTCTCGATGGCATCGCAAACCTCGGCGAGCGTCGGGCCGGTCGGCGGCAGGTCGAACTCGCGGATATCCGCGCCGGCGGGCCACGTCCGGCCAGCCGCCGTCATCACGATGGCGCGAACCTCGGGGTCGCGTCCTGCCCGGGCGATTGCATCGATCAACCCGCGGCGGACCGGAGCGGAAAGCGCATTGACCGGCGGATTGCCGATCTCGACAATCGCTATGCCGCCATGACCGAGATACCTGACGGGTTCCGTCATCGTGCTGGCCCCTTCTGCTTACCGGACCAGTCTATGCGCAGCATTCGTTTTGGCAATGGCAGCGCCAGCTTTCCCGAGCTTTCAGTTCGCGCAATTCTGGCAAAAGGGCGTTGCCGGCAACAGATCAAGCCGGCCTTCCGAAATCCGCTCGCCGCATTTCACGCAAAAGCCGTATTCGTCTTCGGTGATGCGCTGCAACGCGGCCTCGATCATGCGAAGCTCGGCCTGGGCGGACTGGCCGAGATCTTCCAGCACCTCGTCGGTCTCGCGCTCGGTCGCCATGTCTTCCCAATCCTTGGACATGTGGCTTTCCAGCTCTGCGCCGATACCCGCGATGCGCTGCAAAAGATCAGCCTCGCGCGCACGAAGTTCGGATTTCCGCTTAGCGTCGCTCTTCATCCAAACCTCCTAAGGTCAGTCTTGCCTACCCAAGCAGGCTCACCCCGAACCGGCCTTGATGCAAATCAATCCCTGGATCCGGGCCACGCATTCGGTTCTTGCGACATATGGTCAGGGGGCAGTATGCAGAACGAAGGGGACGGCGCCTTGCGCGCAAGCGGAGTTGAGTTCATGCAGACGGACTGGATCATGGGGGCGATCGGCGGCCTTATCATCGGCTGCGCTGGCGCGCTGTTCCTGCTGATGAATGGCAGGATCATGGGGGCCTCGGGCATTCTGGGCGGGCTTGTCGATGGGTCGGGCCGGGCGAACGCCGGCGAAAGGCTTTCCTTCATCGCCGGGCTGGTCGCCTTGCCGATGATCGTCGCGCCGCTCATCGGGCGTGCCGACACCCATCTGACCGGTTCCCTCGGCGTCGTCGTCGCCGCCGGCCTGCTCGTCGGCCTTGGCACCCGTATCGCTGGCGGCTGCACATCGGGTCATGGGGTTTGCGGCATCTCCCGTCTTTCCGTCAGGGGGCTGACCGCAACGGCGTTCTACATCATCGGAGGCGGCATTTCCGTGGTGATCTTCCGCCACGTTCTGGGGGCGGTCTGATGCGCAGAAACCTTTTCGCCGCCGCAAGCGGAGCATTGTTCGGTCTCGGGCTGACCATCTCCGGGATGACGGACACGACCAAGGTGATCGGCTGGCTCGACGTCTTCGGCGCCTGGGATCCCACGCTTGCCTTCGTCATGGGCGGCGCCATCCTGCCCATGGCCGTCGCATGGCGTTTTGCCGCCCGGCGCGAGCGGTCGGTCCTTGGCAGCGCGATGCCTTCGAAGCCCGGAACCCATATCGGCCATGATCTGATCCTTGGCTCGTTTCTGTTCGGTGCGGGCTGGGGCCTCGCCGGTCTTTGTCCGGGCCCGGCGATGGCATCGATCACCTATGGCGGGATTGGCGGCGCCGTCTTCCTGGCGGCGATGATCGCGGGTATGGTCATGGCACCGCCGATCCGCGCGCGGATCGACAAACTCTCTGCCGCTTGAGGACACGAATGGAAATCCGCCACCTGACCGACACCTACGCTGTTTCACCCCAGATCGATCCCGCCGACATGGCCGCGTTGAAGGCGGCCGGCTTTGCGACCGTGATCAACAACCGCCCGGACGCCGAAATCCCGCCCGAACTGCAGACCGATGCCACACGCGCTGCAGCCGAGGCCGCCGGACTGACCTATATCGTCAACCCGGTGATCGGCGGCGCGATCACATTGGAAAACGTCGATCGGCAGCGCGATGCGATAGCCTCGTCAAGCGGCCCGGTTCTGGCCTATTGCGCCTCGGGCAACCGCTCGTCAATCGTATGGGCGTTAAGTCAGGCCGGCCGTCTTTCGACAGACGATCTGATCGCGACACCGGCGCGCTGGGGGTATAATCTCGAACCCTTCCGCAACAGTATCGATGACCTGGCCCGGAAAGGCTGAGCAGGGTTCCGGCTGCCCTTCGCGGGTTGGCAGATCAGGCCGTTTCGCCCTTCCCGGGTGTCACGTCTTTCGCCTGCTCGGCGGCTTCGGCGGGGCCGGTCCCGGGCTTCGCTGCACCCGGTTTTGCACCCGATGAAAGGGCATCCGCCAACTCGCCATCGGAAACATCGCTTGCCAGACCCGACATATGCATGCGCACCGCAAGGCTGCCCTGCACCTGCCCCAGCTTGCCATAGGTCAGGAAACGGCGCCCCTGCCCTTCCACGCGCAGCGTTGTCAATGCGTTTTTTGAAAGCGGTATCGTCTCCCCGGGCTTGAGCGCGAGGAGCGTCGCGAATGGCAGTTTTATCCGGTCGAGGACCGCGACGACAGGTGCCCGCGCGCCCATGACCGCGTGGTCCATCCGGTCATGCCAGTCGGTTTCGAAATCCGCCGTGGCGTCCCCGGCATCGGCATCCGGACCGCCCGCCGCTTCGCGGATCGGCGCCGGGCCGCGCCCCTCGGCCGGAAGGATCAGAAGCGCGGCGCAACGGCGCACGGGATCGCTGCCGCAGTCAAGCGCCACCTGAAGCGCCCGATAGACGCAGTCTTCCAGCATGAGGCCAAGCGGGCGCGGATCGTCGACGACCGAGCCATAGCGGAACCGTCCGGCCCAGACCACGGCCGGATCGGCGGCCAGAAGGGTTTCGAAAAGCGACAGTACGGCATTCACGAACCGGACCGAAAGCGCGGCATCGGTGCGCGTCGGCCGCCGGTGGGGCGGATCGGCGCCGGTGATGCGACCGGTGGTTTGCATTTCGATCAGCGTCGCGAGAAAAGCCGGCGAAAGCGCCATGATGCCCAAGGCTTCCCCCGGCCCTTCAAGGACCACCAGAAGCGAATTGTCTTCGATCCGTTCCGGGATTTCGGCCAGGGATATCCGTGTTTCACGACAGTCGCGCACATCGACATTCAGGCGCAGAACCTCATCGGCCGCCTTGGCGAAGGACTGGCCGAGCGCGCGCGTAGGCGTCAGGGCGCCGCCGCCCGTAGGCGCCCGCCCGGCTTCCGCCATGCGTCTGAGCACAGAAGGCGTAGTGCTGTCGGCCATCGTCCCGTCCTGGGCCACCAAGGGCAGTCTTGGCTACAGTCGTCGCAGATCAGGGTTACCAAAGTGTTGATCCCTGGCATGCCGACGGTCCGACGGGCCGCTTCTAGGCAGGCCGTTTTTCGGCCGCGCCGTTTTTCGCGGCGTTCGCCATCTGACCCTGGCCCGGCCGGACCGGCATCGTCACCCGGAATGCCGCGCCGCGCTGGCCGGGAAGATAGGCAATCGTCCCGCCGAGATTTTCCATGATCTCGCGGCAGATCGCCAGACCAAGCCCGGCCCCCCCGGCGCGCTGCGTGTCGTCAAGCCGGGAGAATTTCTCGAAAATCAGGCCCTGCGCCTTCTTCGGTATTCCCGCGCCGTTGTCGATGAAGTCGACGATGATGCGGTTGCCCCGGCGGCGGGACGAGATAGCCAGCTCGGGCTTGTCCGCGTCACAATACTTGCGGGCATTGGAAACCAGGTTGATGAAGACCTGAACCAGACGATCCGTGTCGGTGATGACGGTCAGATATTCGGACGGATAGTCCCGCTGGACGGAAAAACGCCGCTCTGCCCTTGTGCTGGACGCAGACCGCACCGCCCGCGAAATCAGATCGTGAAGATTGGCAACCTTCAGTGTCAGCTGGACCTTGCGGTTCTCCAGAACCGACAGGTCCAGAAGATCGTCCAGAAGACGGGTCAGGCGGATCGCCTCGTCATGGATGATCCGCGCGTGGTTCGCGGCAAGTTCGGGCGGCAGGTCCGGCTCCATCAGGATTTCCGAAAAGGCGCGGATCGACGTCATCGGGGTACGAAGCTCGTGGCTGATCTGGCTCAGGAACGTGTCCTTTTGCACCGACAATTCGCGCAGCTTGTCATTCGCCTCGCGCAGCTGGCGCGCGGTTCGGGCCAGTTCCTCGGATTTCGCCTCGAGCTGGTTGGAATATTCCAGAATCTGCTGGGCCTCGGTCGCAACGGCCATCAGGTCGCGGACGGAAACGGCCGCACCTTCGGCGAATTGCGCGATCATCGCATGGGCGGTGGCCGCGCCGACAGAGCCGGCCAGACGGCGCTCCAGCCGTTCGATGAAATCCGGCGTCGTGTCGGGAAGATAGCCTGCCTTGCCCTGCGACGCGGCCTCGGCCTGAAAGAACCCCTGCGCGGCTTCCGCCCCGAGAATGCCCTGCGCCATGGTAAGAAGATCTTCAGCCTCGGCGCCGCCGCGTTGCCAGCCCCGCGCGCCGATATCCTGATCGAAGACCTTCACGAAGGCCAGCGCCTGGATACGTTCCAAGGGGCTGGGCAACGACAGAAGCGACCCGAGCAGAAAGGCCAGGGTGTTCAGCGTCATCGTCCAGAAAAGCGCGTGCATCAGCGGATCGAGCCCGTCGAGACCGAAGAGCGCGCGGGGTCTCAGCCAGGACAGCCCCCAGGCGCCATTGACCAGAAGATCATGCGACAAAAGCCCCCCCTCTCCGAAGGAGGGAAGATAAAGCGTGTAGAGCCAGACAAGAAAGCCGGTGATCATCCCCAGCGCCGCACCGCGCCCCGAAGCCCCGCGCCAGAAGATGCCGCCCAGCATCGCAGGCAGGATCTGCGCGACCCCGACAAAGGCGATCAGTCCGATCGCCGCCAGCGAGGTCGAGCCGCCGGAAAGATTGAAGTAAAGATAGCCAAGCGCCAGGATCGCCGCGATGGACAGGCGGCGCGACATCAGGACCAGCCCGCGGATATCACCGGCCCCCCGCGCCCCGCCCTCGCGCAGCGACAGCCAGAGCGGGGTGACAATATGGTTCGAAACCATCGTGGCAAGGGCAATCGCCGATACGATCACCATCGAGGTTGCCGATGAAAACCCGCCAAGGAACGCAAGCATGGCAAGCTTGCCCTGCCCTTCGGCCAGGGGCAGGGTCAAAACGAAAAGGTCCGGGTTGGACCCCGCAGGCAGTTCGCCAAGCCCGACCGCCGCGATGGGGACGACAAAGAGGCTCATCATCAGCAGATAAAGCGGAAAGGCCCATGATGCGGTCTTCAGATGCCCTTCATCGGCATTCTCGACCACCATGACCTGAAACATGCGCGGCAGCGTCAGGACTGCCGCGGCGGAAACGAATGTCAGACCGATCCAGCGTCCGGGGACCAGGGGCCAGTTGGCAATCGGCGAAGCGGCGATACGTTCGGCCACGGCACCCCAGCCGCCGGCGATGCCCCAGACGGTAAAGACCCCGACCGCCAGCAGCGCCACGAGCTTGACCACAGCCTCCAGCGCGATAGCCATGACGACCCCGTGGTGGCGCTCGTTGGCATCGATATTGCGGGTACCGAAGAGAATGGTGAACAGGGTCAGCCCGCCCGCGACCCACAGCGCCGTCGCACTCTGATCGGGCAGCGCCCAGCCTTCGGGCGTGTCAGAGGCGAAAAGCCCGAAAGACAGGGTCACCGATTGCAGTTGCAGCGCGATATAGGGCGTCGCGGCAAGAACCGCGATCAAGGTGACGATGACGCCGAGAAGGTTGGACTTGCCGTAACGCGACGAAATCAGGTCCGCGATCGAGGTGACGCGCTGGCGTTGTCCGATCCGCACCAGCTTGCGCAGGACGACCCACCAGCCGATCAGGACGACCGTCGGCCCGAGATAGATCGTCAGAAACTCCAGACCCGACCGGGCGGCATAGCCGACCGCTCCGTAAAAGGTCCATGCCGTGCAATAGATCGACAGCGAAAGCGTGTAGATGACGGGCGAACGCAGCCATCCCGCCTTCCCGCGCTCGGCATGGCGCTCGGCCGCGAAGGCCACCAGGAAAAGCAGGCAGACATAGATCAGGCAAACGGCGACGAGTATGTTGAACGGAACCATCAGTGCGTCCCGTCCGTCGCGGGATCCTTATCGTCGCCCGGCGGTTCTGACGGGGCCTTGTCCTCATCCGGTTGCAATTTGCGTGACAGCGCGAAGGACGCCACGATCAAGATGAACCAGCTGCTGAACAGATAGACGCCACTCTGCACCGTATTTGGTCCCGGTCCCGGTGTCGTCCGCCAAAGCAGTGGCAAGAGGAAAAGGAAAACCCCGAACAGCGGCAAAAGGCGCAAGGCATCGACCAGTCGCCTGCGGCGATACCCGTGGTTGGCAAAGAACGCTGGCGGACGCGGCCGCCTCACAGGGGCCACCCGCGATCTTGGCGACACCTGACAAAAAACTCAGGAACAGGGGCATCTGGCATTGTCGGGCCTGTCATGTCGTTACCGGCCAAGTTGGTCGGCATGACTATCACCGATGCGACCGATCCCTGTCAAAAGGCAAACGCGGCGGCACCCCTGCAACGGGTCAGCCGATGGCCGCACGTTCAGGTGCCGGGCTGTCTGCGCCGGTAAAGAATGGACGAGATCAATGCCAGACCGATGAAGACCGAGCCGAGAACCCCTGTCACCAGTTCGGGGATATCCCACAGGGTCTGCCCGAACATGATCATCGACAGGACCAGGATCGAATAGAACGCGCCATGCTCAAGGTAGCGGAACTCCGACAATGTCCGCCGTTCGACCAGCATGATGGTCATCGAACGGACATACATCGCGCCAATGCCAAGGCCGATCGCGATCAGAAAAAGGTTATGGGTCAGGGCGAAGGCACCGATCACCCCATCGAAACTGAAAGACGCGTCGAGCACCTCCAGATAAAGAAAGGCGCCAATGCCACCCCGCGCGACGGTTCCGACGGCCTTGGGCCGGTCAAGCGCCTGGCCCAGCACCTCGACAGCAAGGAACGTCACCAGCCCGCCCGTCGCCGCGAAAAGGAAGGTCGCAACCTCATGGTCGGGAAGAACCGTCGCGAAGACCAGCATCACGGCAAGGACAAACCCCACTTCCAGCCCGCGGATCGACGCGCAGCGGCGCAACTGGCACTCAAGCGTGCGGATCCAGTCCACCTCCTTGCCCTCGTCAATGAAGTAGTTCAGCGCCACCATCATCAGAAACGTGCCGCCGAATGCCGCGATCGGCAGATGGGCCCCGCCTATGATCAGCGCATATTCGTCCGGGCGGACGGCTGCCAGCCTGATTGCCTCCACGGGGCCGATCCCGGCCGCGATCACCACGATCAGCAGCGGAAACACGATCCGCATCCCGAATACCGCAATCAGGATCCCCCATGTCAGAAACCGCTTCTGCCAAAGCGGGGTCATTTCCTTCAGCTTGTTGGCATTGACGATGGCATTGTCGAAGGACAGCGAAATTTCCAACACCGCAAGCACCGCGCCGATCAGAAAGAAACCGGTCGCCCCCGCAAGGCTGTCCGCATATCCCCAGCCCAGCCAGAATGCCGCAGCCAAACCAAGCACCGTCACGATGAACGCGCCGCGGAAATACGCGATGGCTGTGGACATCAGATGCTCCTAAGGGCCCGCTGGGTCGAACGCTATCGCGCTTGTGAAGCACATAGGAATGCCGGCACAGGACGGCAACCCCGCCCCGGATCTGTTTCGCGAACCGCTCCGCTTCGTGCCGGCGATGCAACATCTGCCGCAAAGTGACGTTGCGTCAGGTGGGCAAGATGCCCAACCTCGGCCCCAAAGCCGCCGTTATTGCCGGCGATGCTCACGCCCGTAGCGAAGGAGTAAATGATGCAGCTGTTATCGCAAATTTCGTTTGATGAGATTACCGCCAGTCTGCTGGTCTGCCTCTTGATCCGGGAATTCATGATCCTCGCCCTGCCCGACAGCATCGCCGGCCCGGGCGGATGGCTGGTCGATACCGGCGAAGAGGAAGCCTGACCCACGCCAATCGGCAAAAAGACTTGAAGTGAGCGCCACGCCTGCCTAGTTAGCGTCACAACGCCGATATCCGGGCAGAACCGGCGGCGGCCGATGAAAACAAGGCGCTCGCGATGTCCGCAGTCACGAACATGACCGCCACGATCGAACCTGATGACCTTGGTGCCCGCGCGGATGATGCGGCCGCCTTGCTGAAGGCCTTGTCGCACGAAGGCCGGTTGATGATCCTCTGCTATCTTACCACCGGCGAAAAATCGGTGACCGAGCTTGAGCAGCTTTTGTCATCGCGGCAGGCCGCGGTCAGCCAGCAACTGGCGCGGTTGCGCGCCGAGAGGCTGGTCTCGGCGCGGCGCGACGGCAAGGCGATCTATTATTCGCTGCGCGACCCCCGCGCCAAGCGCGTACTCGATCTTCTCTACGAACTCTTCTGCGCCTGATCTTACCCTGCGCCTGACCCGGTACGGTGTCCGGATAAACGGCATTGTGATACCGGCCCGCGCGAAAACGGGGCAAACTGCGATCATGACCAATCGTCGCGCATCGATCCTGCCGGCTTTGACCATGGGCCTTTCTGCCCTGACCGGCGCCGCATGGGCGGATGCGCCGGTGGTCAGGGCGGTTTCGGCCCGAATGGTCGGCGGCGGCTGGACTTTCGATGTCACCATCAGCCACCCGGATACAGGCTGGGACCATTACGCAAGCGGGTGGGAAATCGTCGCACCCGACGGGGGCGTTCTGGGATATCGCGAACTGACGCACCCCCATGTCGACGAACAGCCGTTTACCCGGGGGCTGAGCGGTGTCGTGATCCCGCCCGGGGCAGACTATGTCCTGATCCGGCCCCGATGCACCCTCGACGGTTGGTCGGGAAACCCGTTCCATTTTGACCTGCCCCGCTGACCGGGGCGGCGAATTCTCGCCGGAAGGAGTCAATGGTGCGAAATGTCACCTGACCTTAACAAAAGAATCGCGAAAACGATGCTATGATGCCTGCACTTCGGACACGCGCCTTGTGGCGTGGATTGCCATTGCAGGAGGATGTCATGCATCAGGTCAAATCAGGAAACCGGGGTCTTTCCGAAGCAAGCGGCATTACCAGGGCACCCGACCGTGTCGAAGCCGCGATCACCACGCAGCAGCGAACGAACAGGCATGCCGGAGAAACACCGCAGCAACGCCGCGCACGCCTTAGGCTGATGGCCATATGCAACGATGCCGAGGCCTATTGGGATAACGTCCCGGTGTAGCGCGACGGAAGGCCTGCCGCTTAGCGGCGGCCTTCGCGAAGCCAGCCCCAGACAAACAGCGCCGATGCAAGCAGCAGGATTGCCCAGGCCGGAAGGATGGGCGCGCGGCGGATGTCGAGCGTCTGATAGACCCCGCGCGGTGTGATCCCGATCCATCCCCGCCCCAGGGCCGGGCGCCCCTCGCGCACCTGTCTTATGTCGGGCAGACCATCCTCGATCACGGTGAACCCGCCATTCGTCGGGTTTGTCACCGGTGCGAGCACCGAAGCGGTGGCGATGGTTTCCTCGAACTCTTTCGGCGCTGCCGGTCCAAGGGCGATGACCCGTGTCAGGCTGCCGTCGGACAAACGGTAAAGGCCGATATCGGGTGCAAGATAACGGGCGGAATAGCGGCCGGGAGCGGTTTGCTCAAGCTGCACCACCGTTTCGGACCCGTCGGGCGCCGTGACCGTAACCTCGCGGGCGCCTTCCTTCAGCGACCGGCGCGTGATCGTCATCGCATGGCCCTCTGCCGTTGCGGTCAGCGCCTCTTCCTCAAGCTCGGGTTCCTTCATCATCCAATGCGCAAGCCGGCGCAACAATTCCAGCTGCGGACCGCCGCCCTCGAATCCGCGCCCCCAAAGCCAGGCCTCATCCGAAGCCAGAAGCGCGACCCGCCCTTCGCCAACACGATCGAGAAGCAGCAACGGGCGCCCCCCGGCACCGTCCATGACAATCTGCCCCTGTGGATCGCTCAACTCGACAATCCGCATCCAGCGCCCCCACTCCGGTGCGCCCGCCACACCGGCCTTGCCGCCTTCGCCGGCGAAGGTTTCCAAACCTTCCGTCACCGGATGGCGCTCGCCCAGCGCGGTGACGCCCGGGCGATAGGCTTCCTCGATCACCCGCGCGGTGGGCCTGGCCGGCAGGATATCGCCCAGACCGGAATGATAAAGGCTTTCGGCCGACGCGAAATCGGGACCGGCCGCAACAAGGACAGCGCCCCCCGCCAGAACATAGTCTCGGATGTTGTCCAGATAGGCCGAGGGCAGGATCCCCCGCAAACGGTAGCGGTCAAAGATGATCAGGTCGAATTCGTTGATCTTTTCGACGAAAAGCTCGCGCGTCGGGAAGGCGATCAGCGAAAGTTCGGAAACCGGCACGCCGTCCTGCTTGTCGG
>JAGRDO010000001.1:75470-87486 GCA_020447005.1 Paracoccaceae bacterium
TGGTGAAATGCACCAGATCGACCGCGCTGTCGGATTTCAGAAGGTTCCGCCATGTCCGCTCGCCCGCATAGGGTTCGCCCGAAACCAAAAGCACGCGCAGCCGGTCGCGCACCCCGTTGATCTGGACGACGGCCGCATTGTTCCGGTCGGTCAACTCGCCCTCGACGCTTTCCAGCGCGATCTGCACCACGTTCTGACCGCCGTGATCCAGCACCAGTGGCAATTCCAGATCGCGCCCGACAGGCACCACTTGCGCCAGCGGTTCGCCACCATCGACCGAAACCGTGATCGAGACCGGGCGGCCCGCCTCGCCTTCCGGTACACGGCCCTGTTCCTCGACCCGCAGCGACAGTGTCAGCGGCTCGCCGATGATCGCAAAGGCGGGGGCGGCCTCGATCACCAGCCGGCGATCCCAATCCCCCGGATGTCCGGTCAGAAGCACGTTCAGCGGCGCGGGCATCGGCGGGGCACGATCAAGGTCATGCACCTGCCCGTCGCTGACCAGAATGGCCCCCGCCACCCGGGCCCTCGGCTCTTGCGCCAGCGCCTCGGAGAGGGCGGTCATCGCCAGCGTTCCCGCGTTCTCGGCGCCGTCCCCCAGAACCACCTTGCGCAGCACCGTTCCTGGCATCGCCGCGATCTCTGCCTCGATCTGCGCGACGGCGGCATCGGTCTGCGCCTGCCGGTCCGCGATCTTCTGGCTCGCGCTTTCGTCGACGACGAGGATCACGATGTCATCCTGCGCGCGCCGGTTCTCGCGTTGCAGGGCCGGGTTCGCGATGCCTGCCAGAAGGGCACAGGCCGCAAGGGCACGGATCCAGCCCCCGGCCAATCCCCGCCAAAGGGAAAATCCGATCAGGACCAGCGACACTGCCGCCAGTCCCCAGACAACGGCCAGAGGCAACAGCGGATCGAAGGTGATCGTCGCTCCGTTCATTGTCCCAGCCTTTCCAGCAGCGCCGGCACATGGACCTGATCGGATTTGTAGTTGCCGGTCAGGACATGCATGATCAGGTTCACACCGAAACGATAGGCGATCTCGCGCTGGCGCTCACCGCCAAGACCCCGGCCCACCGGGAACAGATAGCGCCCGGCATCGTCCACCGCCCAGGCCGAAGCCCAGTCATTGCCGCCAATGACGACAGGGGTCACGTTGTCGTTGAGGTTGCGGAACGGCATGCCCTCGGCCTGTTCGGCATCCGCTGGCGCGGCTTCGACCCAGACCGGCGCACCGGAATAACGCCCCGGAAAATCCTGAACCAGATAAAAGCTGCGCGTCAGCACATGGTCGCGTGGCACAGGCTCTAGCGGCGGAATATCAAGCGGTGCCGCCAGCGCCTGCAGGCGGCGTCCCTCGGGCGTGGCAGCCCCGAACCCGGCCAGATCGCCGTCGCGCGTGTCAAAAAGGATCATGCCGCCCGTGCGCAGGTACCGGTTCAGCCGGCTATAGGCCTGAGGCGAGGGCGTCGGCTGGTCCACCGTCACCGGCCAGTAAAGAAAGGTATAGACGGCAAGGTCGTCGGTCTCGGGGTCGATCCCTCGCGGTTCCACCGGCTCGACCGAGGTTCGCGCGAAAAGCGCCTCGGAAAGCCCCCACATGCCCGCCTCGGATATGCGGTCCACCTCGGCGTCACCGGTTTTTACATAGGCAAGAACCACGTTTCCCGCCGCGCGGATCAAGGCGTCATCCTCTGCGGCGGCGTATGAAACACCCGGAGCAAGGGCGAACGGCGCCAGCACGAGAAGCAGGAGCAGAGTTCCCGCCGCCGAGATCCGCCGGCCGCGCAATCGCCCGCCAAGGGCCAGCGCCGCGATCGCATCGATCAGATAGAGCAGCAGCGACGCCCCCAGAACCCACCCGCCGAGAAGCGTTTCGCGCGCCGCCGCCATCCCTTCCACGGCAATGTCCGCCTGCCAGCGCGCGGCGACAAGGTCGCGCCCCGCACCGATCACGTTCACGGCAAGATGGCGGCCCTCGGACGCATAAAGCCCCGGCGGTATCCCGGGCCCGATCACCGGATCGGCAAGGTCCTCGCCCGCGACACCGGCAAGATTTTCCGCGGTGCCAAGCGCGCCGAACCCGTCCAGCACCTTTTCGGCCACCCATGTGGTTCCCGCCAGCGCCTCGGCATCGGGGCGATCGGTCCCTCCGGTCACGGCAAGCCGGTCAAGCATCCCGACGAAAAGACCCGAAAGCGCGAGGCTCGACCATTCGGCATTGGCCGATACATGGAAAAGCACCACCTGCCCGTCACCGATCGCGCGCCGCGTGACCAGCGGCGTTCCATCGGCCAGTTCCGCGATGGTTGCCGGTGCAAGATCGGGGCCGGGCTGCGCCAGTATCTGCGCGCTGACCGATACGTCCGGCGGGATCGGCAAGCCGAAGAAGGGCGATGTCTCGGGGAAAGGCGCCAGCGATTTCGGTGCGCCCCAGCTCATCGTGCCCCCGACCGACCGGCCGCCGCTGCGCAGCCGAACCGGCAGCAGGGGATCAAGCTCATCGCGGCCGACATCCGAAGCGGCCAGCCTTGGCCCGGCAAAGCGGATCAGCAACCCGCCCTTTTCCATCCATGCCGTCAGGGCATCGGTTTCCGCGACCCGGGCCAGATCGGCAAGCACGATCACGTCGGGGTCGGCCACCAGCACATCGGCGATGGTGCCGTCGATCAGATCGACCGTCGGTGACAGCGCCTGTCGCAGATAGTGATCGGGCGCCAGCAGCAAAAGCCCCTCGCGCCCCGTGCCTGCGGTAACCAGCGCCACCTTGCGCCTGCGCAGCGCGTCGTCGGTCAGACGCACCGCACCGGCGGTCGTCTCGCCCGCGATCTCGAAGCGCGTGATGCGGTTGCGCACTTCGGCAGGCAGATCGAACGCAGCCTCGGTCCTCGTCTCTCCGTCGGCGAAATCAACGGCCGCGCGGCCAAGCTCACGCTCGATCCCGCTCGGATCCAGTCCCCGCACGGCAACCTCGGCCGAATGCGGGCCCGCGCCGCGCGCGCGCAGGATTTCGATGCGTGCCTGCCCGGACCCATAGCCCGCCTCGCCCAGGGCCAGAACGTCACGGGGGCTTTCGACCGCGCGCACCTCTCCGTGTCCCGCAAGCGCCCGCGCCAGTTCCGCGCGCCCCGCCCGCTCCAACCCGTCCGAAAGCCAGAGCGTGTCGAACCGCCCTTCGGGCAATTGCGTGACCAGCCGCAGCAGCCCGGCTTCCTCCGGTTCCCAGGGCCGCGGCTGCAAGGCCGGCAGGTTCGACCTTACATCCTCTGCGCCACGCCATGTCGGCATCCCGGGCGGGATATCCGTCAGCGAAATCAGCGCCGCGGTCCGGCCAGCACGCGTGGCCTCGGCCAGTGCGGCCTCGATCCGCTTGCCGCGCCCGGCCCAGTCCCTCGCATCGGCCCAACTGCCATCGGTCAGGATCAAAAGCGGTCCGCTTCCGGCCTGCTCGATACGGGGATCGAGCACCGGACCCGCGAAACCGGCGATCAGCAAGGCCGTCGCCAGCATGCGCAGGAAAAGCAGCCACCAGGGCGTGCGATCCCTTTCGTGATTCTCATCGTCCAGACCCAGCAGAAGGGCGACCCCCGGGAACCGCCGACGGATCGGCGCGGGCGGAACGGCGCGAAGCAACAGCCAGAGAACCGGCAGGGCCAAAAGCCCCGTCAGAAGCCACGGCGCGGCAAAACCGATCGGGCCGAGAACCAGCATCAGCGGTCCGCCCTCATGGCGTTGTAAAGCCAGAGCAGCGCGGACTGGGCCGGATCATCGGTATGATGCGTGACGAACAGCCAGCCGGTTTGCCGCGCAAGCGATGACAGGCGGTCCTTCCGCTCGGCCAGCCGCGCCTGATAGCGGGCGCGAAGATCACCGGCTTTCCGTGTCTCGTGGCGGATGGTTCCGGCGATGCTTTCGAATATCGTGCGCCCGTCGAAGGGAAAGCTTTCCTCGGTCGGATCGAGCACCTGTACGAGAACCCCTTTCACCCCCTTGTCGGCGGCGCGTCCGAGCGCGGTTTCAACCGCATCCGGCGCGCCCATGAAATCCGACAGAAAGACCGCACGCGAACCGGCAAGAATGGCGCGTGCATCGGGCGCGCCGAAATCGGCGCTGCCGGCGGCGCGGGTCAGGGCATGTGCCAGCCTCAGAAGCTGCACCTCACCCGATCTCGGCGGCGCGATGGCGCTGGTCAGCCCGACCCGCTCCCCCGCGCGGATCAAAAGCACGCCGAGCGCCAGCGCCAGCAGCCGCGCCCTGTCCGCCTTGGACTGCCGCCCTGTATCGCCCGAATATTCCATGGACTGGGCATCATCGACCCACAGGTGAACCGATTGCGCGGCCTGCCATTCCTTTTCGCGCACGAATTGCACGTCGGCCCGGCCCGACCGCCGCCAGTCGATGGCGCGCGCTTCATCGCCCGCATATGCGGCGCGGTACTGCCAGAATTCATCGCCCATCCCGGACAATCGCCGGCCGTGGTCGCCAAGCTGAACGGTTGCCGCCATGTGGCGCGCTTCGGCCAGAAGGGGCGGCAACGCGGCGGCAAGGGCCTCGGCATTGCGCCGCAGCCCCGCCGGCCGGGCCGAGAGATGACCGGCCTCGCTCACGCGGCCTCGGCGCGCGTGATGCCGCGTGCCACACCGTCGATCAGGCTGGCAAGATCCTCGCCCCGCGCCCGCGCGGCGAAGGACAGCGCCATCCTGTGCGACAGAACCGGCCCCGCCATCGCCAGAACGTCTTCCGCCGACGGCGCCAGCCGGCCCTGAAGCAATGCCCGCGCCCGAACCGTCAGCATCAGCGCCTGCGCCGCGCGCGGCCCCGGGCCCCAGGCCACGCTGTCGGTCACCGATTTCCCGGCCTCGGGTTCGCCCGGGCGGCAGGCGCGGACAAGATCGAGGATCAATTCGACAACCTTTTCGCCGACCGGCATCCGCCGCACGGTCCGCTGCGCCGCGATCAGATCTTCGGCGGTAAAGACCGCGGGGCTTTCCCGCACTGCAACGCCCGTCGTCGCCAGCAGGATATCGCGCTCGGTCGCGCGGTCTGGATAATCGACATCGATCTGCACAAGGAACCGGTCAAGCTGGGCTTCGGGAAGGGGATAGGTGCCCTTGCTCGATCGGGTTCTGGGTCGCCAAGACGTGAAACGGCGCGGGAAGCGCCCGATGCTGCCCCGCCACCGTCACCTGACGTTCCTGCATCGCCTGCAGCAATGCAGACTGCGTGCGCGGCGAGGCGCGGTTGATTTCATCGGCCATCAGAAGCTGGCCGAAAATCGGCCCCTCGATGAACCGGAACGAACGCGAGCCGTCCTTCGCCGTCTCAAGCACTTCCGAGCCGAGAATATCGGCGGGCATCAGATCCGGCGTGAACTGCACGCGCCCCGATGCCAGCCCCATGACCGTGCCCAAGGTATCGACAAGCATGGTCTTGCCCATCCCCGGCAGGCCAACCAGCAGCCCGTGCCCGCCACAAAGAAGCGCCGCCAGCGAAAGCTCGACCACACGTTCCTGCCCGATGAAGCGTTGGGCCACGGCAGACCGTGCGTCGGCGATCTTCGTGCCCAGCGCCTCGATTTCGGTCAACAGTTCGTCCGACTTGGCCATGACAACTCTTCCTCTTTGGCTATAGTGCCAGCATAAAGGCAGAAATTCGATACGGCACCAATGGCGAAATCGGAAAAAGAACAATTGATCGTGAAGCCATCGGCCGACAACCTCGCGGCGGCGGCCAGGGCGGCCGGCCGCCGGGGGCCTGCGCCCGTGCATCTGTGGAACCCGCCCTTCTGCGGCGATCTCGACATGGAGATCCGACGCGATGGCACCTGGTTCTACCTCGGCACACCGATCGGACGGCATGGGCTGGTCAGGCTTTTCAGCTCGATCATCCGCAAGGACGGCGACGATTATTTCCTCGTCACCCCGGTTGAAAAGGTGGGAATCCGCGTCGTGGACGCGCCCTTTGTCGCGGTCGATGCCAATGCGCGCGGCATGGGCCGCGACCAGTCGATCACCTTTGTGACCAATGTCGAGGATGAGGTGACGGCAGGGCCGGATCACCCCATCCGCGTGGCGCGCGATCCCGAAACCGGCGAACCCTCGCCCTATGTCCTCGTCCGCGCCAATCTTGAGGCGCTGATCGACCGCAAGACCTTTTACCGGCTGATCGACCTTGGGGGCCATCAGGACCACGAGGGGCAAAGCTGGTTCGGCCTCTGGTCCGGCGGCGTCTTCTTTCCCGTCATCCCTTCCGCCGAACTGGCCTGACATGCCCAGATTCTGCGCAAATCTTACCTGGCTTTTCACTGAACTGCCCCTGACAGAACGGTTCCGCGCCGCGGCAGAGGCAGGGTTCGAAGCGGTTGAAATCCTCTTTCCCTACGAAGGGTCCGCGCAGGACATGCGCGACCAGCTTGTCTGGACCGGGCTTGCCTTCGCCCTGATGAACTGCCCGCCGCCGAATGCCACCGGCGGGCCGCAGGGTTTTGCCGCCCAGCCCGGAATGCAGGACCGCTTCCGGCGTGACTTCGACCGCGCCTTGCGCTTTGCCAAGGTGCTGAAGCCGCGCCATCTTCATATCATGTCCGGCACTGCCGATGGGCCCGAGGCCGAGGCCGTGCTGATCGAGAACCTGAAATGGGCGGCGGCGCGGGCGCCCCGGCAAAGCCTGACGATCGAACCGATCAACCGCCACGACATGCCGGGCTATTTTCTGGACGATTTCGACCTTGCCGCGCGGGTCCTCGACGCGGTCGGGGCGGGAAATGTCACGCTGCAATTCGACGCCTATCATGCCCATCGCATCACCGGCGATGTGATGGGCACATGGCTGAGACATGGCCACCGGGCCAGCCACGTCCAGATTGCGGGCTATCCCGGCCGGAACGAACCCACGGGCGGGGAAATCGACTATCCGGCTTTCTTCGCCCGGCTGGATGCCGATGGCTATGACGGTTGGGTCAGCGCGGAATATGCGCCGGCCGGCGCGACGGCAACCGGGCTTGGCTGGCTGCCCCGTGCCGGCTGACGGCGGGCGCGATCATCCCCCGGCGGCAAAGACCCCGTCGATCATCGCCTGCGTTCCCTTCGCATCCTCAAGCCGCCACGGAAAGGGCGCGCCCTCGCGGATCGACCGGCAGAAGGCTTCCACCTGATTGCGGTACTGTCGCGCGGCCGTGAATCGCTCCACCAGATCGGCGGCGCCTTCGCGGTAAAGTTCCAGCCGCGCCTCGCCGAAAACCCCCGCATTGAAGGGCGCGGTCAGCCGGATCAGACCCTTTTCCCCCTGAAACACCACTTCCTGCCGCGGATAGAGCCGCATGGAGGTCATCGCGTGATAGGTGAACCGCTGCGCCGGCCCTTCCATGACGGCGCGCATCTGCGCAAAGACATCGACGCCGTTTTCCCGCGTGATCTTCGCATCCAGCTGGACCGGTTCCGCCCCGGTCGCCCAGCGCACCGAGCCATAGGTGTAGACGCCGATATCGGGGATCGACCCGCCCCCGGTCTCGGGCCGATTGCGGATATTGCCGGGGTCGGCGCGGTTGTCATAGCTGAAATGCGCGTCGGCATGACGGATGCGGCCGATCACCCCCTCGCTGATCAGGGCCCTGGCGCGCTGCCACTGGGGATGATGGACGATCATATAGGCCTCGGCCACGACCAGACCGCTTCTGTCGCGCGCGGCGATCAGCGCGTCGATCTCGCCGGCCATCATCGCGATCGGCTTTTCGCACAGCACATGCTTGCCCGCCGCGATCGCCTTCAGCGTCCATTCGACATGGAGATGATTGGGCAAGGGGATATAGACCGCCTCCACCGCCGGATCGGCCAGGAGCGCGTCATAGCTCGCATGGACCTTCAGGTCCGGACAGAAGGCCGAAAACGGCGCGGCCTTCGCCCGATCCGAGGTGGCCAGCGCATGAAGGCGCGCGCCCTCGGCCTCGTGGATCGCGCGCGCCATATGATCCCGGGCGAATTTCGCCGCACCCAATACGCCCCAATTGACCGGTGACATTGCATCCCTCCGCCCTAGACGGGGCCGAGTTTCGGCTGCGCCCCCGGGAAAGGCAAGCCCGGGCAACGGGTGACCCCGCCTGCCCCGGCCCCGCTTACACCGGGATCGACATGCCCTTTTCGCTGGCCAGCTCGCGCATACGCGACTGCAGCTTGTCAAAGGCCCGAACCTCGATCTGGCGGATACGTTCGCGGCTGACATCGTACTGCCCCGACAGATCCTCCAGCGTCACCGGCTCATCGACCAGCCGGCGCTGCATGAGGATGTCACGCTCGCGCTCGTTCAGCGCGTCCATCGCCTGTTCCAGCAATTCGCGCCGCACCGAAAGTTCGTCGGCCTCGGCATAGTTCCCGGCCTGGTCGGCATCTTCATCCTCAAGCCAGTCCTGCCACTGGGCCGCACCTTCCTCGGAACCGATGGTGGCATTCAGCGAAGCATCGCCCCCCGAAAGGCGGCGGTTCATCGCGATCACCTCTTCGGCGCTCACGTTCAGATCATGGGCAATCTTCGCGACATGCTCGGGACGCAGATCGCCCTCTTCCAGAGCACCGATCCGGTTCTTGGCCTTGCGCAGGTTGAAAAACAGCTTCTTTTGCGCCGAGGTGGTGCCCAGCTTCACAAGGCTCCATGACCGCAGGATATATTCCTGAATCGAGGCGCGAATCCACCACATCGCATAGGTCGCCAGCCGGAACCCCTTTTCGGGATCGAACCGTTTGACCGCCTGCATCAGCCCGACATTCGCTTCGGAAATCACTTCGGCCTGCGGCAGTCCATAGCCGCGATAGCCCATGGCGATCTTGGCGGCCAGCCGCAGATGCGATGTCACCAGCTTGTGGGCCGCCGAACTGTCTTCGTGGTCCACCCAGCTCTTGGCCAGCATGTATTCCTCTTCAGGTTCCAGAAGCGGAAACTTCCGGATTTCCTGCAGATAGCGGTTCAGCCCCTGCTCGGGGCTTGGCGCGGGAAGATTGGCATATGTCGTCATACCTGACCCCCTGTAATGGTCGCGGACGGATGAATGTAAGCACGGCTTCGGGCAGAGACAAGACACCGGCCGCGTTAATATGGCTTGAACGGAATATGGGGCGCATTCCGTCGGTTTCCCACGGCTGTTTCAAAACCTCACCGAATTGTCAGGCGGGGCGCGGGGTTACAACAGCGGACCCATTGTCGCGAAAAGGTTGTTGACCGCGCGCGACCACAAACGCTCTTTTTCAACCGTCCCGTGTGACAGGAGACGCGAAGCGGCAAGATAGCCGTGCTGCCGGTCGCGGACATCGGCGGTAATCTCTTCCGAGACAAGATAGACGTTGTTTTCATAGTTCAGCTCGAAACTTCGCCTGTCCATGTTGGCTGACCCGATGCATGTGGCGCAGCCATCGATCGTCATCGTCTTGGCATGCAAGAGCCCGCCCTGAAATTCCGCGATCCGAACCCCGCTTTGCATAAGCTCGCCAAAATAGCTGCGGCTGGCGCGGGACACGAAGAAACTGTCATTGCGCGCCGGAAGGATAAGGGTCACCGCAACGCCACGCGTCGCGGCCGAATGAAATGCCCGCAGCAGCGTCTCATCGGGAACGAAATAAGGCGTCGAGATGATCGCCTCGCGCTCGGCGGCGGCCAGCATCATCGCGAAAAGATCCGAAATTGCGCGGCTGTCGATCGAGGGGCCGGTTCCGACCACAATTGCGGGGAACCCGCCCGTGACGGGTTCGGCCGGGCCGAGGACTGTCGAAATATCCTCGCCCGCATGGGTCATCCAGTCGATGGCAAAAAGGTGCTGCAACTGCCGGACGGACGGGCCTTCCAGACGCAGGAAGATGTCCACCCAGGGCGCGTATTTCGCCTTCACGCGAAATTCGGGGTCCGCGCAGTTCTGACTGCCGCAATAGGCGATCCTGCCGTCGATGACCGCGATCTTGCGGTGATTGCGCAGATCGACCCGGCCGAAGAACAGGTGAAGAAAGAGCCAGCGCATCTGGAAGGTGATCGCCGTCCGAATTCCCTTTTTCCGCAGCGCAATCCAGCGTTCCGACCGCGCCAGCGCCCGCGAACCCATTCCGTCTATCAAAAGCCGGCACGTGACGCCCCGCGCGGCCGCGCGCTCTACCGCGTCGAGAACCGCAGACCCGTTATTGTCGTCAAGCCAGATGTAGAACAGCAGATGGACATGCGCCGTGGCCTTGTCGATATCGGCGATCAGGGCGGTGAAAGCGCCGTCGCCCTCCGGTTCAACGGTCGCACGATTGCCGCCGGCCGGTTGAAATCCGTTCACCGCCGCCGCCCGCGCGAAAACCTGCGAAAATTGCGCCGGCAGGACAACAGCCGCCTCCGACATTTCCGAGGGACCAGCCAGACGCTTCGTCGCCGCGTTCATCCGGCGCCGTGTCCTCGCGCCGATATTCGTCTCGCCGAAAAGGAAATAAAGCACCACCCCCAGCCCCGGAAGCGCCAGAACCAGAAGCAGCCATGCCGCGCGCGACGCAGGTGAACGGCCGCGCCGCGTCAGGGCACGCAACCCGGTCAGCATCTGCAGCACGAAGTGGACCAGCAGGCTGAATGTGATGGACATCCTTACCCCCCCGGCAGGCAGACCGCCCGTTTCGCCGCCTGGTTGCGCAGGATATCCAGCAGCGCCGCAAAGTCACCCGGCAATTCCGAGACAAAGCTCAATTCCTCGCCGCTCACGGGGTGGACGAACCCCAGTGTCGCCGCGTGAAGCGCCTGTCTTGGGAAACGGGTCACGGCTTCCGCCTTGTCTGCGCCCAGCGCCTTTGCGTTTGCCCGCCGCCGGCCTCCATAGACCGGATCGCCGATCAGCCCGTGGCCGACATGCGCCATATGCACCCGGATCTGGTGGGTTCGCCCGGTTTCCAGCCAGCATTCGATCAGGGCCACCGCCGGCGGCGCGCCAAAGGTTTCCAGCACCCGCGCCCGCGTGACCGCATGCCGCCCGCCATGGAACAACACCGCCTGACGCTGACGGTCGGTCTTGTGGCGCGCAAGCTGGGTCGTGATCTTCAGGATGCCCCCCGGCTCGAAATTCGTGCCCTTGACGCCATGCAATCGCGGGTCTGCAGCGTCCGGAACCCCGTGGACCAGCGCCAGGTAACGCCTTGTGACACTGTGTTTTTCGAACTGCCTGGCAAGGCCGTGATGGGCCCGGTCCGATTTCGCCACCACCAGCAGCCCGCTGGTATCCTTGTCGATCCGGTGCACGATCCCGGGCCGCCTTTCACCGCCCACGCCCGAAAGCGTATCACCGCAATGGTGCAAAAGCGCATTGACCAACGTCCCGTCGGGCGAACCGGGCGCCGGATGCACGACCATTCCCGCAGGCTTGTCGATGACGATCAGATCCTCGTCTTCCCAAAGAACCGACAGCCGGATCGGCTGGGCCTTCGTCTCGACCGGCTCGGCCGGTTCCAGCACGATGTCGTAACGCTCCCCCTCGGCCGGGCGCGCCTTCGGGTCGGTGACGATTTCTCCCCCGCGCGAAACGGCGCCCGCGGCCAGCAGTTTGGCGATCCGCGACCGTGACAGGGACGCTTCTTCTGGCACATCGCGCGCCAGCGCCTTATCAAGGCGGTCAGGCGGGTTCGGCCCGATCACGATGCAAAGGATTTGGCCGGTGGCGTCCGACATCAAGCACACTCCGGAAATGGCGGGCACCGACCTGCCCCGTGATCTCAGGTTCATCCGAACCCTTGTCGCGGTTCTGGCCGGAACGATGATCCTCGGCCTGATAACCATCATCGTGATTTTTGTCACCCGCTTTCCGGACCTGTCGGGGGCGGCACTGCAGGGTCCGGCGCTGCCAGCGGGCATCAGCCTGCCCGCCGGCGCCAGGGCCAGCGCCGTGACCTTCGGAACCGGCTGGATCGCGGTGGTGACGGATCAGGGAGATATCCTGATCTATGACGCAGCGACCGGTGCGCTGCGCCAGAAAATCACACCCGAAGCGGGGACCCTGCCTCAGACCGAATAGATATGGGCGTCA
>JAGRDO010000092.1 GCA_020447005.1 Paracoccaceae bacterium
GGCGGCAAGGGCGACGCGGAAAGCAAGATCGAGGCGATGAAACGCGCGGGCATCGTGGTGGCCGACAGTCCGGCGACGCTGGGCGAAGCGGTGATGAAGGCCATCGGGTAAAGGTATCGCTGTCCCGGCACGCGCCCTGGACAGCGCAGGAAAGGGTCATGTGAATGCCGATCTTCCGGGTTGGTGACAAATTGCACTACTACGCCCATGTGCCAAAATGCGGCGGCTCGTCGGTCGAGGCCTATCTCAAGGCCCGTTTCGGCCCCCTCGCCTTTCTCAACACGCGCTTTCTCGACCTGCCCGAGGCCAGCCGCTGGACGAAGTCCTCGCCCCAGCACCTGCCCTTTGCCGACCTTGCAAGGCTGATCCCGCCCGGCTGGATCGCCTCTTCCTTCGCGGTCGTGCGGCACCCGGTGAACCGGCTGGTCTCGGCCTTTCAGTATCAGGTCGAGGTCGAGGGCACGGTCGCCGCGCTCTGGTCGATCGATGAGTTTTTCGACGACTGGCTGAACACTGGCGGGGCTGAACCCTTCCGCTATGACAATCACCTGCGCCCGCAATCCGAAATCGTGCCCGAGGGCGCCACGGTCTTCCGGCTGGAAGACGGGCTTGGCGCCATCGTCCCGCATCTTGACACGCTGGCGGGCAACAGCGACGGCCCCCGCGCGATCCCCAAGGAAAACGTGCGCAAGAAGGGCATGGGCCCCGATGCCGAACGCATGAAACCGTCACCCGAGACGCTGACCCGCATCGCGGACTATTACGCCGAGGATTTCCGCCGGTTCGGCTATGGCACGGGCGCGGCCCCCGCCCATGCCGCCGGGGCGCCCAAATCCAAGGGATTCATGAACCGACTGTCCGGCGCATTGGGCGGACGGCGCACATGACAGGCAGTGCAACCATCCTTTCGCCGCGCATTTTCGCGCTCTCCGATCCACAATGACAGGAGCGGCCGGGACCGATCCGGCCGGATACGATCATGACGGAACAAAAACCAAACGACCAGTTCCACGCCTCTTCGTTCCTGCAAGGCGCGAATGCCGAATATGTCGAACAGCTTTACGCGCGCTTCGCCAGCGATCCGAACGCGGTCGATGCAAGCTGGGCGGCCTTTTTCCGGTCGCTGGGCGATGCCGAAAACGATGTGCGCAAGGAAGCGCAGGGCGCCTCATGGGCCCGGCCGGACTGGCCGCCGATGCCGGGGGACGAACTGACTTCGGCCCTGACCGGCGAATGGCCCGCCGCGGCGGCAGAGGTCAAGGGCGCAGGCGACAAGATCAAGGCAAAGGCGGCCGAGGCCGGCGTGGCGATCTCGGACGATCAGCTTCGGCAGGCCGTGCTCGACAGTATCCGCGCGCTGATGATCATCCGGGCCTACCGGATCCGCGGCCATCTCGTGGCCGACCTCGATCCCCTTGGCATGCAGTCGCAATCGCCGCACCCCGAGCTTGACCCGCGCTCCTACGGGTTTTCCGAGGCCGACATGGACCGGCCGATCTTCATCGACAAGGTGCTCGGGCTCGAACATGCCTCGATGCGACAGATCGTCGAGATCGTCAAACGCACCTATTGCGGCACCTTCACGTTGCAATACATGCATATCTCGAACCCCGAGGAAGCGGGCTGGCTCAAGGAACGGATCGAGGGGTACGGCAAGGAAATCGCCTTTACCCGCGAAGGCCGCAAGGCGATCCTGAACAAGCTGGTCGAGGCCGAGGGCTTTGAAAAGTTCCTCCATGTCAAATACATGGGCACCAAACGGTTCGGCCTTGACGGCGCCGAGGCGCTGATCCCCGCGATGGAACAGATCATCAAGCGCGGCGGCAGCCTCGGGATTACCGAGATCGTGATCGGCATGCCGCATCGGGGCCGCCTTTCGGTGCTGGCCAACGTGATGGCCAAGCCCTACCGCGCGATCTTCAACGAATTTCAGGGCGGCAGCTTCAAGCCCGAGGATGTCGACGGCTCGGGCGACGTGAAATATCACCTCGGCGCCTCGTCCGACCGGACCTTCGACGGCAATACCGTCCATCTTTCCCTGACCGCGAACCCCAGCCATCTGGAGGCGGTGAACCCGGTGGTGCTGGGCAAGGTCCGCGCCAAGCAGGCGCAGAAGAATGACAGCGCCCGCTCGACCGTCCTGCCGATCCTGCTGCACGGCGACGCGGCCTTCGCCGGCCAGGGTGTCGTGGCCGAATGTTTCGGCCTCTCGGGCCTGACCGGCCACAGGACCGGCGGCACCATGCATGTCGTCGTGAACAACCAGATCGGCTTTACCACCGCGCCGCATTTCTCGCGCTCGTCGCCCTATCCGACCGATATCGCGCNCTGATGGTCGAGGCGCCGATCTTCCATGTGAACGGCGATGACCCCGAGGCCGTCGTCCACGCCGCCAAGGTCGCCACCGAGTTCCGCCAGAAGTTCCACCGCGATGTCGTGATCGACATGTTCTGCTACCGTCGCTTTGGCCATAACGAAGGCGATGAGCCGATGTTCACCAACCCGGCGATGTACAAGACGATCAAGACCCACAAGACCACGCTTCAGCTTTATACCGAACGTCTGGTGAAGGACGGGCTGATCCCGGAAGGCGA
>JAGRDO010000093.1 GCA_020447005.1 Paracoccaceae bacterium
GACGCCTTCGCCCACGGCCTCGACGATGCCGGCGGCCTCCATGCCCAGCGCGGCGGGAAGCGGCAGCTTGTAAAGCCCATCGCGCTGATAGACGTCGATGAAGTTCAGCCCGCAGGCCCTGTGGCGGATGCGGATTTCGCCCTTGCCCGGTTCGCCCACCGGGCGGTCGGCAAGGGTCAGAACCTCGGGTCCGCCGTGTCTTTCGATGATGACGGTGCGTGCCATGATCCACTCTCCCTCTTCGCGCGGCTGCCCAGAAGATGTAGCCACGGCGCGCGGCGGGGTCGAGTCCCCGCGGCGCGGACGCGGGCGGAACCGTTCAGCTTTCGCCGGGGTGGAACCTGTCAAGGAACGCGTCCATCTTCGCGCCGATCGCGATCTGAGGGTTGGACGGGGTCAACCCTTCATCCGTTTCGCGCCGGGCGATCGCCTTTTTCGCCGCGTCGAAGGCAAGGCGGAAATCGCCGGTGTCGCGCAGCGCCATGTCGAAATAGGCGCGGCCGAATTCGGTCCAGAGGTTTTCGGACGCGCAGCCGAAAGACGTCCGGTCGGCGGCGGCGGCGGTGACGATCATCCGGTCCGGCGCCGCCAGATCGTCCACGAAGGAGCCGGAGTAACAGGCCTGAATGACGATGATCAGGTTCGTCAGCCCGCTTTCGTCGATCATCGCCGAAAGCTCATCGGACCCCAGATTGTTCAGCCCGGCATCGTAGAAGCCCAAGGAAAAGCTCTCTGGCCCGCCATGCGAGGTAAGGTAAAGCAGCGTCGCGTCCTGATCGGGGTCGGCCCGCTCTGCCACCGCGTTCAGCGCCTCTTGCAGGTTCCGGCGGCCCAGGATCGGGTTGTCGAACGGCTGCGCGTTGCTGTTGGCAAGGATAAGCGTGCGCCCCTCTGCGCCGCCCTGCATCGGTTTCAGGATGTCGCGGATCTGGGTCACCTCGCGCAGGAACACGCCCTGGTAGGAGGTGCCGGCGCCGAGGATCGCGTAAAGGTCGGTGCGGTCGGGGTCCTCCGCGCCCAGAGCGCCGATCGCGTCGGCCATCAGGCCGGGCTGGGCGTAGTAGAGGCGTTCCACATCGACACGGGCATAGGCGGGTTCGGTGCTTTCGGGCATTTGCGGATAGAAGAGGACGGCGCTTGGCAGGTAGAATTCCGCCATCGCCGAAACGGCAACAAAGCTGCCCGCCGCAAGGCCCGCCCGGACAGCACCACGCGGCCCCGGCACCCTCAGCACCCTGAAAACACCGACGAGAATGATCGCAGAGAGCACGCCGAACACGACAGCGGTCCTGAAATCCCAGATACCAAGGCCCGCCACCCGCTTGACGACGCCGGTAACGGCCATAAGCAGGATGTTTCCCACCATGACCACGAAGACCGCAGACCAGAACCGTTCGCCACGGCCCGCGATACGGACAGCGAGGACAAGCGCGAGGAACCCCACCGCCAGACTGGCCAGAGCCGAGGTGACGCCCCAGGGTTCGAACGAACCGACCGGCCAGGCGGCCGCCAGACTCCAGAGGCACAAGGCCAGCAGGTAGACCGCGAAACAAAGCGCAAGCTGCCCGCCGGTGACCCTCAGCGCCGCCGCATCGAAGCGCAGGGGCAGAAAGGCGCGGGCGGCCGTGATTGCATTGCGGGCAAAGCCCCGGAAAAATCCTGTCGTCATAAGAAAACCTGCAAGCCACAACGTTTGGTTGATCCTCGCCTTCAACTGAGGCGAGAATTGGGCCTGTGACGCAGTGCCATGTCGTTTTTACGCCGCGACAGGTCGGGCTGACCTTTCCGCGTTTTTGCGGCTCTGGCAGATAGACTACAGCCATGAATGCGAGGAGTCGGCCCATGCAAACCCATGTCAAAGCCCTTGTCGTCGGCGGTGGCGCCGTCGGAACCGGGATCGCCTATCATCTGGCCAAGGCGGGCTGGGACACGCTTCTTCTGGAGCGCGACGAACTGACCAGCGGTTCGACATGGCATGCGGCGGGTCTGCTGCCCTTGTTCAACATGAGCTATGCGACGACGCATATCCACAAATACTCGGTCGATTTCTACAAGTCGCTTGAGGCGGAAACCGGGCTGAACGCCGGCTTCGCGGTGGTCGGCAACCTGCGGATGGCCCAGACGCAGGAGCGCATGGATGAATACATGCTCTATTCCTCGGTCGCCGAGACCGCCGATGTCTATCATGAGTTCCTGACCCCGAAAGAGATCAGGGAGCGCTGGCCGCTGGTCCGGACCGAAGACCTGAAAGGCGCGCTGTTTCACCCGCAGGACGGTTATATCAACCCCGCCGACGTGACGCAGGCCATGGCCAAGGGCGCACGCCAGCATGGCTGCAAGATCGAGCGCAAGGCGCAGGTCGACGGCTATTTCTGGACCGGGGACGAATGGATCGTGTCCTGCAGCCGCATGGTCGAGAAGGGCGGGATGCTGGTGGCCTCGGACGAGAAGTTCACCATTCACGCCGAACATGTCGTGACCGCCACGGGCAACCACGCCCAGCGCACCGCGCGGCTGCTGGGGATCAGGATCCCCGCGATCCCGGTCGAGCATCAGTATATCGTGACCGAACCGGACCCGATGCTGCAGGAATATCGCAAGGCCGGAAACCCCGAACATCCGGTGCTGCGCGATGCGGATGCCAAGTGGTATGTGCGCGAGGAACGCGGCGGCTGGATTCTTGGCCCCTATGAGCGGGGCGCCCCGGCGCGCTTCCTTTACGACGTGCCGGAAAGCTTCCGCGCCGACCTCTTCCCGCTCGATCTGGAGCGGATCGAGGAAGAATACATGTCGATGATCCACCGTCTGCCCTCGTCGGAAACGGTCGGTCTGAAGGACGATTTCAACGGCCCGATCT
>JAGRDO010000094.1:0-5318 GCA_020447005.1 Paracoccaceae bacterium
CTCGGAACTTTCTCGTTTGCCAAGTATCTGATGTGGAAGGATCTCGCAGACCGTACCGAGCGGCTAAATTAAGCGCCGCTGGTGCGCCACCTGATCTACACGCCACGCGAACCCTTTGCCACGCCGTCGAGTTTCATCGAACCGCGTGAGATCGACCGCCGCGTCGCGCCGTCGGAGCTGTTTGCGCCCTTGAACGCTGACAGCAGCCAGTTGGTCGCGATCCATGCCTCGGGCCGGTCGGGAGATTTCGTGCTGGAGGGGCCGCCCGGAACTGGTAAGTCCGAGACCATCGGCAATATCATCGCGCACAACCTCGCGCTGGGGAACCGGGTGCTGTTCGTGTCCGAGAAGATGGCGGCTCTGGACGTGGTGTACCGACGACTGAAGGAGGTCGGCCTCGGCGATTTCTGCCTCGAATTGCATTCCAACAAGGCGAACAAGAAGGCCGTGCTGGACCAGCTCGACACGGCTTGGTCCAGCCATGACAAGCTCGACCAGGCAGAATGGACTCGCGAGGCGGAGCGGCTGGCCACACTGCGAGAGCGGCTGAACGGGCTAGTGGATGCACTGCACGCGCCGGGACCGGCCGGGGTCAGCGCGCGCGATGCCATGGGGCGTGCCCTGCGCCATGGTGACCTGCACAGGGTGAACCTCGACTGGCCTCAGCGGCAGGGGCCTGTCGGGTTCGCACCGACGCCGGAGGCTTTCGAAGAACTCTGTGCGGTCGCCCGCAGGCTGGGCCAGCGGTTCAGCGAGACCGAGGCCGGGGATTTCGAAACCTTCGCCGGGATCGGTACTGAGGAATGGAACTTCGCCTGGCAAGGACAGGTGGTCGAAGCCGCACGGCGGCTGGGTCAGACGGCGCATGGTCTTCTGGCAGCCCGCACGGCGTTAGCACAGCGGCTGGACCTGGGAGAGATGCGCAGCCGCGAGGAAGCCGCCGCACTGGCGGAATTGACCCTCTGCTTCCCGCATTGCCTTGCAACGGACCTAGGCTTCGCGCTGACCTCGGAGGGTCGAAACGCCCTGGAGGGTCTCTCGGCGCTGATACCACTGCTGGAACGCTGGCAGGCGGCGCGCGGGCAGATGCCGCAGGGATACCGTGACGAGGCGCTTCCTTCCGCACCGATCGCCGCCTGGCTCACGGAGCGGGCCGAGGCGCAGGGGCGCAGTTTCCTGACCCGTGGCGGCGCGCTGAAGAAGCTGCGCTCGGCGATCACCGCACAGATCGGGTCCGGTGGCGAGACACCCGAAAATGACCTCGAGAAGCTGGAAGAGCTGGCTACCCTGCACCGGCAGATGACGGAGATCGCCGGCACTTTGCCCGACGGCACGCCGTGGAGAGGGCTGGCCACCTCGACGCAGACTCTTCACGCCGCGATTACCGGCGGCGAGGCGCTGCGGGCTGCGATGCTGCACCTCGGCGACGCTGGGCATGACGTAGTGACTCTACGCGCGGCCTTGCGGCTGCGTCTCTGCGAGGGCCGTGACCTTTTGGAGCAGGGTGGAACCACTAACCGGGCGGGCGCCGACCTGCGGGCTGCGCTGGAATCCTTTAATGCCGCCGAAGCGGAGTGGAACGGGCTGACGGTGCCTACGGGTCAAGCCCCCGTGCAGCAACCGCTGGACCTATTGATGAAGACGACCGGCGCCGTGGCGGAGCGGGCGCGGCGGCTAAATGCCTGGTGCGGTTGGGTCTCGGTGCGCCGCCATGCTGAGGAAAAGGGGCTCGGTGCGTTGGCCCGGGCGCTCGAGGAAAGCACGCTGGATCATGCGGATACCGTCGAGGCCTTGCGCACCGCTTATTGCCGCTGGGCGGCACCCGAACTGATAGACGCCAACCCCCTGCTGCGCCGCTTCTCGGCGACCTCTCACACGGCCGACATCGCGGATTTCCGTAGGATCGACGCCGCCTTCGCCAGGTTGACCGCCGCCTATGTCCGGGCGCGCCTCAGCGGTGAGATCCCGGACCGCCAAACGACGGCCGATCCGGGCCTCGGCGTGCTGGCACGGCAGTTGCAGCGTGGCACGCGCGCGGCTCCGGTGCGGCAGCTCGTCAAGGAGATGGGCCCCTCCCTCACCCGCCTGACCCCCTGCCTGATGATGAGCCCGCTTTCGGTGGCACAGTTCTTGCCGGCGGAAAACGAGCTCTTCGACCTCGTGGTCTTCGACGAGGCGAGCCAGATCACTGTCCCAGATGCCATCGGCGCTATCGCGCGCGGACGGCGCAGCATCATCGTGGGCGACCCGAAGCAGATGCCGCCCACTAACTTCTTCAGCCGCGACGCGGGCGACGACGACGGCGACGGAATGATCGTGGCCGATCTCGAAAGCATCCTTGACGAGGCGCTGGCGGCCCGGGTGCCGCTACACCGCCTGACCGGCCACTATCGCAGCCGCCATGAGAGTCTGATCGCCTTCTCGAACCATGCTTACTACCAAGGGCAGTTGGTGACCTTTCCCTCCGCAGACACGCGCGAAACCGCGGTGCGGCTGGAACGGGTGGATGGCATCTATGCCCGCGGCAAGGGGCGCAACAACCCGAAGGAGGCGCAGGCGATCGTCGCCGAACTTGTTGCGCATCTGAAGGACCCGGCGCGGCGGCACCTGTCCATCGGTGTCGTCACGCTGAACACCGAGCAGCAGCGTCTTGTCGAGAACCTGCTGGACGACGCCCGCCGATCCGATCCGTCTCTGGAAAGGTATTTCGGACCCAATGTTACGGAGCCGGTCTTCGTCAAGAATCTAGAGACTGTGCAGGGGGATCAACGCGACGTCATCCTGATTTCCATCTGCTACGGGCCGACGGAACCGGGGGCGCAGACCTTTTCGATGAACTTTGGCCCGCTGAACCAGAAGGGCGGCGAGAGGCGGTTGAACGTTGCGATCACGCGCGCGACCAGCGAGGTGGTGATCTTCTGCAGCTTCGATCCAGCGATGATCGACCTGACGCGGACGAATTCCCAGGCCGTGCGGGACCTGAAGCACTACCTCGAATTCGCGGCGCAGGGGCCATCGGCTTTGGGGCGGGCAGTGCGCGCGCATGCGCACAGCGACTACGATTCGGATTTCGAGATGGCCGTGGCCGAACGGCTGCGGGCAAGGGGTTGGACAATCCGCACCCAGATCGGTGTCTCGAAGTTCCGGATCGACCTCGGCGTAGTGCATCCCGACAAGCCGGGCGAATTCCTCGCCGGGATCGAGTGCGACGGCGCGGCCTATCACTCATCCGCCTCGGCTCGCGACCGGGACCGCGTGCGTCACATCATTCTTGAACGGCTTGGTTGGAGGTTGCTGCGGGTCTGGTCGACGGACTGGTTCATCGATCCGGGCGCGCGGCTGGACCATTTGCACCACGACCTCGAAGCACTACTGGAACAGGTGCGCGAAGAGGATAGGCTTGCCGCAGAGACAGCCGCAGCGGCGAAAGATGCTGCCGACGCCGACGCTTCCTATGAACAGGAGCCAGTGTCCGACGCAGACGACGACGATGGTTCGGACGTGGAGATCGCGACGGCTCCCTTCCAGCTGCCGATGTCAGAGACCGAACCGGTCGGGAATACCCATTCCCCGCACGAACCGGAACATCGGCTTGCTGCCAAGATGGCAGTGACCGACACGTCACTGGCCCCGGAATTCGATCTCGGAATCGTGGCGCAGCCTGACCTTTCCCTCCACCCGGACTCCTTCCATGCGCCTAGCTACAAGCCCACCCTCCAGCAGCTGGCACTCCGCTACGTAGCCGAAGAAGCTCCAATCACCTTCAAACGCATGAGCGACCTGATAGCGCGGGATCACGGGTTTCAACGAACGGGCGGCAAGATCTCCTCGACGATCTGGCACGCGGTTGAACGGATCGCCCCTCGGACCCGCTCCGCAGATGATCACTGGATCTTCTGGCCGGAGGCGGTCGAGCCGAGCGATGTTCTGCCGTTCCGTGGTCTTGAGGTGTATGGTCGGCCGCGCCAATGGAAAGAGGTACCGTTACCTGAAAAGCTTGGCCTGATCGAGGAAACACTGGCGCAGGCTCCCGCCGACCTCGCCGAGTCGGTCGCAGATGTCTTGGGGTACGGGCGCATCACTCAATCTTTCCGTGCAGACATAAAGGAGCTGGCAGAGCGGCTTAGGCAATCCCCGTGACAACGTTCTGCTTTGTCGCTCTTCCAAATTTCCTGCTGCAAGGCAGCGAATTTCCGCTTCCAGCCCCTCCTGCCCAACTACAATTTCTCGCTGGACTTCGTCGGCCCCGCTAGCGGTAGTCAGGTCATGCCGACACAGCGGTTTCGTTCGGCGCCACCGCCCGGAACGCCGGGCTCTGCCTGGTAGGAAGGCCGGTATGGATCCGGCCCCAATCAGGAGGCCAACTATGGCGAAGAAGCCCGCGACCACATCCGACACCAACGTAGTCACCAGCGCAACTACCGAGACGGACGCTCCGGCCCGCACCGAGAGCAAGAAGGATCGGCTGATCAGCATGCTGAGGCGCGACGGCGGCACCACAATTGCCGAGATCAGCGCGTCACTCGGTTGGCAACCGCATACAACCCGCGCGGCGATCACCGGGTTGCGTAAGCAGGGCCACGAGGTCGAAACGGCCAAGCCGGAGGATGGCGGCTTCGGGCTGATATATCGGATCGCCCTCAGCGCTAGCGCCGATGTGACAGCCAACAACAGCGCAGGGGCCAGTCAATGAGCTCGGCCCACCAAACGGTTACCCTGAAAGACCTGCCTGAAGCTCTTACCGCTCTCGAAACCGCAGATCGCACCGCCCTGCTCGACCGCTGGCGCGAGGTGATCGGGGTGCCTCCCCCAAAGAACCTCTCGCTGCCATTCCTGCGCCGGGCCGTCGCCTTCGAACTGCAATGTCAGGTGCGTGGCGGACCCAAGGCCCGAATGATCGAGGATCTGAACCGCATCGCCGCTGGCAGTGCGTCTCGGGCGTCCGTTGGCACCAGACTGCGCACCGGCGCCAAACTCATTCGGGAATGGCAGGGGCGCACCTGGACCGTCGAAGTGGTCGATGGCGGCTTCCTGATGGCCGGGGAGCGGTATGTATCGCTTTCCGCCATCGCCCGAAAAATCACGGGAGCCCGCTGGTCGGGCCCCCGGTTCTTTGGGTTGGCTGAGGAGGTTCGGCAGGACGATACGCCCACCAAGCCGTCTCATCGCAGAAAGGCGGCTTGAGATGGCCCGCCGAATCCGTTGTGCAATCTACACCCGGAAATCCTCCGAAGAAGGACTCGATCAGGACTTCAACTCGCTTGATGCCCAGAACGAGGCATGCGCTGCCTACGTGACGAGCCAGAAGGCGGAGGGTT
>JAGRDO010000094.1:5369-7580 GCA_020447005.1 Paracoccaceae bacterium
CGGCCTGCGCTGCAGCGCCTGCTCGCGGATATCGAGGCGGGACTCGTTGATCAGATTGTCGTCTACAAAATAGACCGACTAACCCGGTCGCTCTCCGACTTCGCGAAGATTGTCGATCGGCTCGATGCCGCCAGCGCTTCCTTCGTCTCGGTCACTCAGTCCTTCAACACTGCCACCAGCATGGGACGGCTGACGCTGAATATGCTCCTCAGCTTCGCACAGTTCGAGCGCGAGGTGACGGCGGAACGGATCCGCGACAAGATCGCCGCCTCGAAGAAGAAGGGGCTCTGGATGGGCGGCACAGTGCCCTTCGGCTACCGGCCCGCCGGCCGCAGCCTGGAGATCGACGAGACTGAAGCAACAATTATCCGCCATATCCATGACCTCTATCGCGATCTCGGATCGGTCCGCGCAGCTGCCGAACGTGCGGACGAACTTGGCTACAGAACGCGGTTGCGGTCGTTTGCTACAGGCGCCTCGAGCGGCGGAACCCCCTTCAGCCGTGGCCACATCTATCAGATCCTCACCAATCCGCTCTATGCCGGCCGCATTCGCCACCGCGACAAGGTCTATGACGGTCAGCATCCTGCGATCATCGATCCAACCGCATGGGACGCTTTGCAGAAACGTCTTGCCGCCGAAGCCGCCCGCAGCCGCGGACGGCCGAACGCGGCGGAACGCTCGCCGCTGGTCGGCAAGCTCTTCGATGAGACCGGAGATCGGTTGACCCCGAGTCACTCTCGGAAAACGGCAAGCGTCTGCGCTACTACATCTCGCGCAGGCTAGTCACCGACCGGCGCGAGAAACATGCTGATGCATGGCGGTTGCCGGCACGGCATCTCGAGACCGGCATTGCGCGAGTCCTCGGCAATCACCTGCGCAAACCCACCTTGGTGACCGATCTGGTCCGGGACATCACGGCCTCCGAGGTTCTCGATCTACAGGCGACTCTTCGACAGGTCGCAAATGATTGTGACCCCGAGGGTGCCGCCGACGTCTGGGCACCGCTGCTGCGCCGCGCCGATCTCGCGCAGGGTAGTATCCTCTTGCGGCTCGACCGGAAAGTCATGGCGGACCGGCTCGGCATCGCGCCGGATCGGATCGACAGTGCGGCCAGACGGATTCCCGCATCCTTCCAGATGCAGCGCCGAGGCGTCGAAGTCCGCATCATTCTTGGCGCCGCCGTGCCAAAGGTCGATCCGGTGCTGGCGAAGAATATCCTTACGGCACAAAAATGGTATGCTGCCGTCAAAGCTGGTTCTTCCTTTGGCGACCTTGCCGCTCGGGAGAAAACCACATCAAGTCGCATTCAGCAGATGATCGGCCTCGCCTTTCTCGCCCCAGAAATTCTGGATCAGGTTGCCGCGGGTAACCAGCCCGTTTCCTTCACGTCGGAATGGTTCAAACGAAGGCAGTTGCCGGCGGATTGGATTCAACAACGGGATGTCGTCGACGGCATCTAGTGCCTAGGCTACGGACGAACAGACAATCCCAACTGCTCTGCTACCGGCTTTCTGTGGATCGCAAGCCGGGTGGGTACTACAGGTAACAACAGAAATTGGTAAGCATTTGGGCGTGTAGCGCGAGACCAGAGTGCCTCGAATTTACTGGCGTCATCGAAGCGGAAACGGGGGCGAACATTTTTTTTCGAACCTTGAATGAGCCGTCGGTTCTATTCCGCAGACTCGGCGACAACTGCGTATTTCGTAATAATATCCTGAATTTCCGCGGGCTTGAACGCGACATCCCATGCCCAGTGGCCGAAGCCGCCCGCCGCGTTAACCGCCGTCACCCACTCGTTCAAGGCGTCCCGCTTGGCCTTGTTCTGGGGGCTGTCGGTGCCCTTGATCTCAAGCGCCAGAATGGTGCCGCAGGCAAGGCGCACGAGGAAATCCGGAACATACCGGCGCCGTGAACCGGCCCACATGTAGTAGATCTGGAAGCCGAGATGATCGTTCTTGGCATAGGCGATCACGTCTTCGCGCTTCTCGAAGATGTTCGCGGCATGTCCCTCCCAGGACGAATCCCCGACGAGATGGCTGATATGCGACTTGGTGGTCAGAAAGCAGAGCTTGGTGGTGTACCAGGTCCGCATCTGGCTGGTGGCGCCGATCGGGTTTTCTTCGTCGAACACCGGCGTCAGGCGCTCCGTGTTCTGCTCGGTCACGTTGCTCAGCACATGCTGAACGACAAGGTCGATGTTGAGTGCGA
>JAGRDO010000095.1:0-288 GCA_020447005.1 Paracoccaceae bacterium
GGCAAAGATCGATGATATTGCCCTGAAGGTTCGAATCGAGCGTGGTGTTCAGATACGAGGTGATCTCGGCATCCTCGCCCCGGCCGGTCTGGCCCATCTGGTGGATGCCTGCGACCTCGGTCGTGAAACGCACACAGCGCGTGCAGGAAATGCAGCGCGTCATCGTGGTGGCGACCAGCGGGCCCAGGTTCAGGTCTTCCGAGGCGCGCTTTGGTTCACGATAACGGCTGAAATCCACGCCATACGCCATGGCCTGGTCCTGAAGGTCGCATTCCCCGCCCTGATCGC
>JAGRDO010000095.1:322-1083 GCA_020447005.1 Paracoccaceae bacterium
CCATCACCCCTTCGCGCGCCTTCTTCACCATGGGGGAGTTGGTCTTGATGACCGACGGCTCCCCATTCGGGCCGGGGCGCAGATCCTTGACCTGCATCGCGCAGGACGCGGCGGGTTTCGGCGGGCCGCCCACGACCTCGACAAGGCACATCCGGCAGTTGCCCGCGATCGACAGACGCTCATGATAGCAGAAACGCGGGATCTCCACCCCGGCCTGTTCGCAGGCCTGAATGAGCGTGAGGCTCGGGTCAACCTCGACCTCGATACCGTCGATGATGATCTTGCGGAGGTCGGACATTATATTGTCTCCGTGGAAGTGCGGGGCGCCGGCGGGGTCAAAGCCGGCCAATTCTTGAAGGCCAAATCGTAGAGCGTGATCAGATTGACCAGCGGCACCGGCATGAAAAGCGATATCCAACCGCTATGCCCGGTGCGTTTCCAAAGCTGAAAGAACGGCACAACGATGATCGCGCAACAGATTGCGATCATGAGAAAACCGGGCAGCCCGATGTTGTTCAGCATGGAACCCGCCCCCTATTCCGCCGCCATCGCGCCGGTACGGCCCGTCTTCTTCGCCTTGATCCGGTCCTCGATCTCATCGCGGAACTGGCGGACGAGGCCCTGGATCGGCCAGGCGGCGGCGTCGCCAAGGGCGCAGATCGTGTGGCCCTCGACCTGCTTGGTGACGCTGAGAAGCATGTCGATCTCCTCGATCTCGGCCTCGCCGCGTACCAGACGGTCCATGACCCGCATCATCCAGC
>JAGRDO010000095.1:1128-1516 GCA_020447005.1 Paracoccaceae bacterium
AGCCGCCAGATCGCCTTGATGATATCGGTCGACTGGTCCATCACGATCACCGCCGCCGTGCCAAGGCCGGACCGCTGTTCGCGCAGCCAGTCGAAATCCATGATCGCCTCGCCGCATTGCTCGGCATTCAGCATCGGCACCGACGACCCGCCGGGGATCACGGCCTTGAGGTTCTTCCAGCCGCCGCGAACGCCGCCGCAATGCCTTTCCAGCAGCTCTTTCAGCGGGATCGACATCGCCTCTTCCACCACGCAGGGGTTTTCGACATGGCCCGAGATGCCAAAAAGCTTGGTGCCGGTATTGTTCGGGCGCCCGAAGCTGGCAAACCAGTCGGCCCCGCGCCGCAGGATCGTCGGCACGACCGCGATGGATTCGACGTTGTTGACCG
>JAGRDO010000095.1:1548-7547 GCA_020447005.1 Paracoccaceae bacterium
GGCTTCATGCGCGGCATGCCCTTGCGGCCCTCAAGGCTTTCAAGCATCGCGGTTTCCTCACCGCAGATATAGGCACCGGCACCGTGGTGCAGGTAAAGGTCGAAGTCATAGCCCGACTTGCAGGCATTCTTGCCAATCAGACCGGCATCATAGGCCTCATCGATGGCGGCCTGCAGGGCCTCGCGCTCGCGGATATATTCGCCGCGGATGTAGATGTAGCAGGCATTGGCCCCCATCGCGAAGGATGCGATCAGCGCCCCTTCGACCAGCGTATGCGGATCGTGCCGCATGATCTCGCGGTCCTTGCAGGTGCCGGGCTCGGATTCGTCGGCGTTGATCACCAGATAGGCCGGCCGCCCGTCCGAGACCTTGGGCATGAAGGACCATTTCAGGCCGGTCGGAAAGCCCGCGCCGCCGCGCCCGCGCAGGCCCGATGCCTTCACCTGATCGATGATCGTATCGCGCCCGCGCGCCAGGATTTCCTTCGTACCGTTCCAATGGCCGCGCTTTTTGGCGCCTGCCAGCGAACGGTCATGCATCCCGTAGAGGTTCGTAAAGATCCGGTCCTGATCTTTCAGCATGTCAATTCCTCATTTCCCCTCGGGCCGCTTTTGCCGCTGCCGGATACGCCAGATTACAGCCATCGCCCAGATGAACGCGGCCAATGCAGCCAGATCGAACAGGAAGGCATAGCGGATTTCCCAGCCTGCCCTGCCGCCCAGCCACTGAGCTGCAAGCCACAGGACCATCGTCGCGATCATCACCACCGCAACCATGCGCGCCTCTTTCGCGAGGCGCATGTCCTGAGGGCCTGCTTTCGTCATTCACACCTCAATACACATCGCCGTCTTCGACGCGTTTCGAAAATTCCGTCGCCCCGCCCGCGGCCAGGATCTTTGCCTGGCGCACCCATTCGTCGCGCGTGATACGGCCCCGAAATCCTTCAATCTTTTCATCGACCTGCGCGATGTCCCGGGCCTTCCAGGATGCGATCTGGTCAAAATGCCAGACACCGGCGGTGTTCAGCAGCGCCTCAAGCTTCGGCCCGACGCCCCGGATCATTTTCAGATCGTCCGCGCGTCCGTCGCGCGGCTTGTCAAAGAACTGGGCCGCGCCGACCGGCGCGCTTTTCGACTTGTCGAGCGCCGCGTTCAGCGCTGTCGCGGTCGCGGGCTTCTTGCTGGCGGCGGCAGGGGTCGCGCGTTGTGTCTTGCGTGGCGCCGGTTTGGCCTTTGCCGCCGCGCTTTGGGTCCGGGGTTCAGGTTTGGACCTTTTCGCAGGGGCCGGTTTCGGCGCGGCGACCTTTTCACCTGAAACGGCCTGAGATGTCATGACCGCCGCGGGTTCCGGGCCGGACGCCGAACTGTCGGAAGCTTCGGCCGGAGCGGCCTTGGGCGATACCGGTTCGGCCGGGGCGGCCTTGGGTGATGCCGGTTCGGCCGGGGCGGAGACGGCGGCGGAGGTCCGGCTCTCGGACGGCGCGGGATGCGCGGCCTCATCCGCTTTCCCGCACATGGCCCAGCGAAGGAAGAACCCGAAGAGCACGGCAAAGACCAGCCCGGCGAAAAGCGCGGACAGAATGCCGAACGTCGCAACCGCCCAGAGGATGAGCGCGAGCGCAAGCCCGCCAAGCCCTGCCACATACCAGCAATTGCGGCTGCACGAATTTTCAGTATTCGCCGACATTCCTACGCCTCCACCTTTGAACCAAACCAGTGCCTATCAGTACACATCGCCTTTCTTGACGCGCTGCGAAAACTCGGTCTGACCGCCCTTTGCAAGGATCGCGGCCTGGTCGGTCCAGCCGTCGCGGCTGGCCCGGCCCTTGAAACCTTCAAGATTGTCATCGACCCAGGCAAGCTCGGCCGCGGTCCATTTGGCGATCTGGTCAAAGTGGAAGAAACCGAGGCCATGCAGCAGGGTTTCAAGCTTTGGCCCGACGCCCTTGATCATCTTCAGATCGTCCGCGCCGCCCTTGCGGGGGGCCGAAAGCGAGCGCGGCTTCTTGGCCTTTTCCGGCGCCGCCGCCTTTGCCGGGGGCTTCTGCGCGGAACGTTCCGGCTTCGCGGCGGGTTTGGCGGCGGGTTTGGCGGCAGGTTTCGCCGCAGCCTTGCGCGGCGTTGCAACAGGCGCCGGGGACTTGCCCAGCCAAGGCGTCAGAAGGGGAACCTCGGTCCCGTCGATCCGTTTCAGCGTATCGCCGATGTCAACGGCCCGCTGAACCGACCCGTTATGCTTGGTGCGGCCCGATTCGAAGTCCTTCAGGCTGGTCAGCCCGGAAAGCGGTTCGGCCGCGTAGCGTCCGTTCTGCGGCCCCGGCACCGGGACCTTGCCAGCGGCCATATCGTCGAGCAGCCTTGAGAACCCCTCGGCGGTCATGTCCTCGTAATAATCCTTGCCGATCTGGGCCATTGGCGCGTTCGTGCAGGCACCGAGGCATTCGACCTCTTCCCAGCTGAACTTGCCGTCGGCGGAAAGCTGATGGGCGTTCGGCGCGATCTTTTCCTTGCAGACCCGGATCAGCTCCTCGGCCCCGCAGATCATGCAGGACGTGGTCCCGCAAATCTGGATATGCGCAACCGAACCAACGGGTTGCAGCTGGAACATGAAGTAGAAGGTCGCCACTTCCAGCGCCCGGATATAGGCCATGTCGAGCATTTCGGCGATATGCTCGATCGCCGGGCGGGAAAGCCAGCCTTCCTGTTCCTGCGCACGCCACAGAAGCGGGATGATGGCGCTGGCCTGACGGCCCTCGGGATATTTCGAAATCTGCCCCTTCGCCCAGGCGAGGTTCGCGGGCGTGAATTCGAAAGAGGCGGGCTGTTCGGGATGAAGGCGGCGGAGCATTGGTTCTAGTCCAGTTTTGCGCAGGTCGTTCCGACGCTCGTCGTCGGTTCGGTTTTTCTGTAGTCAGCAAACTCGGAAAAATCCGCGAAGTTCACTCGGCAGATCATCAGGCTTTGGTCGGCCATCCGAACGGTAAAGATGGGATAGCCCTCAAGAGACCCGACATTGGCGACCTCGCCACCCTGTGCGACAAGGTCCGCGACCGACAGATTTTCCGTATCGGAGCCCGCGAAAACCGGCGACGCGGACGCAAGACAGAATGCAACGATGCTGAATGCCCTCACCGGTCGATCTCCCCGAAAACGACATCCATGGTGCCGATGATCGCGGCGACATCGGCCAGAAGGTGGCCCTTGGCCATCCAGTCGATCGATTGCAGATGCGGATAGCCGGGGGCGCGGATCTTGGCGCGGTAGGGCTTGTTGGACCCGTCGGCGACAAGGTAGACGCCAAATTCGCCCTTCGGCGCCTCAATGCCGGCATAGACCTCGCCCGCGGGGACGTGGAAGCCCTCGGTGTAAAGCTTGAAGTGATGGATCAGCGCCTCCATCGAGCGCTTCATCTCGCCGCGTTTCGGCGGCGTGATCTTGCCGCGCGCCAGCACGTCGCCCTTGCCTTCGGGGGCGCGCAGCTTGGCGATGGCCTGATGGATGATCTTTGTCGATTCACGCATCTCGGCCATGCGGCAGAGATAGCGGTCAAAACAGTCGCCGTTCTTGCCGACCGGGATCTTGAAGTCGAACTCGTCGTAGCACTCATAGGGCTGCGCGCGGCGCAGGTCCCAGGCCAGGCCCGATCCCCGCACCATCACGCCGGAATAGCCCCAGCGCAGTACGTCTTCCTCATGCACGATGCCGATATCGGCGTTGCGCTGCTTGAAGATGCGGTTTTCGGTCAGAAGGCCGTCCAGATCGTCGAGCACCTTGGGGAAGTGGTTCGCCCATTCCTCGATATCGTTCAGAAGGTCGTCCGGCAGGTCCTGATGCACGCCGCCCGGACGGAAATAGGCCGCGTGAAGCCGCGCGCCGCAGGCCCGCTCGTAAAAGCCCATGAGCTTTTCGCGTTCCTCAAAGCCCCAGAGCGGCGGCGTCAGCGCGCCCACGTCGAGCGCCTGCGTCGTGACGTTCAGAAGGTGGTTCAGGATGCGGCCGATCTCGGAGTAAAGCACCCGGATCAGGCTGGCGCGGCGCGGAACCGCCGTACCGGTCAGCTTTTCGATGGCCAGGCACCAGGCATGTTCCTGGTTCATCGGGGCCACATAGTCGAGCCGGTCGAAATAGGGCAGGTTCTGCAGATAGGTCCGGCTTTCCATCAGCTTTTCAGTGCCGCGATGCAAAAGCCCGATATGCGGATCGCAGCGTTCGACAACCTCGCCGTCAAGCTCCAGCACCAGACGCAGAACGCCATGTGCCGCGGGGTGTTGCGGGCCGAAGTTGATGTTGAAGTTGCGGATCCGCTGTTCGCCGGTCAGCGCGTCTTCATAGCCCCTGGAACCGTCCATCATCCTAAACCCCTGCCATGGCCGCGCCCCAGCCCCGGGGCAACTGCCCCAGCCGTGACGCGACATAATCATATTGCGGGCGCAGATAGGCTGCGGCCCGCTCTTTCTGTTCCGGCGTCATCCTGACCTTGACACCCGAATGGACATGCGTTGCGTAGTCGCCGCGAATGGGCGTGATGCCCAGAAACGCGCAAAGCCGATCCAGCGTCTCGTCGCTGAAAAGTTCCTCATAGGTACAGAGGAACAGCTTTTCAGGATCGATCGCATCGGCCAGCTTCTCCAGCGCCGCGCGGTAATCGCCGCGCTCGGTGATATGCGCCTCGCCGCCATCAAGCGCGCGGTTGAGGATCCGGCCCGCACGCACGGGGATATCCTTGCCGGTCTTGCTGCGCCGCTTCGCGATCATGCGCACATGGCTCCAGAGCCTGTCGACCGGATCGCGCATGATATAGACAAAACGCGCATCCCCGGCCAGCGATGCCATATGCGCCAGGGTCTTGACGGAAAGCAGCGAATAGCTGGGCGTGATGTCGCCCACGACGCCTTCGTCGGTCCGGCCCTCATGCAGGAAGGCCAGATAGGCGGTCTCATCGCCCCTCTCCAGCACGCGCGCATAAATCCGGATTTCGGACAGGTGCAGATGGTGCCACCCATTCACGTCCTGATCGCCGCGCGCGATCCTGCGTTCAAGCTGATCGCTGATGCGCGTGAATTCCTTCAGCTGCCAGGCGTTGTCGCCGCCTTCGAGACTGTCGAAGAAATGCAGCTCCTTGATGGTGCGCAGGTAGCATTCCGGATGCGACGACAGATAGCGGTGGAGCCATGAGGTCCCCGCTTTGGTCGCGCCAATTCCGTACATGACCACCGGTTCGGTCATCAGCCCTTCGCCCCGTCCTTTTCATCACCTGGCAGGATGTATTCCGCCCCTTCCCATGGCGACATGAAATCGAACTGCCGGTAGTCCTGGACAAGCTTCACCGGCTCATAGACCACACGTTTCAGAACCTCGTCATAGCGCACTTCGGTATAGCCCGTGGTCGGGAAATCCTTGCGCAGCGGATGGCCGCGAAAGCCGTAATCGGTGAGAATGCGGCGCAGGTCCGGGTGCCCGGAAAAGAGGATGCCGAACATGTCGAAGACTTCACGTTCGAACCAGTTGGCCGAGGGATGGATATCGGTCAGCGACGGCACGATCTCATCCTCGCGCAGGCCGAGCTTCACCCGGATACGCTGGTTTTGGTACATCGACAGGAAGTGATAGACCACATCGAAGCGCTCCGGGCGTTCGGGGTGATCAACCGCCGTGATATCGACAAGCGTCGAAAAGCGGCAATTCGGATCGGTGCGCAGGAACTCGACGAAATCGGCAATGCCTGAAAGGCCGACGGTTACGGTCAACTCGCCATGCGCGACCGCTGTTGCCGTGACATCGTTCGGCCGCTTGAGTTCGATATGCGCGGCAAGTTCTTCCAGGGCGTCAGACATGCTTTTCTCCTCAGCGCACCAATGTGCCGGTGCGGCGGATTTTGCGCTGCAATTGCAGGATGCCGTAAAGAAGCGCCTCGGCGGTCGGCGGGCAGCCGGGAACATAGATGTCCACCGGAACGATCCGGTCGCAGCCGCGCACAACCGAATAGCTGTAGTGGTAATA
>JAGRDO010000095.1:7599-9573 GCA_020447005.1 Paracoccaceae bacterium
GGCATCTGGTCATAGACCTTGCGAAGCGCGGGCGCCATCTTGTTGGTCAGGGTGCCCGCGACGATCATCAGATCCGACTGGCGCGGGCTGGCGCGCGGCGCGGTGCCGAAACGCTCGACGTCATAGCGCGCCATCGCGACATGGATCATCTCGACCGCGCAGCAGGCCAGACCGAAGGTCATCCAGTGGAGCGAGCCGTTGCGCGCCCAGTTGATGATGTCCTCGGTCGTGGTCAGCAGGAAGCCCTTGTCCTGCAATTCGCGGTTCAGCGCCTGCGTGGCCACCTCGCGGTCAGGACCCGCGGTATTTGCACCGGTCATCACGCCCATTCCATCGCCCCCTTCTTCCATTCATAGGCGAAGCCTGCCGTCAGGACGGCGAGAAACACCATCATCGACCAGAAGCCGACCATCGAGACATCCTTGAACGCCACCGCCCAGGGGAAGAGGAAGGCCACCTCCAGATCGAAGATGATGAAGAGGATCGAGACGAGGTAGAAGCGCACGTCAAACTTCATCCGCGCGTCGTCAAAGGCGTTGAAACCGCATTCATAGGCCGAAACCTTTTCGGCATCGGGGTTTCTGACCGCAAGAATCGCGGCGGCAAGCAGCAGGACAAGCCCCAAGCCCACGGCCATCGCGATAAAGATCAGGATTGGAAGATACTCTCGCAACAATGCGTCCACCGTAGGCTCCTTCGTCTCGCGCCTGCGGGGCGCGTGATGCAGCTTTGGCCGGTTTACTCTCCCGCCCTGACCGGGTCAACCAAGGGCCGAGTGCATTCTGACACTGCCACGCGCGAAATTTTCGGCCTTGGCAGGGTGTTAGTTCGGCCAACCCCGGGCGCGGAAGGCGGGAATCACCGTTTCCACGATGGCGCGCGTTTTTCGAAGAATGCGGCGATTCCTTCGCGGGCCTCCGGGCTTTCCCACCTTGCGACAAGCGCTGCGATGGTCTCGGCGATCACCGTTTCGTCGATCCGTGGCCCAAGACGACGCGCCAGCGCCTTGGCTTCGGCCACGGCGCCGGGCGCAGTGGCCAGGTAGGGGGCGACTTCGGCTTCGACCGCCTCGTCAAGCGCGTCAGGTGCCACGGCCCGCGCCAGAAGGCCCAGCGCCACCGCCTCTTGCGCGTCGAAGATTCGCGCCGACATGAAGACGCGCCGCGCCATCGCCTCGCCCATCCGGGCGATGACATAGGGACCGATCGTCGCGGGGATGAGGCCAAGCCGCGTTTCGGTCAGCCCGAGCTTCGCGGTCGACGCGCCGATGGCCACGTCGCAGACCGATGCCATGCCGACACCGCCGCCAAAGGCGTTGCCCTGCACCCGCCCGATCACCGGCTTCGGACAGGTATTCAGCGCGTTCAGCATCATGGCGAGCCTGGTTGCCTCGCGCGCCCGCGCGGCCCCGTCTGCGGCCATCTGTTCCTTCATCCAGCCAAGGTCGCCCCCCGCGCAGAAGCTTGCCCCCTCGCCGGTCAGCACGATGACCCTGACCGCCGGATCGCGGCCAAGGCGCCCGGCCGCCTCGGTCAGTTCGGCGATCATCTGCCCTGACAGCGCGTTGTGCTTTTCGGGTCGGTCGAGGGCAAGCCGGGCGACACCGCGTGCATCGGCTGTGATTGAGATTGTCTCATGACCCATGTGCTGCTCCGTTCCTCTGTCAATGCGCGCCGATACGCATCGCCTGTGCCAGTTCTCCGGCTTCGGCAAGAACCGCGGGATCAAGCCCGGTCGCGTAGCCCGCCGAAGCGAGATGCGCCGCCACCGCCCCGGTCGCGACATTGCCCGCCGCGCCGGGCGCATAGGGGCAGCCGCCAAGCCCGCCGACGGCGGCATCGAAGACGCGGAGCCCCCGCGCCAGCGAGGCGTCGATATTGGCCAGCGCACGGCCCGCCGTATCGTGGAAATGGCCCGCAAGCCGGTCGGCAGGCAGTTCCCCCAGCACCGCCGCCAGCATCGCATCGACCGTCT
>JAGRDO010000095.1:9617-10280 GCA_020447005.1 Paracoccaceae bacterium
CAGCCCATGTCGCGCAACGCCGCCGTGACGCGGGCGACGGCGGCGGGGGCGACCGGGCCATCATAGGGGCAATCGGTGACAACCGAGACATAGCCCCTGACCGGGATGCCATCGGCCTTCGCCGCTTCCGCCACCGGTCGGAAACGGTCGAGGCTTTCGGCGATGGTGGCGTTGAGGTTGGCTTTCGAAAACCCTTCCGAGGCCGAAGCGAAGATCGCCACCTCATCGGCCTTCGCCGCCCGTGCGCCTTCATAGCCCTTCATGTTCGGGGTCAGCGCCATGTAGCGAATGCCCGGAGCGCGGGTGATCCCGGCCAGGACTTCGGCGCTGTCGGCCATCTGCGGCACCCATTTCGGGCTGACGAAGCTCGCCACCTCGATCCGGCGGAAACCGGCGCGGCTCAGAAGGTTCACCAGCGCGATCTTGTCGGCGGCAGGGATGATCCGCTTTTCGTTCTGAAGCCCGTCGCGCGGGCCCATCTCGACGATTTCAACGAATGCAGCCATCCCATGCCTCGTAAAAGTCGCGCTTGTAAAGCAACCCGGCCGATTCCGGCGGCATCGCCTTGGTGAACCTCGTGCGGGCCGTCACTCGGGTATACCACGCACTCAGCGCCAGGAAACCTTCGGTCCGGGCAAAGTGGCGCGCCATGTAAAGCACCTG
>JAGRDO010000096.1 GCA_020447005.1 Paracoccaceae bacterium
CCGACGCCCTGCAGCACCTCAACGATCCGGTGAATGGGCGCGATCCGAGCGGGCACTGGTTCGAGGAGCAAGCGGACGGCAATCTCTCCGGCTGGAAAGGCGACCCGACCCACAAGTCGAACGATCCGGGCTGGGGCCCGAACAAATCGAGCGGCTCCAGCGGCTCCAGCGGCCCCTCAACGCGCCCGACGCCGGGCGGAGGCAGTGGCATTCACGCAGAAGGGGGTGGTGGCTTCTCCTATCATCATTTACCGGTATTCGGTGCGAGTTTAGGGCTTTGGAATTATCTTGCGGGGTCGTACAATAATCCCACTGGCGTCAGATTGGGTTGGGAATGGCTTTCTGGAACAGGGCCTGCCAAAAGGAACTTCACAATGGGGGATGTGTTCACGGATAGCTTCTTGAATTCGTCAACATTTCATAAGACGCAGGACTACTTCTATAATAAATATCAGGGAAATATTACTGACTTGAGTACATTGGATAATTTTGACGCGGGCTTCGGACCTGGAGAATTGATAAGTGATCCGACGCTATCTGGCCAGTTTTTGGGCAGTATCGCAATGACGAAGGCTACCGCTTCGAACGGATACATAACTTACAACTTCAAGAATTCATCGACAATTGACTCCTTTTTATATTCGACTGGGAAGTTGGAGTTTTTAAATATTCCGCGCTCAGATGGCTTTTCTCCGCCTGGGAGCACAATCACACAGCATATTACCGCGACAGTCCCAGTAGAAAAAGACTGGCCTCTCAATTCCGATTTTTGTGAGAAGACTGGAGTTTGCCAATGAGAATTGGTATAATATTTATGGCATTGAGCGTGTTTCTTCTTGGTATCCTGATGTATCGGAGCCTGCATGCTCCCCAATCCCTACCGCCGGGAATATATACGCTTCAGAGGAATGGGTATGAATTTTCGATATTGATCCGCGATGATGGGCATTTCATCCAGACCTTGGCTTTGCCAGATAAGTCAAAATATGAATCCCATGGCACTTGGAGGTTGGTTCCCCTCCACCAAGACGTGTACTTTAATGCGCAGAACGTATTTTTAGGGAGTATATGTGAAGATTACAGCGATGGCTCGAATTCAGTCGTCGATTCGACCGAGATTACTTTCCCTTTGTACAGACGCTTTGGGCTTTGGCCGGCAATTTTAGCATGTAGTGACGGACGCTCTTTGGTGAAAGAATAATCTCATCAGAGGCGCGGCTGAAGAAGATCGAGATCGACGCGATCACGCTTGCCCAGGACGTGACGCTTTATATGGGGCCGGTGGAGATCCGGCACTGGGGCACTGGGTAAGGCGCGCCCGGACGGGCTTCCGGTGGAAGCACGTCAGCGCCGAACGCCCGCCGTAACCTCGGCGGGCCGGGCCGAGGAGTTCCTCCTCTACCCCGCCCCGAACATCCGCATCACCAAGGTGAAGGACGCGGGCGGCAACGTCGTCACGAAGGTCAACACGCTGCACATGGACGGGCTGGGTTCCGTCCGCGCGGCGACGGATGAGGCGGGGCTGGCGGCCGAACGCTCCACCTACCGCCCCTTTGGGCCAAGGAGGCGGAGCAGCTCCTGACCCTCTCGACGCCGAAAGAGACGAAAGGCTTCATCGGCGAACGCTACGACGACGCCTCGGGCCTGCAATACCTCAACGCGCGCTACTACGACCCCAGGCTCGGCATGTTCATCCAGCCGGACTGGTGGGAGGTGACCGAGCCGGGCGTCGGGACGAACAGGTATTCCTACTCCTTCAACGATCCGGTGAATGGGAGGGATCCGGGTGGGAACTGCCTGTGGGATGCATGTATCCTTGAAAGCGTCGCCGGAGTAGCTGCGATAGCATCAATGGTATTAGCGGCAGATCACGCTTCTGATGTCATCGACGGCGGTGTTGATGGGAGTAGCCCACTCGGGAATCCGGTGGGTGTCGCCATAAAGAGAACACTAGAAATGGCCACTGATGCTGTCAGTGGTCCAGAAGCCATCACAAACCAAACGGAAAACACGACCACAAGCAATTCAAACATCAATCCAGAGCTGAATGAAGGTCAGCAAGGGAAGCACATTCCTGGTCACAACAAAAATGACCCGGGACGGAGCCAAATCGGGCCTGGCATTGATCCGGGTGAACTTGTTGCTGGTGCGGCAAATGGCGACTATCCTCAAGTTGGCACTAGTGGCCATGGTGATCCGGTTTTTGATTTCGGTAAAGTGATAGGTACCGATGCTAGTTCTGGAGAAGAGACTCCCTACGGAACGGTTCATAGTGGCAAGAAGGGCTCACATATTGTACCGGCCAATCCCAAAAAATACAAAGCTGATACGGAGGTAGATCAAGAGGAATCTCACCAAGAAGGAGGGGGTCAGAACGATGACGAAGCCACCAGATGATGTAATTGTTTTGGCGATTAGGTCTATTAGCGGCGAGATCACCAGAAGCATGAGAATGATAGCGTTTCAATTTGACGGCAACAGCGCAATGTTCCGATACTATATGGACAGTGAGCCCACTGATGACGAAAGGGAAATGGCTGAGATAGTTGCATTGAACTTCGACGCCGGCCTCCCGACGACACTTTCGTCGGTGGGCGTAGAATTTGTGGTGACGAACGACCCGCTTGGAAGACTTGATGTGCTCGATTTTGGTCTCTATCGGCGCTGGGAGGCTACCTGAGTAACTGGTCCGGTACGGTTCCACGCATCATTCCCGCTGGCAATCAATGCCGTGAGATATGTGTCAAACCCACTCCCGTCCCGACACCTGTCGCGACGGTGCCATACACCGGTTGTACAGCGACCCGACCCGAACCCGACGCCCTGCGTCACGTCCCCGAAACGCTTTCCCTCACCCTCCCGGCTTCAACTCCACCCTCAGCCGCCGCCCGACCGGCGCGCCCTCGCGCCCCCGCCCGGCTTGAGGCGGCACAGCCGTCCTCCGGGCATACGCGGCCGCGCTGCGGCCACGGTCCCTCCGGACCCCCACACTCCCGGCACCAGACCCCCTCCATCGCCTCACGCCGGAACGGCCCGCAAAACCTACCGCACCACGAATTCCGGCGCGCCGGGACCCGCGAGCCGTGTCAGCGACGCTTGGCGCTGTAGCTACGGAAAAACTACGCGGAACCTACGCCTGTCCTACGCCGAACCGACGCCCCGTTTACGGCCCATCCCTTGGCCGCGGGCTGGGCGCCGACGGGGCGCGGCTGAGGAAGATCGAGAGCGACCCGATCACGCTTGCCCAGGACGTGACGCTTTACATGGGGCCGGTGGAGATCCGGCACTGGGGGACGGGGTGAGGCGCGCCGTCCTTTGCCCGGCCGGGCAGTGGCATCAGCGGCACCCGGAAACCCGGCGGGGCGCTGTAGCTACGCAGGAACTACGCGGTTCCTATGTGATTGCTACGCCGATCATACGCCGGCACGAACGCGCCCACTGGACCGGCGCGCGGCTTGCCCCTAGCCTCGGGATCGGAAAGGGGCGGCATGACACGGTATTTTCTCAGACGCATGGTTTCGCTGGTTGTCAGCCTTCTGGTGGCCAGTCTCGTGATCTTTGCGGTCATCGAAATCGTGCCGGGCGATCCGGCCTCATACATGCTGGGGCTGAACGCGTCAGAGGATACGGTGACCGCGCTGCGCGACCGGCTGGGATTGGACCAACCCGTTGTTTTCAGATATTTCGACTGGCTTGGCGGCATGCTGACGGGGGATTTCGGGCAATCCTATACCTATAAGGTTCCGGTTTCGGGACTGGTTGGCCAGCGCCTTGTCGTCTCACTGCCGCTTGCGATCTATGCCCTTGTTCTGGCGGTCTTGATCGCATTTCCGTCAGGGCTTGTCGCGGCGGCCCGCCGTGGCCGCGCGACCGATGCGGCGGTGATGGGGGCGACGCAGATCGGCATTGCGCTGCCGAATTTCTGGTTTGCCATGCTTCTGGTGCTAACCTTCGCATTACATTGGCAGATTTTCCCCGCCGGCGGATTTCCGGGCTGGGATGACCCGGCGGCGGCACTTCGGGCCCTGACCCTTCCGGCCATCGCGCTGGCCCTGCCGCAGGCCGCGATCCTTGCCCGCGTCTTGCGCTCGGCGCTGATCGAGACGCTGGGGCAGGATTATATCCGCACCGCCCGCGCCAAGGGCCTGACCATGGCCCGGACCATCCTGCGCCATGCCCTTCGCAACGCCCTGATCCCGGTGCTGACGATCCTTGGCATGCAGTTTTCCTTTCTTCTGGCCGGCGCCATCATCATCGAGAATGTCTTTTATCTTCCGGGGCTTGGCCGGCTCATCTTTCAGGCAATCACCCAGCGTGACCTGATCGTGGTCGAAAGCGTGGTGATGATCCTCGTCTTCGCGGTCATCCTTGTGACCTTTCTGGTCGACCTCGCCTATGCGGCCATCGACCCCCGTCTGAGGAAGCGGACATGAGGGCATCGCTTGTCGTCGGCATGGCCCTGTCGGCATCCGCGGCTGCGGCGGCAATTCTGTCGCTGTTGTGGACACCCTACGACATCGCGGCCCTTTCCATCGGCGACCGGCTGTTGCCGCCGTCATCCGAACATTGGTTCGGCACCGATCATTTCGGACGGGACATCGCGTCACTGATCATGGCCGGGGCGCAAACCTCGATCGCGGTCGCACTTGTCGCGGTCGGCATCGGGATCGGGCTTGGTGTGCCACTCGGGCTTCTTGCGGCCGCCAACAGGGGCGGGCTGGTGGAAGAGGTGGTGATGCGGGGGAACGATCTGATCTTTGCCTTCCCGTCGCTTGTCATCGCGATCCTGATCACCGCGGTTTTCGGCCCGTCGGCGGTGAACGCGATCATCGCCATCGGGATCTTCAACATCCCGGTTTTTGCCCGCGTCGCCCGGGGGGGGGCGCTTTCGCTCTGGACGCTCGATTTCATCCGGGCGGCCGAGGTCGCCGGCAAGGACCGGCTTCGCATTTCGACCGAGCATATCCTGCCCAATATCGCCAATCTCCTGATCGTTCAGGGCACGATCCAGTTCAGCCTTGGCATCCTTGCCGAAGCGGGGCTTTCCTATGTCGGGCTTGGCGCACAGCCGCCGACCCCCAGCTGGGGGCGCATGCTGGCCGAGGCGCAGACGATGGTCACCCTGGCCCCGCATGTGGCGATCTTTCCGGGGCTTGCCATTGTGCTGACCGTGCTCGGGCTCAACCTGCTGGGCGACGGGCTGCGCGATCATCTCGACCCGCGTCTGAGGCGGTCCGGATGAGCCTGCTTGCCGTTCGCGACCTTTCGCTCACCATGGCCGGGACAAGGATTCTGGACGGGGTCTCGTTCGAGATCGGCGAAGGCGAGGTCTTTGGCCTTGTCGGTGAAAGCGGATCGGGCAAGTCGATGACCGCGCTGGCGGTGATGGGCCTTTTGCCCGATCGCGCAAGAAGCTCGGGACGGGTCGATTTTCTGGGCCGGAACCTGTCGGCGCTGCCCGAACGCCAGATGACGGGGCTTCGCGGCAACCAGATCGGCATGATCTTTCAAGAGCCGATGACCGCGCTCAATCCGATGAAGACCATCGGCGATCAGGTGGCCGAAACGCTCCTGATCCACAGGGCCGCGACAGCCGCGAAGGCAAAGGCCATCGCGCGGGAAAAGCTTGACCGCGTCGGCCTGCCCGGGGACCGGTTTCCCCTTTCGCTTTATCCGCACGAATTGTCGGGCGGACAGCGCCAGCGCGTCGCCATCGCGATGGCCATCGCGTTGCGGCCGAAACTCCTGATCGCGGATGAACCGACCACGGCGCTGGATGTCACGACCCAGGCGCAGATCCTCGATCTTCTCAAGGGGCTTACGCGCGACGAAAACATGGCGTTGATGCTGATCACCCATGATCTTGCTGTCGTCGCGGGCATGGCGACGAAAGTGGCGGTGCTGCAACGCGGCCGCATCGTCGAACAGGGGGAAACCCGATCGCTGTTCCGCACAAGGGCGCATGACTACACGCGCCGGCTTTTTGCGGCTTCGGAATACCGGCCGAAGCGCACGCCGCGGATCCGCGAAGGCGCATTGTTGTCGGTTGACGGCGCGGTGCGCGAGTATCTGTTGCCGCGCCCCGCCACGTTCTCGCCGCACCGCAAGCTGCGCGCCGTCGACGGTGTCAGCCTGACGATCCGGCCGGGCGAAAGCGTCGGGCTTGTCGGAGAAAGCGGTTGCGGGAAGTCGACGCTGTCGCGCGCGATCCTCGGGCTTGATCCGTTGCAGGGCGGGGCAATCACGCTGGGTGGCCGCGCGGTGACGGCAGGCCACTCGATGCCGCGGGATCTTCGCGCGCGGATGCAGGTCGTGTTTCAGGACCCCTATGGCAGCTTCAACCCGCGCCACAAGGTCGGTCGGTTGGTTGCGGAACCCTTTCATCTGTCGGCGAAACCATCCGATGTCAGTGAACGGGTGGCAGCCGCATTGGAAGAGGTCGGACTTGCCGCTTCGGACATGGACAAGTTCATTCACGAATTCTCGGGCGGTCAGCGGCAGCGGATCGCCATCGCGCGCGCGCTGATCATCCGGCCGGACCTGATCGTTCTGGACGAGGCGGTCTCGGCGCTGGATGTCCGGGTCCGGGCGCAGGTGCTCGACCTGCTTGCCCGGCTTCAGGAAAGTCATGGCCTTGCCTATCTTTTCGTCAGCCATGATCTTTCCGTCATACGTCAGGTGACGGATCGGGTGCTGGTGATGCAAAAGGGCAAGATCGTGGAAGAAGGGCCGACCGAGGCGGTGTTCGCGCATGCCGAACATCCCTATACCCGGTCGCTCATTGCCGCGACACCGGCAATCCCGGAAGAATGGAGGGTTACGAATGAAGCCGATTGACCGCCTGTGGTTCGACCCGACCGAGATTTTCATCGCCGGAAACTGGCGCCCAGCGTCACCGACGCTGCCGATCGAGGACCCCTCGACGGGGTTCGAAATCGGACAGCTCGGGCGGGGCGGACCGGCCGAGATCGACGAGGCGGTCGAGGCCGCCAGCGCCGCACGGCAAGGCGATTGGGGCAAGCTGACAGCGGCCGAGCGTGGTCGTGTCCTGGCGCAGATCGGAAAAAAGGTGCTGGAACGCGCCGACGATCTGGCCCTGATCGAGGCGACCGATGTCGGCAAGCCCTTGAAACAGGCAAAGGCCGATGCCATCGCGCTTGCCCGGTACATGGAATTCTATGCCGGCGCTGCCGACAAGGTAATGGGCGAGACCATTCCCTATCTCGACGGCTACACCGTCTATACGCTGCGCGAGCCGCATGGCGTCACCGGCCATATCGTGCCGTGGAACTATCCGATGCAGATCGTCGGGCGTTCGGTCGGGGCGGCGCTGGCCATGGGCAATGCCTGCGTCCTGAAACCGGCCGAGGAAGCCTCGCTCACGGCTTTGGCCTTTGCGCGGATCGCGCAGGAGGCGGGCCTGCCACCGGGCGCCCTGAACGTTGTCTGCGGCCTTGGCGAGGAAGCCGGAGCCGCGCTGTCCTCTCATCCCGGCGTTCATCACCTCAGCTTCACCGGTTCGGTCGCGGTCGGCCGGCTGATCCAGTCGGCCGCCGCGACGAATGTCGTGCCGGTAACACTGGAACTTGGCGGGAAGTCGCCCCAACTGGTCTTTGCCGATGCCGATCTCGATGCGGCCCTGCCCTTTCTGATCAATGCCGGGATTCAGAATGCCGGGCAGACCTGCTCGGCTTCCTCGCGCATTCTGGTAGAGCGCACGCGCTATGACGAGGTGGTCAGCCGCATGGCCGAACGCTACACGGATTTGCGCGTTGGTCCGGCGCTGGCCGATCTTGACATCGGCCCGCTGATTTCGGCCGGCCAGAAACGGATCGTCGAGACCTTCCTTGCCATGGCCCCCCCGGGGGCCGTGGCCGCAAGGGGCCGCATCATCGACGATGCCCCGTCAGGCGGCCACTATGTGGCGCCGGTCCTGCTTGCGGGGCCGGGCCCCGAGCATCCGCTGTCACGGGACGAAATCTTCGGTCCGGCCCAGATCGTCATTCCCTTTGAGGATGAGGATGAGGCGGTGGCGATCGCCAACGGCACCGATTATGGCCTTGTCGCCTCTGTGTGGTCCGAAAGCGGCGCGCGGCAGATGCGGATGGCACGACGTCTGCGCGCGGGTCAGGTCTTTATCAACAATTACGGCGCCGGCGGCGGGGTGGAACTGCCCTTCGGCGGCGTCGGAAAATCGGGCCACGGGCGCGAAAAGGGGTTCGAGGCGCTCTATGGTTTTTCGACATTGAAAACCGTTGCCGCCCGGCATGGCTAGGCGCATCGCGGCGGTGCTGACATAGCCATGCGCCAGATCCTCCTCTTTGTCCTCATGCTCGGCGCGGCCTGTGTCGCGGCGGGCCTTTATGGCGCGGTGCACAACCAGATAACCTTCTCGGTCGGGCCGGAGTATTTCCACCGGCTCAAATTCGCGCAGTTCCGCATTCCCGCCGATCTGAACCCGAGGATCGGCGCGGCACTGGTCGGATGGCGGGCAAGCTGGTGGATGGGGCTGGTCGCCGGCCTGCCCCTGGCGGCTTTGGCGGCGTTCGGCGGCGGGGGCCGTCGCGCGGGCAGACTTTTCGGCGAAGCCATGGTGATCGTGATCGCATCCGCGGCCGCCGGTGCGGCGCTGAGCTTCGGACTGGCCTGTCTGGCCGCCAATCCCGGCATCGCCCGCGAAATCGTGGCAATCCGCGGGCTTGACGATCCGGTCGGATTTCTGCGGGCCGGAGCCATGCATGATGGCAGCTATCTTGGTGCAGGACTGGGCTTGCTCATCGCGCTGGTTCGGATGACCCTGCACCTGAGAAATATGAACAAGGCGGGAGGTCAGTAATGCGACTTGCAGGCAAGCGGGCAATCGTTACCGGCGCGGGATCGGGCTTTGGCGCCGGCATCGCGCGGAAATTCGCGACGGAAGGGGCCGAGGTTCTGGTGGCCGACATAAATGCGAAATCCGCGACCGCCGTCGCCGAGGAAATCGGAGGGCTCGCCTGCCGGGTCGATGTGTCCGACGGCGACAGCGTGGCGGCGATGCTGGCCGTCGCCATTGCCGATTTCGGCACCCCGGACATCTTGGTGAACAATGCAGGGATCACGCATCTGCCTTCATTTCTCGAAGATGTCAGCGAGGATGATTTCGATCGTGTCTTCGCGGTCAATTGCAAGTCGGTCTACCTGACCGCGCGCGCATTGGTGCCCGGGATGAAAAAGCGCGGCAGCGGTGTGATCCTGAACGTCGCCTCGACAGCCGGGCTTTCACCGCGGCCGAAACTGAACTGGTATAATGCGTCGAAGGGCTGGATGATCACGGCGACAAAGGCGATGGCGGTCGAGCTTGCACCGTCCGGCATCCGCGTCAACGCGATCTGCCCCGTGGCAGGAGAGACCCCGCTTCTTTCATCCTTCATGGGGGAAGACACACCCGAGATGCGCGCGAAGTTTCTGGCCACGATCCCGATCGGCCGCTTTTCAACCCCCGAGGACATGGGCAACGCGGCGGCATTCCTCTGTTCGGACGACGCCTCGATGATCACCGGGGTGGCGCTTGAAGTCGATGGCGGGCGGTGTATCTGATCCCGTGCGCGGGGGGCTTCGCGCCCCCCGCCCCTTGCGGAACATTCTTGCCATGATGACGAACCAATGAGCAGGCAAATGGCCAGAAACTTTGTGATTGCGGTGGCGTCGGCCATGAAGGGGGCAGCAGATGCGGCCAGGTGAACGAAACCTGATAACGGATGTCGACGGCATTTTCGTGGGAAATGCCGAGGATGACGGTTTGCGTTCCGGCGCGACCGTTCTGACCGGGAACCGGCCTTTCGCGGCGGCGGTCCATGTGATGGGCGGCGCCCCCGGCACGCGCGAGACGGACCTGCTGGCACCCGACAAGCTGGTGGCCGAGGTGGATGCGCTGGTTTTGTCCGGCGGTTCGGCCTTTGGGCTGGATGCCTGTTCCGGGGTTGTCGACGGGTTGAGGGCCGCAGGCCGGGGTTTTGCCGTAAGCGATGTGAGGGTCCCCATCGTGCCCGGGGCCATACTCTTCGACCTTCTGAACGGAGGCGACAAGAAATGGAAGGCGAACCCTTACGCCGCGCTTGGCAGGGCGGCCTATGATCGGGCGGATCGCGCCTTTTCATTGGGAAGTGTCGGCGCGGGCACTGGCGCGACCACACATTCGCTGAAAGGCGGGCTGGGATCGGCTTCGGTGGTGTTGCAAGGGGGGGCAACCGTTGGCGCCCTTGTGGCTGTCAACTCGATCGGTTCGGTGATTGTGGGGGACGGGCCGGAATTCTGGGCAGCCCCCTGGGAGATGGAGGGTGAATTCGGCGGGCACGGCCCCGCGCAGACCCACGCGCCGGCGAATGAACCCATGCTGATGAAGCGGCAGGGTGCGGCCACGACGATCGGCATCGTGGCCACGGATGCCCGCCTTGACAAGGCGCAGCTTCAGCGCATGGCCGTGGCATCCCATGACGGGATGGCGCGGGCAATCGTTCCTGCCCACACGCCCTTTGATGGCGATCTGGTCTTTGCCGCGTCAACCGGGACGCGGAAGCTGGCGGATGCGCTGGTCGATCCCTTCCTGATCGGACATGCGGCGGCGGTCTGCCTTGCACGCGCCATCGCACGGGCAGTCTATGAGGCCCGCCCGAAGGAGGGCGACCGGGTGCCCTGCTGGCAGGCGCGGTTTGGCCAAGGCTGAAATCACCGCGCTTGGGGTGCCGGCGAAAGACCGTCGAGAACAGTGCCCGTAAGGGCACTGCCCGAAGTTTCCAGACCTTCGATCACATCGAAATGATGCTTCCCCCTGTCAATCGTCACCGGGCAGGCCCAGCCATTCCCGAGCCGGCGGGCCTGATCGAGGAAAGCCGGCCGTTCATCGCCCCCGACCCAGACATGGGCCTCTACGCCGGGACGGCGGGGCAAGAGCGCCGGGCTTTCTGCCCGCGCTCCGGACAGATCAAGCCGAAAATCGGCGTTCATGCTGGTTTCGATGAGTGGCCGCAGATCCGATAGCGGCGAAATCGGCACAACCCGGGCAAGCCGTGCAGCGACGTCACCGGGAAGGTCGATATCGGCGCCGGCCATTCGCGCCGAAAGATGCCCGCCAGCGGAATGGCCGGTTACCACGATGGGGCCCGAAACCTCCGCCGCCGCGCGTGAAACCGCCTGCGCGACCTCGCGCGTGATCTCATCAATCCTTGCCTTGGGTGCAAGCGTATACGCGGGCATGGCGCAGGCCCAGCCCCGCGCGACGATCCCTGCCGCGAGATGCGAGAAATCGGATGGCCCGAATGCAAGCCAGTACCCGCCATGGATGAAAACACAAAGCCCTGCCGGTTCAGCCTCGGGCAGGAAAAGGTCAAACCAGTTGCGCTCGCCGGTTCCGTAGCGCAGACCCGATCGGGCGCGTGCCCCCTGACGGTCCCGAAACGCGGCGGCGGCCTCTGCCCAGCGCGTTGGAAATGCCTCGGCACCCGCGATGTACCTGCCGTTCGAATAGGCGTCATCAAGCCTCATGGCTGTCTCTCCCGAACCATGCTGTCAGCGGTTTGACGCGGTTTTCGCCCGGCTTCAAGGGAAAGCGGCGGAAGGGGTGAAGACCGCGCGGGCGTTCAAGATTTTTGCATGTGTTGAGTATTTTGAACTGGCAATTTCGCCGGCAGCAGGCATAAACATGCCCGTCCCGGCACGGCCGGCCTGATACAGGAGACTCACATGCTCGATTCCGCAACCGACCTTCGTTCTATCCTGAAAGACCCGACACTGCTGGCCACGAAGGCCTATGTCGCAGGGGAATGGATCGATGCCGATGACGGCGCGACATTCGAGGTCACCAACCCGGCGCGCGGCGACGTCATCTGCTCGGTCCCCGATCTGGGGCGCGACGAAACCGCCCGCGCCATCGCCGCCGCCGACAAGGCGCGTCATGAATGGGCGGCGCGCACCGGCAAGGAACGCGCGGCGACCCTGCGCAAATGGCATGATCTGATGATTGCGAATGCCGATGATCTGGCCGCGATCCTTACCGCCGAAATGGGCAAGCCCTTGGCCGAGGCAAAGGGTGAGGTCATCTATGGCGCCTCGTTCATCGAATGGTTCGCGGAAGAGGCAAAGCGCATCTATGGCGAAACCATCCCCGGTCACCAGCGTGACAAGCGCATTACCGTGATCAAGCAGCCGATCGGGGTTGCCGCCTCGATCACACCGTGGAACTTCCCCAATGCGATGATCACCCGCAAGGCCGGCCCCGCCCTTGCCGTCGGTTGCGGCTTTGTTGCCCGGCCCGCGGCCGAAACGCCGCTTTCGGCGCTGGCCATGGGCGTTCTGGCAGAACGTGCCGGCGTGCCTGCCGGTGTCTTCTCGGTCATCACCTCGAAGAAGTCCTCGGCCATCGGCAAGGAATTCTGCGAGAACCCGGCCGTGCGCAAGCTGACCTTCACCGGCTCGACCGAGGTCGGCCGCATTCTCTTGCGTCAGGCCGCCGATCAGGTGATGAAATGCTCGATGGAACTGGG
>JAGRDO010000097.1:0-392 GCA_020447005.1 Paracoccaceae bacterium
CCGGCAAGCTGGCCCATCGGCATGGGGCGCGATTTCATCGGCACCTATGACATGCTGAACAACCGGCTGGAACTGATGGACCGCGCCGACCGCAACCGCGTGGCCGAATCGATCCGGCTCGACGGGCTGGACGATCCGAAACTGGCCGAACATATCCCCGCCGATCAGCTCGCCAAGCTGCGCGAAGAGGTCGAGCTTGCCCGCGAACTTCTGCCCCGGTTCGACCGGCAATCCTTTCTCGAAGGCCATCTGACGCCGATCTGGTTCGGATCCGCCATCAATTCCTTCGGGGTCAAGGAACTGATGACCGGCATCGGCGATTTCGGCCCCGAACCCCAGCCGCAGACGGCCAGTGAACGCCAGATCGCGCCCGAGGAAGACAAGGTCGCGGG
>JAGRDO010000097.1:418-1007 GCA_020447005.1 Paracoccaceae bacterium
ACATGGACCCCAAGCACCGCGACCGTGTGGCCTTTGTCCGCCTTGCCTCGGGCCATTTCGAACGCGGCATGAAGCTTTTGCATGTCCGCTCGAAAAAGCCGATGGCCATCGCCAACCCCGTCCTCTTTCTGGCCGCCGACCGCGAACTGGCCGAAGAGGCATGGGCAGGCGACATCATCGGCATCCCGAACCACGGGCAGTTGCGCATCGGCGACGCGCTGACCGAAGGCGAGACATTGCGTTTCACCGGCATCCCCTCTTTCGCGCCGGAACTTCTGCAGACGGTGCGCGCGGGCGATCCGATGAAGGCCAAGCATCTGGAAAAGGCGCTGATGCAGTTTGCCGAGGAAGGCGCCGCCAAGGTCTTCAAGCCCTCGATCGGCTCGGGCTTCATCGTCGGCGTCGTCGGCGCCCTGCAATTCGACGTGCTCGCCAGCCGGATCGAGATCGAATATTCCCTGCCCGTCCGATTTGAAAGCTCGCAATTCACCTCGGCCCGCTGGGTCACCGGCCCGAAGGCGGATGTCGAGAAATTCGTGAACGCGAACAAGGGCCATATCGCCCATGACCATGACGGCGACATCGTGTA
>JAGRDO010000098.1:0-23509 GCA_020447005.1 Paracoccaceae bacterium
GTCAGCGCGTTGACCTGGCTGACATAAAGAAGCCGCGTGCGGGCGTCGCATGCCGCGATCAGATCGGATTCCTCGCAAATCCAGCCGCTGGGCGCGACCTTGCGCACCGAAACGCCACGGGCGGCGAGACGGTCGAGGGCCGCATGGCCCGTGTCGAAGTCCAGCGCGGGCAGCACCACATTGTCGCCCTTGCGCCAGCCGATGCCCTGAACCACGCGGTCAAACGCGTCCGAGGCCGATCCGGCAAAGGCGATATCCTCTGTTCTGGCACCGGTCAGACCGGCAAGAAGGGCCCGCGCGCTGGCCGCGACCTGCCAGTGCCTGTCATAGCCGCGCTGTCCGTCAGCCTTGTTTGCCGCGAAGTCACCGAAGGCAGTCTTCGCGACGACGGGCAGAGGCGTCTGGCCTCCGCCGGCAAGGTGAACGTCCCCGGGCCGCAGCCCGAGGAAGTCCGACAGCGGCGCGGGGAGCGTGCGCGCCGCCATCACATCACCGACGGATGTCAAAGGTGATTGTCTTGAGGTCGCACATCTCGCGCAACGTATGCAGGCCGCCCGTGCGCCCCAGCCCGCTGTCGCTGCCGGCCGCGCCGCCCGCCGGGATCGAGGGTTCCCAATAGCACGACTTTTCGTTGACGTTGACGATGCCGACGCGCAGCGCTTCGGCATAGCGGAAGGCGTTCTTCGTCGATCCGGTGAACAGCGCCGCCGACAGCCCGTAGGGCGAGGAGGCGGCCAGCGCCAGCGCCTCGTCCATGTCGGAAAAGGTCAGGACCGGGGCGACCGGGCCAAAGCTTTCCTCGACGTTCAGCAGGTTCCGGTCGGTCAGGCCGGTGACGACAGTTGGTTCATAAAACAGGTTCGTCGCCTTGCCGCTGGCGGGGTTTCCGCCGTGGACGATCTGCGCCCCGCTGGCGCGGGCATCCTCCATATGGCGGTTCATCTTGTCGAGCGTGGGCGCGTTGTTCAGCGGGCCAAGGTTGTTTTCCGGGTCGAACGGATCGCCGGAACGGCGTGTCTGCGCAACCTTCACCAGCCCCTCGACAAAGCGGTCATGCACCGACTTGTGCACGAGGATCCGTTCGGTCGCGGTGCAGATCTGGCCGGCATTGGCAAAACAGCCCATGCCGATTTCCTGCGCCGCCAGATCGACATCGGCATCATCGAGAACCAGCGAGGGGCCGTTGCCGCCCAGTTCCAGCATCAGATGCTTGCCCGGCGCCCGGCGCGCGATGGTCTGGCCGACGACAGTCGATCCGGTGAAGCCGATGGAATGGATCGCCGGGTGCACGACAGCGGCATCGCCGACCACGGCGCCTTCACCCAGCACAAGGTTGATCGCCCCGTCCGGCACGCCCGCGTCGATGATGCATTTCATCAGCTCGACCGCGACCAGAGAGGTCGTCGGTGCCGCGACCCAGACCACCGCGTTGCCGGTGGCCAGCGCCGGCCCCAGGTAATAAAGCGTCGGCAGCGCCAGCGGAAAGTTCCACGGCGTGATCGCCGCCAGAATGCCCTTGGGCTGAAGGAAGCTGAAGGCACGCTTGTTCGCGTCCTCCAAGGGGAAGGCGTCGGTGGTCAGCCACTTGATCTGTTCGCCCGCGTTGCGAAAACCCGCGGCGGCATGGATCATCTCGCCCCGCGCCTCGTTGTGATAGGGCTTGCCCTGTTCGCGCGCGAGAAGCCGCGCGATGGTGTCGGCGCGGTCCTCGATGATCTCGGCCACCCGGCGGCACAGCGCCGCGCGCGCGAAATGGCCCATGCGGACCAGCTCGCCCCGCGCAGCTTCGGCGGCAAGGACGGCGGCGTCCACATCGCTGCGGTCGGCCATCGAGACGTAACCGACCAGCTCGCCCGTCGCGGGCGAGTTGATTTGCAGATACTTGCGCGTTGCCCCTTCGACCCAGTTCCCGCCGATGCGGCTCAGGCCCACCAGCGCGCCCGAGGGCACTTCATCGACAATCGGCACGCCGCGCAGGTTGGGGGTGTCCAGCGACGAGCGGAATTCAAAACCCATGTTATTCTCCGTCTTTCAGCATCTGCTGCATGTTGCGCAGCACTTCGGCATTGGCGGCGATGGCGGCCCGGTAAAGCGCCGCGCCGTGTTCGGGGGTGGCGTCGGAAGGTGTGCCGATGACCCCGGTCGGGTTCATTTCGTCGAAAGGACGCCAGAGGTTCGGCGCGGGACCGGAATAAAGATGCGGGTCGGGCCAGCAGGGCGGCGTGCCGCCTTCGGGTATCCTGTCCGTCTTCACGGTCGCGGCGAAAAGATGCATCATCAGCGAGGTTTCCAGCGCACAGGCATGGCCGGACGTGTCCATTGCGTTGGGCAGGATGCGTGTCGCGTCCTCCCGGATGTATTCGAAATAGGTGATGGCGGCCGACCGGACGCCCTCTTCCCCCAGGGTCGCGACGGCGACGGACAGGGCCGGGCGGTTGCCGCCGTGGCCGTTGAAGAAGACGGGAAAGTAGCCGTCGTCATAGAGGTTGTGCCCCAGATCCGCGAGGACGCGAATGAAGGTCGCCTGCTTCAGGCTCATCGTGCCGGCGAAGTTGCGGTGATGCGCCGAGGTGCCATAGGGCAAGGGTTCGGCGACGAAGATACCCCCAACCTCTGCGGCCACTGCGTTGGCGATCCGGTTGGCAAGCCAGATATCGACACCAAGCGGCAGATGCGGGCCGTGCTGTTCGACCGCGCCGACCGGCAGAAGGACGATGGGCCGCCCCTTTGGCCGCGCGAGCGCATCGGTGCTTTGTGCCGCGAAGCGATGCGCGGGAAAATCGGGGTTCATGCGGTCTTGCCTTTCAATTGCCTGTCACGCAGGCGGGTCAGCCCGGCATCGGCCAGAAGCGCGGCGATGATGATCGCGCCCTTGTAAAGCTCGATGCTGGAAGGGTCGGTTCCGAAAATACGCAAGGCGGTTGTCACCAGGCTGACGATCAGCGCTCCAAGAGCCACGCCCAGCACCGTGCCACGGCCGCCAAAGATCGATGTGCCGCCCAGCACCGCCGCCGCGATGGCGTCGAGCAGCAGGGGAATGCCGCCGATATTCGGCGTCACCACCGGCACCCGGGAAATCATCAGAAAGCCGGTGAGGAAGATGAAGAAGCCCGAGACGGCATAGACCAGTACGGTCTGCTTGCGGATCGGCACGCCCGCCAGTTCCGCCGCCGCCGCGTCCGAACCCATCGCATAGACGCGCAGGCCGAACCTTGTGTGACGCAGAAGCGCCGAGGCCAGCACAAGGACGACGCCGGTCAGGAAGATCGCGTTCGGAACCCCGAAGCTGCGCTCGATCCCGACCATTTTCAGGAACGGTTCCTTCAGCACCAGAACGCCCTTTTGCGCCACCAGAAGCGTCGCGCCCTGAAGGGCGATCATCGTGGCGAGCGTCGCGACGAAGGGCGGGATGCGCAGAAAGGCGATGACGGCGCCGTTCAGCGTGCCGATGGCGACCATCACCGCAGCCCCGGTCAGCGCGGCAAGGCCGACACCCCATCCCGCATCGATCCGGCTGGCCATGAGAACCGCGCAGAACGCCACCCCGAATGCCGCCGAAAGATCGATCCCGGCGGTCAGCAGCACGATCATCGCGCCCGTTGCCAGAACCGCGATGGGCGTTGCCTGCGCGACGATATTGATCAGGTTGGCGGGCGACACGACGGCGGCGTCCGCCAGCCCGAAGGCCACGAGAAACAGAACCAGCAGGATCGCCGGCACGAAATCGAGCATGCGGGTAAGTGTCAGTCCTGCCGGCATTCCGTCCTCCTCAGATCGACCAGGGGGTGACATCCTCGGGCCGGCCCGAGGCCACCGACCGCAGGATCGCGTCGTTCACGGCGACGGCGCGCAGCGCCTCGTCCACCGACATGACGAAATCCTTGTCGTCGCGGGTCGCGGTCGCGAAATGGCGGATTTCCTCGGCCAGATCACCCATGATGATGCCGTTCACTTCGGGCCAGTGCAGCCCGTCGGGCAGGCTGGTGTGCCCCTTGGAATGGATGCGCAGCCCATGGTCGCGCACGTCGAGATCGATCATGCCTTCGGTGCCGTAGATCTCGGTCCGCGCCCAGATGCCGGTGGGCGTGTTCAGGGGCAGCGTCCAGCCGGCATAGAGATGCCCGGCCAGGCCGTTCGACATCTGAACGGTGGTGAAAATCGCATCCTCGCTGTTCACGCCGGCGGCGGGCATCAGCTTGGACACCCGGCGCGAAAAGACGTTCTGCACGTTGCTGCCGGAAATCCATTGCAGCGCATCGACATCGTGAACGCCAAGGTAGAACAGAACCGACGAGCCGCCGTTCATCCGCTCGCCGATATTGCGGGTGGAAAAGCGCCCCGAACTGGCGTGGACCGGATCGCCGATCATGCCCGCGCGCACGGCCTCGGCCGCCTGCACATAGCGCGGATCGAACCGCAGGATATGCGCCACCAGCAGCCGCCCGCCGCCCGCCCTTTCGGCGCGCGCCATGGCCTGCGCTGCCTCAAGCGTGTGGGCCATCGGTTTTTCGACCAGAACCGATTTTCCGGCCTCAAGCAGTTGAACGGTTACCGCCTCGTGCAGCTTGTCGGGCAGGGCAACGACATAGGCTTCGGCCGCATTGGCCGCCAGCGCGTCATCCACAGTCTTGAACCAGCGGGTGCCAAAGCTCTCGGCGGTGGCCTTTCCCAGTGCCTCGTTCAGATCGACGATGGCGCCCAGCTCGGCGACATCCGCCTCGGCGATGGTGCGGGCGTGCAGCGCGCCCATGAAACCACCGCCGACCACGGCGATACGGACCTTCTTCATTTCTTTCCCTACTCCTATCGCGGCGCGTCAGGCCGCATCTTCCGTGCGCCCGAAGGCGAGTGACATGACGTCTTCTTCGCTGGCGCCGCGCGGCAGTTCGCCGACGGTGCGCCCCTCGCGCATCACCACGATGCGGTCGGCGACACCCAGAACCTCGGGCAGTTCGCTCGACACCATCAGGATGGCGACACCCTGATCCTTGAGCCGCGCGATAAGCGTGTGCAGTTCAGACTTGGCGCCGACATCGACGCCCCGGGTCGGTTCGTCCAGCAGCACCACGCGCGGGCCGGTGGCCAGCCACTTGCCGATCACCACCTTCTGCTGGTTGCCGCCGGACAGGTCGGCCACACGCTTGCCGGGCTGTGGCGGGCGCACGCCAAGCGCCTCGATCTGTTCAGCCGCGATACGGTCGATCCCGCGCAGGTCGAGGATGCCGGCGGGCGAGTTGCGCCGGATCCAGGCGAGCGAGACATTTTCGCGGATCGACATCGGGCCGACGAAACCCTCAAGATGCCGGTCCTCGGGGATATAGACTACGCCCTTGCCCTTGCCGCCTTGCGTATCGCTGTCGGCGATCACCACGCTGCCCGCCTGCGGATCGCTCATTCCGGCGATGCAGCGCAGCACTTCAGAGCGGCCCGATCCCATCAGCCCGGCCAGTGCGACGATCTCGCCGCACCGAACGCTGAGCGTTGCGGATTTCAACAGCCCGCCGTCGCCAAGGCTCTCGACCCGCACCGCGACGTCGCCGACCTTGGCCTGATGGTAGGGAAAGACATTGCCCACATCGCGCCCGACCATCATCGAGATGATCTCGGCCTCGTCGGTTCCGGCGATGTCGCGTTCGCCGACGAAGGCCCCGTCGCGCAGAACGACGACACGGCCGCACTGGCTGAAGATCTCTTCCATCTTGTGCGAGATATAAAGGATGCCGACGCCCCGCTGCTTCAGCCTGGCGATGATGCCGTAAAGGCGGTCGCGTTCACGGTTGGTCAGCGCGCTGGTCGGTTCGTCCATGACATACATCCATGCGTCCGACAGGACGGCGCGGGCGATCTCGACCATCTGCTGTTCGCCGACGGTCAATGTGGCCAGACTCTGATCGGGCGAGATGGCGAGGCCGAGTTCGCCCAGAACCCGCGCTGCCTCGTGCCGCATCCGGCGGCGGTCGATCAGAAGGCCGCCCAGCATGCGCGGTTCGCGGCCAAGGAACATGTTTTCCGCCACCGTCAGATCGGGCGCGAGCGAGAAGTGCTGATGGATGACCGAGATGTGGCCCGCCTCGCTTGACGATGACGGGCGGAAGGGAGCGCCGCCAACAAGGATTTCGCCTTCGTCGGGCGTGTAGATCCCCGAAAGACACTTCACCAGCGTCGACTTTCCGGCACCGTTTTCACCGGCCAGCGCCACGACCTCGCCCGCGCGCAGGGTGAACGTCACCCCGTCCAGCGCCTTGACGCCCGGGAAGATCTTGCCAAGCCCGACCAGTTCGATGGCTTGTTCGGCCGGGTTCTTCCCGGTCCCGGCATCGGCCGCGACAGGTGCCGCCCGGCGCTTGCGGAAAAGATGCGTGACGCTTTCCGGCTGGCTGATCAGAACGGCGACAAGGATCAGCGCGCCGGTGACGAAATAGATGATGATCTGCGGCACCTGCATGAAGCTGAGGCCCGTGTTGATGACGCCAAGAAGCACCGCGCCAAGCACCGTCCCCCAGACCGAGCCTTCGCCGCCCGACAGTTTGGTACCGCCGACGATCGCCGCGGTAATGGCGACAAACTCAAGCCCCGTTCCGGCCAGGGGCTGGGCGGAACCGAGCCGGCCAATCGCGATGATCGCGCCGACCCCGGCCGAGGCCCCGGCAAGGACATAGACGGAAAGCTGCACGGACCTGACAGGAATGCCCGTCGCCTTCGCGGTCGAGGCATTGCCGCCAAGCGCGTAGATCCAGCGCCCCCAGACGGTCCGGGTCAGCAGGAACCACCAGCCAAGGCACAAGAGCCCGGCCATGAAGACCGATGCAGGCACCGGACCGATCTGCGCCGAGCCGATGTAAAGCAGCGCAGGATCGGTAATCGGGATCGAGGAGCTGCCCGACAGGCTGAGCGCCAGCCCGCGCGCCAGCGCCATCGTTGCGAGCGTCGCAATGAAGGGAGAGATGCCGGCAACGCCGATCATCAGCCCGTTCAGCGCGCCGATCAGTGCCCCGGCCACGATCGCGGCGATCATGGCCAGAGGGGCCGAACCCGTGGCCGCAAGTGTCAGCCCGGCGGCGATGCCGGAAAAGGCCAGCGCCGAGCCGACTGAAATATCGATACCGCGCGCGATGATCACGGCGGTCATCGCAAAGGCGATGACGGCGATGATCGCCGATTGCTGGGCAATGCTGACGATGTTCCCGATCAGCAGAAAGCGCCCGTCAATAGCGCCGAAAACCACAAGGGCGAGGACGAGCAGGGCAAGCAGAACATATTCGTTCCGCAGCGCGACACGTGAACGCATTATCCCGGTTCCTTCCAGCCTGACAGTCCGATCGGTTGCCCGGCGGCGCACCTTCTGCGCACCGCCGGGCCGGTTTGGCGGTTGACTTACTGCGAGGTCATCGCGGACGCCGGCAGATCGGGCCCGAGCTGCGCGGTATAGTTCTGCGCCTCGACGGCCTCTTTCTCGGTATTGATATATTCGAAGGTCATGCCGGCATCATGCAGCTTCGCCGCGGTTTCATCCGAGGTGACGAAGTAGGTCGGCATGTAGAGATCCTTGGGCAGTTCCTGCCCATCGGCCAGTCGCGCCGCGACGGCGATGTTCCAGTAGCCCACGCGGTAGGCGCCGGTCAGCACGTCCATGACCATCTTGCCGCTGTCGATCATGTCCTTCATTTCGGCGTCGCCGTCATAGCCGCCATAGGTCAGATTGGTGCCCATCGCCTCGGCCACGGCATCGGCGGCAAGGCAGAGGCTGTCAGAGATGCAGCCCACGCCCTTCAGGTCCGGGTGTGTGGCCAGCCAGGTTTGTGCCGCGTTCGTGGCCTTGGCCGAATCCCAGCCGGTCGGCTCTATGCCGACAATCTCGATTTTCGGGAACTCGGCCGCCATCACGTCAAGGAAACCCTTTTCACGGGTGTCGGAGACGAAGTTGCCCCGGGTGCCGACCAGCAGCGCGACCTTGCCTTCACCACCGACCGAATTGCCGAGTGCGCGGGCCACCATGCCCATGTTTTCATAGTCGGGGTAAAGCGTGGAATAGTTGGCGCCTGCTTCCACCTTGTTGCCCATCGTGATGACGGGAATGCCCGCCGCTTCGGCCTTTTGAAGGACCGGAACGAGGGCGTTCTTGTCGATCGGATCGACGAGGATCGCGCCAACACCCTGGTTGATGAAGTTCTCGATGATGCCGACCTGCTTTTCCAGACTGCCTTCGGCCGACTGCCAGGTGGTCGATACGCCGTAATCCTTGGCCGCGACATCGCCCGCCTCTTTCATGCGGACGAAGAAAGAGTTTTGCAGGTCGATGGCCGCCAGACCCAAAGTGGTCTCGGCGCTTGCGGCGCCGGCCCCGGCGGCGAGAAGAGTGGTCAGCAGCAGAGTTTTCAGTTTCATGTCGTTTTCCTCCATGTTGGCGACATCAAAGCAATCCGGCCGTCTCCGCGCCCTCGGTCGCGATCACGGCACAACAATTCCCCGGTGCGACACCGGCGGGATGGCGTAGTGCAAAGACCACCCCGGAGAGTTGGCTGCGCAATTCCAGCGGCGGCTCGAACGGCGCGAAGGGGTCGTGGATAAGCGCAAGGGGCTCGTCCCTGGCCACGGGCTGACCCAGCCCGACAAGGTGTTGCAGCACGCCGGTTTTCGGCGCGAGATGATAGGCCCCGGCCTCGGCCACGCTCAGCACGCGCGGCGCGGAAGCGCCGGCTTGCCCCGTCGCGGCAATACCGGCATGGGCAAGGATGTTACGGATGCCCCGTTCGCACATCGCCAACGCGGCATTGTCGACGCCGCCACCGCCGCGCAACTCGGTTCCAACCGTGACCAGGCCCAGCCGGCTTGCGGTGGCCGTCGCGGTTCGCGGTTCGCCCAGGTTGTTCACGAATACCACGGTATCGGCACCAAAGGCGCAGGCCGCGCGAAAGTTGGCCGCTGTCGCGGCAGGGTCTCTGGCAGTCTCGACAATCGCGCTTGGCAGGATCGAGAGCGACGATCCGCCCGAATGCAAGTCCAGGAAATACTGGGCCCGGGGCATGAGTGTCGCGCTCAGGCAATGGGCGATCTGTTGCGACAGCGTTCCCAGCGGATGGCCCGGGAAGGCCCGGTTGAAGTTCAATCCGTCAACGGGCGAACAGCGCTGCGCCGCGCGTACCGCGGGTGCGTTGACAGCCGGCAGAAGGATGATTTGCCCACGGATCGAGCGCGGGTCGGTCGTTCGGGCAAGATTGGCCAGCGCGATCTGGCCTTCGTATTCGTCGCCATGGTTGCCCGCCTCGATCAGGATCGTCGGCCCCGCTCCGTTGCGGATAGAGACGATGGGGATCATCTCGGCGCCCCAGGCATCATGATGCGGTGAATGGGCGATACGGACATGGCCTGCCTGCCGTCCATCCGTATCCAGATCGATATCGATGAACACACCGGATGCGGGCGCGGCGGCTGGCGCGCCTGTCGTCAGCTTTTCTTGATCGGCGAACGCAATGCCCATCGATTCTCCCCCGTGCATTCAGCTTTGCGTGTTTCACTAATAAAGTAAAGTTCAAATATCAAACTTGCCAAACCTCAAGTTCTGGGGTTTTCTGGCGCGGCAAACGACGGAGCGCCCATGCCCGAATATTCGGCCCCCGCCCTGGAAAAGGGGCTAGATATCATCGAGTTGTTGGCAGAGGCCCAAGGGCCGATGACCCTTACCGAGATCGCCGACCGGCTCGGACGATCTAAGAGCGAGCTGTTCCGGATGCTGTCGACCTTGCACAACCGGGGTTACCTGGAGCGCGATGGCGATGCCTTTGCCCTCACCGACAGGCTGTTCCGGATCGGCATGCGGGTGCCGCAGGTGCGGGGCCTTGTGGATTGCGCCCTGCCGGAGATGCACAAACTGGCCGCCAGGATCAGCCAGTCGGTTCACCTTGTCGTCGTCCGGCGCGGCGAAACCGTGGTGATCGCGGCCAGTTCCGGCGGTTCCGACATGGCCTTTACGCTCAAGCTCGGATTTCGGCGCATCGCGGTGGACTCGACCTCGGGGCAGGTGATCATCGCCTTTCAGCCGGACGACATTCGCGACAGGATGATCGACGCGAGCGCCGCGCTGCTGCGCGAGCCGATGGACATGGAGACCTTGCGCCGGGCCTTGGCCCGGATTCGCGACGACGGTTATGAGTTGCACGACAGCCGCGACTTCATCGGCATCAGCGATGTCTGTTGTCCCATCCTCGACGATACGGGCCGCGCCGCCGCCTCGCTGATCGTGTCCTTCGTGAACCGCCGCGACTCAAGTGACGATCACCGGTCGGTTCTTGGGGATGTCAGGGCGTCTTGTGAACGGATCTCGCAATTGCTTGGCGCCGGCAGTCTTGGCGCCGGAGCCGCTTCAAAGGAGAGAACATGAGCAACCGAATATCCGCGTCCGCCAACGCGGTGCAACACAAGACCGCCGGCCCCTATTCGCCGGTCCTGAGGATCAGCGCCGGCGACATCGTGGTGATTTCCGGCCAGGCGCCGGTCAATCTGGACGGAAAGGTCATTGGCGAAACCATCGAGGAACAGGCTCTGCTGACGCTTGAGAACTGCAAGGCCCAGCTTCTCACCGGCGGTGCGACGCTCGCCGATGTTTTCAAGGTCAATGTCTACCTGACCGATCTGGCGGAATGGCCGCGGTTCAACGCGGTCTACAGCCAGTTCATGCCGCGCCCCTTCCCCGCCCGGACGGCCATCGGCTGCGCGCTGCTGGACGGCTTCAAGGTTGAAATCGAAATGTGGGCCGCGCCCGGCGCAGAGTGAAAAAGCGATCAGGCGGCGACATGGCGGGTCAAACCATCTGAACTGCAAACACGTCGGACGGACACCCGCAACATCGCCCTGTGACACAATCTGCCCGCGCCCCAATGCGCGGGCTTTTGCGATATCGCGCCTGCGATTACCATAGCGGCATGAAAGATGTCGTACGCCGCTCTGTCCTTGACCTATTGCAGCGCAACCGGCTTGCGCGGCTTGTAACGGTCCGCGGTGCCACGGGAAGCGGAAAATCCACGCTTTTGCGCCAGTGGCACGCGGAACTGCAAGGTCAGGGCGTTCGGACGCTGGCGCTGCAGGCGCTGCGCGACCAGGACGATCTGGGGTTTGCCCGGGCCTTGCTGGCAACCGTAACGACAACGGCGCTGAACACATCGCCACTGACACCCGTGCCGGAAGGCGACGTGGAACAGCTCGGCAACAGGCTGTACGAAATCCTGCAAGAACTCGGCACGCCGCTTTGCGTGATCATCGACGACTTCCACCGTCTCCGCTCGCCAGCGATCAACAGGTTATTGACGCGTCTGGTCTATCTGGAAACCCGAAGCCCCCTGACAATCGTGCTGGCCACCAGAATAAAAACCGATATCCCGCTCGCGGCCTTGCGCCTTGACGGCGGTCTGCTTGAAATCGAGCCGTCCGACCTGCGGTTCACGACCACCGAGGCCGATGACATGGCAAGACAGGCGGGGTTGAGCTCCGGCCTGGACAGTTGGCGCCACTTTGTGGGCAAGGTCGACGGCTGGGCGGTGGCGCTCCGCCTGGCGCTGGTCCTGCTGCGCGGCGGCAAGCTCGCGCTTGAAGAGTTGCGGGATTTTTCCGGCGATCAGCATGACATGACCTCGTTTTTGTCCGAACAGATCCTTCTCGGCCTGCCCCCGTCCGACAGGAACCTTCTGCTGCGGTGCAGTGCCTTTCTTTCATTACGGCCGGATGTCCTTGGTGCCGTACTCGGCAACAGCCAGGCGCTTCGCGCGCTCAAGCTGGTTGCAGAGCTTGGACTGCCGCAGGATCCGGTGCCGAACAAGGACGCCGCGGTGCGGTTGCACAACGTCGTCCTGAATTTTCTGGCCTCGCAGGCGCGCGAGGCTGGTGTGGATGTCGATGCCGACAGGCGCGCGACGGCCGAGTATCTGACAGGCAAAGGCGAATGGCGCCGTGCCATCAGTTATGCGCTGGACGCCGACGACCTGCTTCTGGCCGGACGTATCGCCGAGCAGGGCGGTGGCTGGCGGCTGGTCTATCGCGGCGAGGCGGGAACGGCCGCACAGTTTCAAAGCCTGGCGGCGCTGCCGAGGGCGGCGTATCGGGATTTCCCGCGTCTCGCCCTTGGCCTGAGCATCGCCGCCGCGAAACGCGGCGAGATCGAGCACGCGCTTGACATCCGGGACCAGATCGAACGTGTCATTGACACGAAGGATGCGGCACTTCGCGCCGAGTTCCGGCTGATCACGGCGCTACTCGATCTGTATCAGGATCGCTCCACCGGCCCTGACGAGGTTGCCCGGCTTGTCAACGACATCGCCGACCCGGGACGCGTCGACCCGGTGCGCCTGGGGCTGACCGAGAACCTGCTGTGCTATTGCAGCCTGCAAACCGAAGACTTCGATGCGGCCATTCGCTATGGCCGCATTTCCATTGCGACGTTCAGTGCCTCGGGGTCCGAATTCGGCGCGGCGCATCTGCCGCTGCATATCGGCCAGGCCGAGTATTTCTCGGGCCGGATCGAAAATGCGCGCGCGACGCTAGGGAACCACCTCGACCATTGCGAAACGGTTCTTGGCAAAGGCGCGGATCTGACCTTGATGACCAAGGCCCTTCTGGCCGAGATCGAGGTCGAGCAGGGGCGGCTTCCGGTCTCGGACCAAGAGCTTGACGGTGCTTTCGCCCGCCTTGGCAGCCGCGACACCTGGTTCGACCCGCTTGCGTCGCTGGTGCTTTCCCGGGTTCGGATGGCGCGGCTCGCGGGGAATGCAGCGCGGGCCGAAGAGGTGCTTGGAAATGCCGAAAGGGTCGCCGCAGCGCGCGGTTATGGCCGGCTCACGCGGTTCGTTTCGGCGCTTCGGATCGAACTGTTGCTGAAAGACAGGCAGCATGCCGACGCGCGGATTCTTCTCGCATTGGCGCGAGGAGCCCGCGAAAGCCGCGACCCGGAGGGAGCAGGGCGCCCGGTCAGCCTGCGGGGCCCGCGGCTCGAAGAGCTTGATGCCCGGCTGAAAATCGACGAAGACGACCATGACAACGCCCTTGCCGTCCTTGGCCAGATCGGAGAAAGCCCCCAGGGCAGGCTGAACGTTCCCCGCTCCATCCGCTTGAACCTTCTCAAGATCCGGGCGCTATTGGCGATGGGTCGGGATGACGCGGCGCGCAAGCATCTTGATTGGCTGGTGCTTGCCCAGCCTGTCGATGCTTACCCTCTGCCTTTTACCGATGAAGGGGCGGGCCTTGCCAGCTTTGTCGTGGCGCGGGCGGGCGAGGCGGACCCCCAATCGCTGACCTCACGCCGGCTGAAGCGCGTCGCGAAAGTCATCCGGCAGTACATGCCGCAAGTAGGGGCGCCAACGGCGCAGATCGCCCTGACCGAAAGCGAAGCCCAGATTGTCACGCTCGTCGCGGCGGGACTGTCCAACAAGGAAATGTCCCGCACTCTCGGAATCAGTGACAACACGGTGAAATTTCATCTCACCAACATCTACCGCAAGCTTTCGGTTACCTCGCGCACCGCAGCGATTGCCCGCGCACGCGAGGCGGGCCTTCTGTCCTGAAAGACCGCGCGGGTGGCGGAACAATCCCGGCCCCCGCCCATCTTGGTAGTTCCCGCCTGCCCAAAGAGGCCGGAAGCTGGAGTGCAACCCCGGAATACAGCTGGAGCCCTCCCTTGGACGTATCTGCCCGACATGATCTTGACCCGGTCACGCTGGAAATCATCCATGGCAAGCTTTTGTCGATCGTGGACGAAATGGGTGTGGTCATGCAACGCACCTCGATGAGTCCGGTCATCTACGAGGTTCTGGATTTCGCCTGTGGCCTGTGCAACGCCGATCTGGAACTGGTGGCGCAGACCAACGGGATCACGCTTTTCACCGGCACTTTCAGCACACAGTTGAAATCGGTCGTCGACACCTATCGCGGCCAGATGCGCCCGGGCGATATCTATGTCACCAATGATCCCTATCATGGCGGCACCCATGCCTGTGACTTCGCCATCATCCGCCCGATCTTTCATGGCGAGGCGATCCTCGCCTATGCGCTGAACGTGGCGCATTGGGTCGATGTCGGGGGCGCGGTTCCGGGCAGCCTGCCGCCCGACGCCACCTCGACCTTTCAGGAAGGGCTGCGGCTGTCGCGCATACGGCTGGCCCGCAATGACGAGCTTAGCCCCGAGATCACGCGCATCATCCTTGAAAACACCCGCCTGCCGGGAATCGCGATGGGCGATCTGAACGCCCAGATCGCCACCGTCCGCATCGCCGAACGGCGGTTGCGGGAAATGCTTGATCGCTATGCGCCGGACCTGCTGGCCGACAGCTTCACCGCGATCATCAAGAATGCCTCGCGGCGCAGCCGCGCCGTGATCGCGGCCCTGCCGGATGGCGAGTATGTCGCCGAGGACATCGTCGATGGCGACGGCGTGAGCGACGCGCCGATCCCGGTGCGGGTGAAGATCACCATCGCGGGCGAAAGCGTCGAGGCCGATTTCACCGGCTGCCCGCCGGCGGTCGCCGGGCCAATCAACTGCGGCGCGGGCGCGCTGCATTCGGCCGTCAAGTCCGTGTTCAAGGCGCTGGTGGCGCCGCAAGAGCCATCGAACGAAGGCTGGTTCCGGCCACTGACGATCAAGGCCCCGCCGGGCACGATCTTTACCGCTGAAAAGCCTTCGCCCACCGGTTGGTACTACGAAGGCTCGGTGCAGGCGTCGGAACTTGTCTGGAAAGCGCTTGCGCCGCACATGCCCAGCCGGTTTTCGGCCGGATCCTATTCCTCGCTTTGTGTCATCTATCTTTCGGGGCGCACTGCCGACGGCAAGGAATTCATTCACATCGAACCCACTCACGGGGGTTGGGGTGCGTCGTTCGATCAGGATGGGGCCAATGCGGTCATCTCCCTGACGGACGGCGACACCTACAACTATTCCGTCGAGCTTCTGGAAGCGAAGTTCCCGCTTCGTGTCCGCCGCTACGATTTCAACACCGAGGGCGGCGTCGGCCCTGGACTGCACCGGGGTGGCTATGGTGTCGTTCGCGATTACGAAGTGCTGGCCGATGGCACGCTTCTGACCGGCAGTTTCGGACGCAGCGCCACGCCGCCATGGGGCGCCGAGGGCGGCCGGGACGGTTCGGTCAACCGTTTCGAGGTGATCGAGGCGGGCAGCGGCAGGGTCACCTCTTACGGGCGGCTTAGCGACCGGAGGCTGAACAAGGGCGATATCGTTCGGATCATTACCGGCGGCGGCGGCGGCTGGGGCGATCCGGCCGACAGGCCGGCGGAAAAGATCGAGAATGACATCCGTGCCGGCCTGATCACCCGCGAGCGGGCGAAGCTGGAGTATGACTACACGGGAGGGCGGAGATGATCCGGCTGGCGACGGATGTCGGGGGGACCTTCACCGACCTTCTGGGATATGACGAAATCACGGGGCGGATCTATTCCGCCAAGAGCCTGACGACGGTCGACAACCAGTCGCGGGGCGTTCTGGACACGATCCGCATGGCCGAGGCGACAAGCGGGCTAGAGCCCTCTCGCGTCGGCTTTTTCGTGCATGGCGGCACGACCGTCATCAACGCCATCACCGAAAGGAAGGGCGTCCGGACCGCGCTGATCACCACGCGCGGTTTCCGCGATGTGCTGGAGATCGGCCGCGGCAACCGGCCCGACCTTTACAACCTGCGCTTTCACAGCCCCGCACCCTATGTCGAACGGCACCTGCGTCTTGAGGTTTCGGAACGGGTCGATCCCGACGGGACGGTTGTGGTGCCGATCGCCGAGGCAGAGATCGAGGCCGCCGCCGAAACGCTGCGGGCCGATAAGGTCGAGGCAGTGGCGATCCTGTTTCTCAATTCCTATGCCTACCCCGACCACGAGCGCCGTTGCGCCGAACGTTTGGCCGATCTTGTGCCGGGCCTGACCATCTGCGCCAGCCATGAGATCAGCCGGGTCTGGCGGGAATTCGAACGCTCGAACACGGCGGTGCTGAACGCCTATGTCAAGCCGATCATCTCGCGCTATTTCCGCGAGCTTGAGATCAAGCTGGTCGACGCGGCGGTGAGATGCGCCCATTACGCCATGCTTTCGAACGGCGGTGTGGCCTCGTTCCAGCAGGCCGCCGAAGCACCGCTTAACCTGGTCGAGTCGGGGCCATCGGGCGGCATTGCCGGTGCGGTCCGCATTGGCGAACTTCTTGGCGAACCCAATGTCCTGGCGCTTGACGTCGGCGGCACCACCGCCAAGTGTTCGGTCATCGTCGATGGCAAGCCGCGGGTCTTCTCGGATTATCGGCTGGAGCACGACCGGCACACTCCGGGCTATCCCGTGCAGGTGCCCGTGGTCGATATCGTCGAGATCGGCGCCGGCGGCGGGTCCATTGCCCGCGTCGATGCCTTCGGCGCGCTGACGGTCGGACCCGACAGCGCCGGGGCAAATCCCGGCCCGGTCTGCTATGGGCTGGGCGGCACCGAACCCACCGTGACGGATGCCAAGCTGATCACCGGGGTGATCGACGCGGGCGAGTTCGCGGAAGGGCGCATGAGGCTCGACCTCGACGCGGCGCGGCGCGCGATGACGGCCCTGGGCGGAAAGCTCGGCAAGGGCTGCGAGGAAACCGCAGAGGCTATCGTCGAACTGGCCGAGGCGAACATGATCAACGCACTCAAGCTGGTGACGATCCAGCGCGGCCACGATCCGCGCGACTTCACCCTTGTTGTCACAGGCGGTGCGGGTCCGCTTTTTGCCGCCAATCTGGGCCGCGAGCTGAATGCCAAGCGGGTCGTCATCCCGCCCCATGCCGGGATCTTTTCGGCCTGGGGGATGCTGGCGGCGAAACCGCGGATCGACCAGCGCCGGACCTGGTTCAGGGAGCTTGGCGCTGACGCGATCGCACCGCTGAACGAAGAGCTGACACGGCTCAAGCAGTCTTCGCTGGACTATTTCGGGGCGGAAAGCAGCGGCGACCTTGACCATATCGTCTCGATCCACCTTCGCTATCGCGGGCAGGAGCATTCGGTGACCACCCAGATCGACGGCGCGTTGGATCAGGACGGGATCGCACAGAGCTTCCATGCGGCGCATGCGAAATCCTATTCCTTCGCGCTGCCGGAAACCGCTATCGAGATCACCGGCCTGCATCTTGTCACGGTCCTGAACGCCCCGGTGATTTCCCTGCCGAGGGTCGCCCCGGACGGGCTGAGCCTTGACGGCGCGCGGACCAAGTGCCACCGGATCTATTTCGGGCCGGACCAGGGCTGGCAGGACAGCGCGGTCTATGCGCGCGACCTGCTGCCGCCGCAGATCACGCTGGAGGGCCCCGCCCTCGTGCGCGAGGCGACGACCACGACGCTTGTCCTTCCCGGCCAGGTTGCACGGCGCGATGTGTGCGGGTTGTTGATCATTCAAGAAAAGGCGGATTCCTGATGGCAATCTCGATCAGCCTCGACAACGTTGCGCGTGCCTTCGGTACGGTGAAGGCCGTGGACGGGATCGACCTTCAGATCTGCGCGGGCGAGTTTTTCACGCTGCTCGGCTCTTCTGGGTCGGGAAAAAGCACCTTGCTGAAAATTCTCGGCGGTTTCGAAAAGCCAAGCAGCGGTTCGGTGAAATTCGATGGGGCCGATGTTACCGGGGTGCCGGCCAATCGCCGCCCCTGCAACACGGTTTTTCAGGATCTTGCGCTGTTTCCGCACATGACGGTTGCCGAAAACGTCGGCTATGGGCTGCGGGTGCGCGGCGGGAACCGCAACGATCGGGTCAAACGGGTGAACGATGCGCTGTCGCTCGTCGACCTGAAAGGCTATGGAGAACGCACCATAGCCGCCTTGTCGGGCGGCCAGCGGCAGCGGGTCGCACTGGCCCGCGCGCTGGTGATGGAACCCGGCATCCTGTTGCTTGACGAACCGTTGACCGGGCTGGACGAACGGCTGCGCCAGCAGATGCGTGACGAGTTCGGCAGGCTGCACCGCAAGACCGGTGCCACATTCATCCTTGTGACCCACAATCAGGACGAGGCGCTGACGCTTTCGGACCGGCTGGCGGTCATGCACAACGGCCGCTTCGAACAGGTCGGTACGCCCGATGACGTCCTGAACCGGCCCGCCAACGAATTCGTCGCGCGCTTTGTCGGTCTGGAATCGATTGTGACGCCGGAGGCGGTTCGTCTGGAAGACAAGACCTGCCACGCCACGATCTCGGGCAAGCACTTCAGCTTCGCCGCCCCGGGCATGACGGCAGCGCCGCGCAAGCTGGCCATTCGGCCCGACCGCGTCACGCTGTCGGAGGATGGCGGCATTCCGGTGACCGTGGCCCGGCATCATTTCAGGGGCCGCCACCACGAACTCGTCCTCGTCACCGGCGACGGCACAACCATAACCGCCGAGGTGCCATCCGACCGTAGCCCCCAGAGTCTGGGCATTGGCATGGTAGCAACTGCGGAACTCCAGGACGGGGCGCTGATCCCCGTCATGACCTGACCATCAACAAGGAGAGAAGTCGTGAAATACCAAAGACAATATCTTTCAAGCAATCTGAGCAGGCGCTCGTTGCTTAGGTACGGTGCTGGCGGAGTGGCCGCGCTTTCGGCGTCATCGCTTTTCCCGCGGCTGGCGCGCGCTGCCGGCGGCGACATTGCCTTCTGGGGAACCGGCACGCTTGATATCGGTGATCTCTGGGCGCAGGCCGCCACCGATGCCGGCCTGAACGTGACATTCACCGACAATGGCAATGATCCCGGCCCGATCGTGGCCCGTCTTGTCGCAGGCAACGCCAACGCGATCTACGATGTCAGCGGCCTTCAGGGCGGCGCGGAAAAGGAACTGGCCGCACAGGGTGCCATCGTTCCATGGGATACGTCGAAGATCGCCAACTGGGGCAAGGTCTGGCAATGGGCGAAGGACATTCCTTTCCTGACATACGAAGGTCAGACCGTTGGCATCCCCTGTGTGGTCAACGCCGACAGCATCATTTACCGCAAGGACAAGCTTGGCACCGTCGACAGCTATGGCGTCATCTTCGATCCGAAGATGAAGGGCCGTGTGGCGATGGAGGATGCCTGGATCAACTCGGCGATCTTCACCGCGATGTACCTCAAGAATTCGGAAAACGCGCCGATAAACGAGCCGGGCAACCTGACCGAGGACGAACTTGGCCTGGTCATGGAATTTCTGATGAAGCACAAGCGCGACGGCCAGTTCCGCACGTTCTGGAACGGCTGGGAGCAGGGCGTCCAGCTTGTTGCCGACGAAGAAGTCGATGCGATGACCGGCTGGGAGCCGATCGTGCTTGAGGGTCAGAAGCGCGGGCTGGACGTGGCTTACGCAGCGCCGGTCGAGGGTTATGAAGGCTGGGGCAACAACCTGCTTTTGCATAAGGGCGCGGTCGACCGAGGCCTGGGCGATGTCGCCCACGAGTTCGCCAACTGGATCTATGGCGGCTTCTACGGTGCACATCTGAGCCAGACGCGTGGCTATGTCGTGCCTTGTGACGCGAACGTGGAATATGCCACCGCCAACCCCGGCGATATCGACCCCGCCGCGGTGGAAGCGACCGTCAATCATGTGCGCGACAAGTTTGCGGGTAAGGTGTACTGGCAGAATACCCGGCCGGACAACTTCCAGCTTTACGAAGAGTGGTGGCAGAAACTCAGGAACGCCTGAACCGCCGCAACCAGCGCCGCCATTTCCGGGCGGCGCGGCCCCTTTTCCCAATCGATGGCCTGACAGATGTTCCTACTTCGCCGCGGTCTCGCGCTTGCCGGTCCCAGCTTTCTTCTGATCGCCGCCCTCGGCTTTGTGCCGCTGGGCGTCATCCTTGTGTGGAGCTTCTGGTCCTGGGATCCCGCGAGCTACTGGATCAAGCCGGACCTTTCCCTTGCCGCCTACGCCGCCATCGGCGAGGCGGGGCGCTGGTCGGTCCTCGTCAGCAGCTTCGCCAAGGCCTTTCTGGCGGCGGTCCTTTGCCTCGTGATCGCCTATCCTGCGGCGCTGGCGATCCATTTCGTCGCCAGGCCGAAATGGGCCCTCGTGCTGATGGCCGCCTTCACGGTTCCTTTCTTCACCTCCTATCTGATCCGCGCCTTTTCATGGCGGCTGGTTCTGGGCCGGACGGGGCTGTTCAACACCTGGCTGATGGCGCTCGGGATCACTGACGAACCGCTTGACTGGCTTCTGTTCAGCGATTTCGCGCTGATGGTCGGGCTTGTCGCGTCATACCTGCCCTTCGCGGTTTTTCCGCTGCTTCTGTCACTTCGCCGGGTCGAGCCGAACCTGCTTGCCGCCAGTCAGGATCTTGGCGCAGGCTTCGTGCGGACGCTGTTCACCGTGATCATCCCGTTGACCAAGCCCGGTATCTTTGCCGGTTTCCTCTTCGTTTTCGTCATGGCGGCGGGGTCATCGACCGAGGTGCAGATGCTCGGCGGGGCCGGCGCGTCGATGATCTCGATCATGATCGCCGATGTGATGCGGGTGGTGAATTTCCCGCTAGCCTTCGCGATTTCGGCGATCGTTCTGGTTGTCCTGTTCCTGCTGGTGCTGGTCGGCAACGCGATCTTCGGTTTCACCCGGCTGTTCGAGGATTTCAAATGACCATCGGCTTTGAAAGACGCGATGTCCGCGCGACGATCTGGATCCTGACAGCACTGTCGTTGCTGATCGTCTATCTGCCGCCGCTCTATCTTGTCGGGATATCGTTCAACCCCTCGCTTCAGCCTGGGATGCCCAGTCTCGGCGATATCAGCCTGAAGTGGTATGGCGCGCTTGTGAACGAACGGGGCCTTCTCGCGGCGCTGAAGGAATCGCTTCTGATCGCGACGGTGACGATGGTGGTCTCGACCCTGCTCGCGATTTTTGCCGCTCTGGCCTATCTCGAACTCGGGCGGCTGAAGAACGGCTGGTTCCTGTTCGTCGTCTTCCCGATGTTCGTGCCCGGCATCATTCAGGGTCTCGCGCTGTCGGTGATCCTGAACCGCTGGCAGGTGGTGCCGTTCTGGGGCACGGTCGTCATGGGACATATCCTGTGGTCCTTGCCCTTCGCATTCACGGTCATCCTGACAAGCATGGCAACGGTAAAGCGATCCTATGTGCTGGCCGCGGCCGATCTGGGCGCAAACTGGTGGCAGCGCACGACCCAGATAGTTCTGCCCCTGATCACGCCGGGCCTTGTCGGTGGCGCGATCTTCTCATTCCTTCTGTCGCTTAACGAGTTTGCCCGGTCGAGCTATCTGGTCGGGCGGCAGAATACCCTGCCGCTTCTGATGTTCGGCAAGATGAATTCGGGCGCGACGCCCACGATCTACGCCCTTTCAGGGGTGATCCTTCTGGTTTCGATCCTTGCCGTCGCGGCCGTAATGTACCTGATCGCAAGGCGGCGGCGGGCCTTGGCCGAGCGTTCGGTGGAAAAGGCGTAGGGATCGTGCGTCCTGTTTCGGGTCACCTCATATGCGCCCCTTGCGGGCCAGCCGCGGCGCGGTCCTGGTCACGGCCGAGTAATAAGGAATGGACCGGCCCAGAAATTGCAGAATGCGCGGAGTGCGGATGTGATGAAATTACAGGTGAAATCTGGACATCGAAGCCGAACGGTTTAATTCTCGGACCGATCTGCAGGTGCCGGGACCGGATCCCCAAGCGCAGGGGGCGCGGTCAATCTGCCGTCGAAACTCAAGGACCATGTATGGATATCAACCAGGTCAGATACTTTCTCGCCCTCGCCCAAAGCCTGAACTTCACCGAAGCGGCCCGGCAGAGCGGCATTTCGCAGCCCAGCCTGACCCGCGCGATCCAGCGTCTTGAGGAAGAGCTTGGCGGACCGCTTCTGCACCGCGACGGTAAGGATACGCGGCTTTCTGCCCTTGGCCGCGACATACAGGTCGAGTTCATGCGCATTCAGGCCAGCCTTGACGCGGTGACCGACCTTGCACAGAACTCGGTCTTCGGCCAATGCCGGCGGTTGTCCATCGGCCTTGCGACGACCGTTGCGCCTGGCGCCAGCGCTGGCTTCTGGCGTCACGTCTTGGGCCAGCTTCCGATGGTCGAGCTTCAGTTCCTGCCCATGCTGCCGGGCGAATCCGAAGATGAAGTGCTTTCGGGAAAATACGATCTGTGCATCCTGACGGACCCGCCGAGGCCAAATAACAAGCTGGCCGTTCAACAGCTTTATCAAGAGTTCTTGCGTCTGGGGCTTGCCATCGATCATCCGCTGGCTGGCAATGCCGAGGTCGCGCCGGAAGAGATGGCGGAGGAAACCTATCTCGACCGTCTTCACTGCGAGTTCCGTTCGGCGCTGGTCAAGCATTTCATGGACCATAACATCGTGATGCGGGCGCGCGTGGCGTCAGAGCGCGAGGACTGGGTTCAACAGCTGGTGGCCGCCGGAGCGGGTATTTGCACGCTGCCGGAACGCTCGGCCATCGTTGACGGGATCGCGCTTCGGCCGGTGAAGGGGCTGGATCTGTCCAGGCACGTGTCGCTGGTGGCGGTCTCGGGTTCCGGTACGCCGCGCGAGGTGCGGCAGATCCTGAAGCTGGCGGGCGCTTTCGACTGGTCGGGCGGCCAACGCCCTTCGCCACCGAAGCTATGACAACTATGTGCGGCGGGTATTGGCAATTTGGGGCTGCCCTTGCCATCTTTCCCTCATGAAATTCAATTGGGGAGAGTTCGAATGAACTACAGCAAAACGGACGACGCCCTTTCCAGGCTGACGCCGGAACAGTATCGCGTCACCCAGCAAAGTGGCACCGAACGGCCGTTCACGGGCGAGTACGACAAGCACTTCGAACCGGGCATCTACGTCGATGTGGTATCCGGCGAGCCGCTTTTTGCGTCGTCGGCGAAGTTCAACTCGGGCTGCGGCTGGCCGGCCTTTTCCAAGCCGATCGACAACGTGACGGAACACGCCGACACTACCTTCGGAATGCGCCGCGTCGAAGTACGCTCGAAGCACGGCGACAGCCATCTGGGCCATGTCTTCAACGACGGCCCGCGCGAGATGGGTGGAATGCGCTACTGCATCAATTCTGCCAGCCTTCGCTTCGTGCCGAAGGCCGAAATGGAAGCCCAGGGGTATGGAAAATACCTCGATCAAGTGGAGGATAAATAATGACCGAACGTGCTGTTCTTGCCGGTGGCTGCTTCTGGGGTATGCAGGATCTGATCCGCAAGCTTCCGGGCGTTGAATCGACCCGCGTGGGCTACACCGGCGGCGACGTGAAATTCGCCACCTATCGCAACCATGGAACCCATGCCGAGGGGATCGAGGTGATTTTCGACCCCGCGAAGATCAGCTTTCGCCAGTTGCTGGAGTTCTTCTTCCAGATCCACGATCCCACCACGCTGAACCGGCAAGGCAACGATCGCGGCACCTCGTATCGTTCCGGCATCTACTACACGTCGGACGAGCAGAAGAAGGTGGCCGAGGACACCATTCTGGATGTCGAGGCATCGGGTATCTGGCCGGGCGCGGTGAAGACCGAGCTGAAACCGGTTGGTGACTTCTGGGAAGCCGAGCCCGAGCATCAGGATTATCTGGA
>JAGRDO010000098.1:23586-24114 GCA_020447005.1 Paracoccaceae bacterium
CTCCCGGCACCTTGCGGTTATCGGCGACGGGGCGACCGCGGCCGCGTTCCTCGCGGCCACGGATGCCCGTCAGGGCGACCAGCTGACGATTATCGGCCCGTGGGTCGGTCGGCTGGGCGCGGGCAGGGTCTATGCCGATCACGGGTCTGGCGATGCGTGGCGTTTCGGCTACCTGCTCGACCGGCCGAATGCCGCGATGGGCAGGGGGTTTGCCGGATGGCTGGCCGGGCAGTGGCCAGAGCTTCGCCAGGAAATCGTGGCCTATCAGCCGCGCCATCTGGCAAGGTGGCATGCGGCGCTTTCGGCAGGGGATTTCGATGCCTTTGCCGCCCCGCGCGCGCTTTACGGCCGGTTCCTGTCGGAACAAAGCCGCACCCGCCTGGCCGATCTGGCCGAGACGGGTGTTGCGATACGGCTGGTGCCGGGAATTGCGAGCGATATCGCCCGCGAGGGCGAGATGTTCCGGATTACCCTTTCCACCGGAGAGGCCATCCGGGCGGACCGGGTGGACGTGGCCACCGGCGGGCC
>JAGRDO010000098.1:24234-25940 GCA_020447005.1 Paracoccaceae bacterium
GACGTGCTGGACGTGCTGCATTTCCTGCGGTCGGTCCGGCCTGACGACGAGATGGCGCTGCGGGTGATCCGCGGCGAAAAGGCGCCGTATCTTGAGGCCGACCCCGATTATCGCGCGCTGAAGGATGCGGGGCGGATCGTGGAAGAACCGGGCCATGTGGACTGGGTCTATGCCGAAGCCCCGGGCCAGGTGCGTGTCAGGTTCCGCCGTGCCGACGGTGAACGCGTCGAGCGGACGGTGCCGGTGGCGATCAATACCGCCGGCGCCGGAGAGCATCTGGCCGTCGATCTTCTGATCAGCGGCCTGATCGCAAAGGGCTGGCTGCGGCTGGACGAAGGCCGAAAAGGTCTCGTGGTGCGGGCGGACCTGTCGGCAGAAATGGACGGGCTGCGATACCTGTCCTCCGCGGTGCGGCGGGTTGGTGACACGCCGTTGGACGGTGAACCCACCGGCACCGCCGCGATGGCGCGGTTGATCCGCGCCGGAGCAGTTTGAAATCGAACCCAAGGCCCGACATGCGGGCCAGATGAAAGGACGAGAAAATGGCATTTGGTGGACTTCGTGACAAAGCCAAGGAACTTCGCGTCAACGACTGGATCGACGGCGAGGGCAAACCCATGGCCAAGCCGGTTCGGCTGGCCGATCTGGGTGACGGCTACAAGGTGATCTTCTGCTTCCAGGACTGGTGCCCGGGATGTCATTCCCGCGGGTTTCCTGCGCTCAAGGTCCTGCATGAAAACCTGAAGGACAAGGGTTTCGGATTTGCGGTCATCCAGACGGTGTTCGAAGGCTCCGAGGTGAACACCTTCGACAAGCTGCGGCTGAACCAGGAACGCTATGGGCTGAAAATCCCGTTCGGGCAGGATCTGCCGCCCGAAGGCGAGCGTTACCCGACCTTCATGGAAGACTACCGGTCGGGTGGCACGCCCTGGTTCACGATCATCGACCCGGAAGGCAACGTCGTCTTTGCCGACTTCCGGCTTGATGTGGGCCGTTTCCTTCAGGCGCTTGGCGCCGATCCCGCCGAACTGAAAAAGGCCTGAACCGAAACCTGACAGCCAATCCGGAGTTGCCATGCTGGACCTGCCCGAAATTCCCTTCGACAATAGCTATGCCCGCGAGCTTGAGGGGTTTTATGTGCCTTGGAAAGGTTCGCAGGCGCCTTCACCGCAGGTATTGCGGCTGAACGGGGCTCTTGCGGACGAACTGGGGCTGGACAGCAAGGCACTGGCGACGCCGGGTGGCGCGGCCATGCTGAGCGGCGGTATCGCCCCCGATCGGGCCTCGCCGCTTGCCATGGCCTATGCCGGGCACCAGTTCGGCGGCTTTTCGCCCCAGCTTGGCGATGGCCGGGCGCTGTTGCTGGGCGAGGTCGTCGACCGCGCCGGGCAGCGGCGGGACATTCATCTGAAAGGATCGGGCCGGACACCCTTTTCGCGCGGGGGCGACGGCAAGGCGGTGCTTGGCCCGGTCCTGCGCGAATACCTTTTCGGCGAGGCGATGCATGCGCTTGGGATCCCGACCACGCGCGCCCTTGCCGCCACGCTGACAGGCGAAGAGGTCGCGCGACAGAACGGCTATGAAAAGGGCGCCGTCCTTGCGCGCGTGGCGGCGTCGCATTTGCGGGTGGGGACGTTCCAGTTCTTCGCTTCGCGCGGCGAGACGGACAAGGTCCGCCAATTGGCGGACTATGCCATCCGGCGGCA
>JAGRDO010000099.1 GCA_020447005.1 Paracoccaceae bacterium
CAAGAACGGCATCCTGCCGATCGTGATGCCGCAAGAGGTTGTGGACGTGCTGATGGCCGATGCCCGCAAGGGCGCCAATGCGCGGATGACCGTCGACCTTGAGGCGCAGACCGTCACCACGTCGGACGGGCAGAGCTTTGGTTTCGAGGTGGATGCCTTCCGCAAGCACTGCCTGATCAACGGTCTGGACGATATCGGTCTGACGCTGGAGAAGGTTTCCAGCATCGATACCTTCGAGGACAGGGCGGCACAGGCCCGTCCTTGGGTCTGAAAATCCATTAACCACAACATCTTGGGCCGCCCCATGGGGCGGCCTTATTGTTGCGCGATTGTCGGCGGAATCTTGCTCGCGAAATGATGCATTGCCGCACCAGTTCTTCCACGAAAAGGCCCAAATACCGCGATTAACCTTAACGGAATGTTGAAGGGATCAGGGACTTGGGCAAAACTATGGCACAAATGAGGCAGTTCGCCACAATTGGCGGGCCCGAAGTGGTCTCAGGTGCCCGGCTATGTACCGGTCCCGGCCAGTTTGAGGGTGTAGGGCAGTGATTTCGCATTTCACAGGCGCCATCGTCAGGGCGCTTCTGGTGATGATACTCGTCGCGACTCCGTCGCTGATGTTGCCATCCGTACCAAGCGACACGACGCAGATCGTGGCGCTGATTGCGATCTTCGCGGCCGCGCTGACTTTCTTCGAATATGTCTCGACCTATCCCGGTCTTGTCGAATTCCGCGATGCGCCGCCCTTCAACCGCATCCGGTTCCTTTCGCTTTTCACCATGGTGCTTCTGCTTTCGGCCGTGGTGCGCGGACAGACCGAGCCCACGACCATGACCGCGCTGATCGAGGCCCTCGGCAACAAGCTGGGCGAGGCGATCGACGTGCCCTTCAGCCCGGTCAGGCTGGTCGTGCTGATGCTGCCCGAGGACATGAGCCTGCAACATCTGGTCATGGTGCGCACGACGGCCGGCATCAGCTATGTGCTGTCGATGGTGACGCTGATCATTTTCGTGCTGACGCTGCGGGCCCTTGGCTGGCCGAACCGCATGGGCAGCTTCAACGTCTGGATCAACCTGCCGACCTTCGATCCGACCACGGGCGGCGATGTCGTCGAGCGGCTGAAGCGCGATTCGCGGTTCAATATCATTCTGGGGATCCTGCTGCCTTTCCTGATCCCGCTGGCGGTAAGACTTGCCGCGATGGCCTTTTCTCCGATAACGCTGGAAAGCCCGCAAACCCTAATCTGGACAATGACCGCATGGGCCTTTCTTCCCGCTTCGCTTTTCATGCGCGGAATCGCCATGGGGCGGATTGCCGGCATGATCGAACGCAAGCGGCGGCTGAGCCATGTGGCCACGGGGGCCGAGCTGTTGCCGGCCTGATCCTGGCCGCGTCCCTGACCGCCGCCTTCGGCGCAAGCGCCGAGACGATCCGTGTCGCCACCTTCAACGCCGAATTGTCGCGCAAGGGGCCGGGTCTTCTGTTGAAGGATATCCTTGGCGGCAAGGACCGCCAGATCGCCGCGGCGGCCAGCGTCATTGCCGATGCCGCCCCCGATATCCTGCTGCTGACCGGGTTCGACTATGATCTGGACGGGACCGCGCTGGCCGCTTTCGAAGCTCGGATCGCGGCGATCGGGCAGGGGTATCCCCACCGCTTCGCCCTGCGCCCGAATACCGGCATGGCGACCGGCATCGACCTTGATGGCGACGGAAAGGCGGGCGGGCCGCGCGATGCGCAGGGGTTCGGCCGCTTTGCCGGCGAGGGCGGGATGGCGATTCTGTCCCGATACGAGATCGCGGCGGGCGGGGTTGCCGATCTTTCGGATTTTCTCTGGCGTGACCTGCCCGGCGGGCTGATCGACGGCGCGGGCCTTTCGGATGCGGCGCGGGCGGTGCAGCGCCTGTCCACGACCGGGCACTGGGCGGTGCCGGTCGATCTGCCGGGCGGGCGGCGCCTGACCCTTCTGGCCTGGTATGCGACCCCGCCCGTCTTTGACGGGCCCGAGGACCGCAACGGCAGGCGCAACCGTGACGAGGCGGCGTTCTGGCTGCGCTATCTGGACGGCGCGCTGCCCATGGCCCCGCCCGACGCGCCTTTCGTTCTTCTGGGCGACGCCAATCTTGACCCCGTGGACGGCGATGGCCGCGCCGACGCGCTGGGCGCCCTTCTGGCCGACCCGCGCCTGACCGATCCGGCCCAGGCCAGCGCGGGCGCCGCGCGGGCGGCGGCGGAACAGGGCGGGGCGAATGCGGGGCAGAAGGGCGATCCGGCGCGGGACACGGCCGACTGGCCCGACGACCCCGCCGGGCCGGGCAATCTGCGCGTGGATTATGTTCTGCCCTCGGCGGACCTTGAGGTTGCGGGGGGCGGCGTCTGGTGGCCCGCGCCGGGCGAAGCCGGGGCCGGGGCCGCCGCCGAGGCATCGCGCCACCGGCTGGTCTGGGTGGACATCACCCTGCCCTAGCGGGGGCGGTATCCTGCCTGCCCGGCAGCGGGTGGCGGATGTGTTCGTCCACGACGGTGGCGAGCGGCGTGGCCTTGAAATCCGGCAGGACCGCTGAAAACCGCGCATCGGCCATCGCATGCGACATCTCGTAGAGATAGCGCATCTCGGTCAGTTCGCGTGCAAGTTCCCAGACGGGGGAAGCAAGGCGCATCATCCACCACGGGAAGGTCGAAACGCGCAGCGCCCGGCCGGTCCGCGCCTCGATCATCTCTTTCAGCGTCGTCATCGAAAAGCTGTCGCCGGGCATGTTGATGCTTTCATACGGCGCCAGTTCATCACGCTTTTCGGCCAGCGCGACGATCGCCCGCGCCATGTCGGGCAGATAGGCATAGGCGCGGGTGGTCGCGAGCGGCCCCATCCGCATCAGGCGGCCCCGCGCGAAACCGCGAAGGATGATCATGCTGGTCACTGTCCGCGGGTTCGCGGGATCGATGAAATCGCCCGCGCGCAGCAGGATGACCCGAACCCCGTCGCGCGTGGCGGCCATCAGGTCACGCTCCATCGCGCTGCGGATCGCGCCCTTGCGCGACACGGGCCTGTGCGGCGTCTCTTCGGTCCAGGGGCCGGGTTCCCGGCCATAGACATAGACATTGGCGGGCTGGATCAGCGTGGCGCCCGAGGCCCGCGCCGCGGAGATGACCTCGGCGGTGATCCGGGGGATCAGCCCGGGCCAGTCGTGATAGCGCGGCGGGTTCAGCCCGTTCACGATCACATCCGCGCCGCGCGCGGCTTCACCCATATCGGTGCCGCGCCGGAAAAGGCGGACCTGCCAGCCCGCCCGCCCGAAGGCTTCGGCCGCGCGCCCGCCGAATGCACCTGACGATCCAAGGATCAGCACTGTTCCGGTCATTGTTTTTCCTCCATCTGACGGAGGCAAGATGACTATTCGGAAATGAAATATAAATTGCGGAAAATCGACGATATGATATTCATTTATGAATGGAAAGATCGCCCCCGGACTGGACATTGATCCGATCGTTTCTGGCCGTTGCCGAAGCGGGATCGCTTTCGGCGGCCGCGCGGGATACCGGCATCAGCCAACCCACGCTTGGCCGTCATATCCGCCAGATCGAGGCCGAACTGGGCGCGGAGCTTTTTGCGCGGGGGCGGCGCGGTCTGGACCTGACCGCTGCCGGTGCGGACCTGATCGCGCCCGCGCGCGAAATGCGTGCCGCCGCTGCCCGGCTGAACCTGGCGGCGGCTGCGCGCGACACGGGGCTGCGCGGCACGGTGCGGATCACGGCAAGCCATATCGTCGCCCATCATATCCTGCCCGCGATCCTGGCCGAACTGAGGGTTGCCGAGCCGGGTATCCAGATCGAACTGGTCGCGGCGGACACGTCGGACAACCTTCTTTTCCGCGAGGCGGACATTGCCCTGCGGATGTACCGCCCGACCCAGCTGGGTATCGTGGCGCGCCACATCGCCGATCTGCCGGTCGGCCTTTTCGCGGCGCGCGGCTATCTGGACCGGATGGGCAGGCCCGCAACGCATGACGAGCTTCTGCGCCACGACATCCTCGGCTTTGACCGCTCGCCCCTGATTATCGACACCCTGGCGGCTTACGGCGTGAATGTCGGGCGCGATTTCTTTCCGGTCCGCTGTGACGACCAGAACATCTACTGGAACCTCGTGCGGGCCGGATGCGGTATCGGCGCGAGCCAGCTCTGGATCGGCGATGCCGAGCCTCTGGTCGAACGCGTGGCGCCTTTTCTTGACCTGCCGGCGATGCCGGTCTGGCTTGCCGCGCCCGAGGCCCTGCGGCTGGTGCCGCGCCTCAGACGGGTGTGGGACTTTCTTGCCGAACGCTTCCGGGTGCCTCCGCTCCCTTGACCAGCGGGCAGCCAAAGGCTAGGCGGGCGGGAACAATTCCGCAGCGTCAGGAGCCTTAGCGTGGCCAATCCTTCCATTCTCATCCTCGCCGGAGACGGCATCGGCCCGGAAGTCATGGCCGAAGTGAAGAAGATCATCGGCTGGTTCGGCGCGCGCCGCGGGCTGACATTCGATGTCAGCGAGGATCTGGTGGGCGGGTCGGCCTATGACGCGCATGGCGTGCCCCTGACCGACGAGACGATGGCGAGGGCGCAGGCCGTGGATGCCGTTCTGCTGGGGGCTGTCGGCGGGCCGAAATACGACAAGCTGGACTTTTCGGTGAAGCCCGAACGCGGCCTTCTGCGTCTGCGCAAGGAGATGGACCTGTTTTCCAACCTGCGCCCCGCGCAATGTTTCGACGCGCTGGCGGATTTCTCGTCGCTGAAGAGGGACGTGGTGGCCGGGCTTGACATCATGATCGTGCGCGAACTGACCTCGGGCGTCTATTTCGGCGAACCGCGCGGCATCTTCGACGATAACGAAGGCGGCCGGGTCGGCATCAACACCCAGCGCTATACCACCGAAGAGATCCGCCGCGTGGCGCGTTCGGCCTTTGAACTGGCCCGGCGGCGGGGCAACAAGGTCTGCTCGATGGAGAAGGCCAATGTCATGGAATCGGGCATCCTCTGGCGCGAGGAAGTGCAGTGGGTGCATGACAACGAATACCCCGACGTCGAGCTTTCCCACATGTATGCCGATGCGGGCGCCATGCAGCTTGTCCGCTGGCCCAAGCAGTTCGATGTGATCGTGACCGACAACCTTTTCGGCGATCTTCTGTCGGATTGCGCGGCGATGCTGACCGGGTCGCTCGGCATGCTGCCCTCGGCCAGCCTTGGCGCACCGATGGCCAATGGCCGGCCCAAGGCGCTTTACGAGCCGGTGCACGGTTCGGCGCCGGACATCGCCGGGCAGGGCAAGGCCAACCCGATCGCCTGCATCCTCTCGTTCGCGATGGCGCTGCGCTATTCCTTCGATCTGGGGGATGAGGCGACGCGGGTCGAGCAGGCGGTGGAAAAGGTGCTGGCCGATGGCCTGCGGACGGCCGATCTGATGGGCCCCGAGGGCGGCAAGCCGGTTTCGACCAGCGCGATGGGCGATGCCATTCTGGCCGCGCTGGACGCCAGTCTTTAATTCCGGCGCCTCTGCCTGTTGACCGGAAACGCCGGTTGCGGGACAAAAGGGCGGCGCCAACACCACGGATGGATCAGGGCGATGAGTCCCAATGTCAAAGGTGCCGTTCTGGCACTGCTCGCCTTTGGGGTATATGCGACCCATGACGTCGTCGTCAAAACGCTTGGCGCCACCTATTCGCCGGTCCAGCTGATCTTCTTCAGCGTGCTTTTCTCGTTCCCGCTGGCCATGATGACGATCATGCGCGATGCCAAGCCGGCGACCCTGATCCCGGTCAATCCGGGCTGGGTGATCGCGCGGACCATCGCCGCGGTGATCACCGGGCTGTCGGCCTTCTATGCCTTTTCGGTCCTGCCGCTGGCGCAGGTCTATGCGATGCTTTTCGCGACGCCCCTGATCCTGACCGTGCTGGCGATCCCGGTCCTTGGCGAAAAGGTCGGCCTTCACCGCGGCTTTGCCGTTATCGCCGGCCTGATCGGGGTCATGATCGTCCTGCGCCCGGGCACGACCGATCTGAGCCTTGGCCATGCCGCCGGGCTGACCGCCGCCCTTGGCAGCGCCTTCGCCTCGGTCGTGCTGCGCAAGATCGGGGCCGAAGAACGCGCGGTCGTCGTCATGCTTTACCCGATGGTCGCGAATTTCCTGCTGAACGGCGCCGCGCTGGCCTTTGTCTACCGCCCGATGCCGATCGAGCATCTGGGCCTTGCGGCGATCATCGCCGCGCTGGGCTGGACGGCCGGGTTGATCACCATCCGCGCCTTCAGCACAGGCGAGGCGGTGGTCGTCGCGCCGATGCAATATTCGCAGATCCTCTGGGCCATCGCCTACGGGCTGATCTTCTTCGACGAAACCATCGATGCGATCACCGCCCTTGGCGCGGCGGTCATCATCGCCAGCGGCCTTTATATCGTCTTCCGCGAGGGCCGAACCCGCGCCTCGGCATTCCGGCCGGTCCTGCGTGCGCGGATGCGGCCCGATACCGGCATTCGCCCGACCGAGAATTCCGGTGCCGGCCCGGGATTGGGCGCAGGTCAATAACGCTCTTGCCAAGACAGGTCTTTCGGGCTAACCCCCCGCGCACGGTCGGAGCGTAGCGCAGCCTGGTAGCGCACCTGCTTCGGGAGCAGGGGGTCGGAGGTTCGAATCCTCTCGCTCCGACCAAATTTCCCGCTAGTTAGAATCGCTTAGCCACCCTGCCTTGGGTGGCTGTTTGCGCTTGGACCTATTCAGTAAGCCAATAGCTAGCAAACGAAGTGCATCTGCTGGATCGCGGCCCGCAAACGAAAAGCGGCCCGCTGCACATACACGCGGACCGCTTCTACCGCTGCGAGCGACAAGGAGTAGTCGCTGAAGGCTGGCTCCGCTGGATTTACGAGGGACGGTTGCCTAGGTGTTTGATCCCACGGTTTGCTGGTGTGATCCTTTCGAAGGAATGGAAGGATGACCGGCATCACCTACATCAAGCCCCATGAAGGCTGGCTGTACCTGTGCGTCGTCATCGATCTGTACTCGCGCCGGGTTGTCGGCTGGTCCGCCCAGTCCCGCATGACGACGGACCTCGCCCTGCAAGCCCTGCTGATGGCCGTGTGGCGGCGCAAACCCACAGATAGGGTCATGGTCCACTCAGACCAGGGTTCCCAGTTCACCAGCCGGGAGTGGCAGACATTCCTGCGCCAGCATGATCTGGAACCCGGCATGAGCAGACGCGGCAATTGTCACGACAACGCTATCGCCGAGAGCTTCTTCCAGCTCCTGAAACGGGAACGGGTCCGGCGTCGTACCTACCCGCCCCGCGATGCCGCCAGGCAGGACGTGTTCGACTACATCGAGATGTTCTACAACCCAAAGCGCAAGCACACGAACAACGGCATGCTGTCGCCCGTTGACTTCGAAACAAGGCGGCAGAAACTGAACGAGGCTGGTGTCTACAAATCTGGGGGCGCCTCAACCGTGATATCCGCCCGCCGGCGCACGCTCTCATTATACTCGGCCTATTTCGTCACACGCTACCAGGCCCTGGAAGACATGTGGCAACGCGACGCGTGGTATTTGAACGGCATTCACTAAACTTCATAAGTCGCTGGACCCAGGTCAGGTAGCTCCCGAAACAGATTTATGCGACATCGCCTCACGGCAGTATCCTGCTATATCTGCGTGGGTGGCGAACCAGACGTCGTCGTGACTTTTCATGTGGGCGACCAGCTCCTCAAGGATGAATATCCGCGACCGGTAGCCACTCACATGAGGATGCATCGTCAGCAGGAAAAGACCTCCTTCCGCATAGGCGCGGTCGAACTCGCGGCGGAAGATATCAAGCACATCCGTTGGCGGCGTGTAGGGCCGCAGGGCCTGAAAACGGTTCATGTTGAAATAGACTGCATCGTCGCGGATCCACTCGACAGGAAGCTCGACAATGCCGGTCGGCTCGCCTGCTTCCACGATCTCGTAGGGGTCGTCATCGGCCATCAATGAGCTGTCGTAGAGAAGCCCAAGCTCGCGTTCGATCTGCAGTGTGACATCGGAAAAGTCCCACGACGGGGTGCGCATGCCGACTGGGCGGACCCCGGTGATCTTCTCCAGCGTATCAGCCGCCCGCAAATGCAGCTCGCGTTCTTTCTCTGGCGGAACCTTGGTGTTGAGTTCATGTATCCATCCGTGAAGTCCGACCTCGTGACCTTCAGCAACCACGCGGCGTTGTTCGTCCGGATACAACAAGGCGCAGACTGCGGGCACGAAGAAGCTTGCAGGAACATCGTTTCGGGCGAGGATATCGAGAATGCGCGGCACGCCGACCCGGTTGCCATACTGGCCCTGCGACATCCGGCCGATCGAGTGACCGCCATCGCGCAGTTCGTTGGTTTCGTGATCGCTGTCAAAGGACAGGGCTACGGCACAACGAGCGTCGCCCTTCCAGACCTTCGGTTTCAACGATCGCCCTGCACGAACCTTTTCAACCTTGCCGCGCCAGACATCCTCATTCCATTCCCACGGTTCCATGACATGCTCCACAAAGGACAAGAGACTGCAGATGTTCAGCCGGAAATTGGCTTAATGGCCAGATTTGGGCCGGCCTGATCAGGGGATGCCAGATGACAGGCAGCGAGCCGGCCATTGCCGACCTCGTTCAGCAATGGACGTTCGATGCGGCAGCGGTCAAAAACCAAAGGGCATCTTGCGTTGAAGTGACATCCTGCAGGCGGGTTCTGCGGTGATGGCAGTTCCCCTTCAATCGGGCGAAAGACGACATCGACATCGTCGTCGATTTCTAGCCGCGGGACGCTTTCCAGCAAGGCTCGGGTATAGGGGTGACGCGGCGTTTCGTAGACCTCGGGGGTGGGCCCCTCCTCGACGATACGGCCCAGATACATGATCGCGACACGATCACAGAGGTGCCGGACCACCGATAAGTCGTGCGAAATGAACAATAGGGTGAGGTTCAACTCGCGCCTCAACCGCATCAGAAGATTGATGATCTGGGCCTGGATCGACACATCCAGAGAGGCAACCGGCTCGTCGCATACCAGCAGGTCAGGCTGCATGGCGAGCGCGCGGGCGATTGCAACACGCTGGCGCTGACCGCCGGAAAACTGGTGCGGGAAGCGGGTCGCGTAATCCGGATCCAGCCCGACTGTTTCCAGCCACTTCCGCGCATAGGCCATCGCCTCGCGCCGGGTGGTCAGCCCGTGAGCGATGGGGCCTTCTGCGAGAGTATCGGCAATGCGCATACGCGGATCGAGCGAGGCAAACGGATCCTGAAACACCATCTGCACACGCGTGGTGATCTTGCGGGGCCGGTTGCCGGGAGACATCACCGGCATTCCCTCCAGCCGAATACTTCCTTCTGTGGGCACGTGGATCCCAGCGACCATGCGTCCCAGCGTCGACTTGCCGGATCCCGATTCTCCAACAAGCCCGAGCACCGCGCCACGCTCGACAAAAAGATCCACGCCATCAACGGCGTGAACCGTTCGCGGCGGCTTCTGTGCCCCAAGCCAGGTCGCGACCTTGTCGCCAAAGGTCAAAACCGGCGCGAAACGCTTTGCGGCGCCTTCAACGGAAAGGAAAGCAGTCACGGCGTACTCCTTTCGGGCAGCGGATGGTGACAGCGGAACCGGCGCGCATCCTCGTAGACCTCCTCCGGGATCACCGCACATTCAGCATTGGCGCGTGCGCAGCGCGGAGCGAAGGCACAGCCCGATGGCAGGTTGATCAGCGACGGTGTCGTGCCGGGAATTTGCGCCAGCTCTTCCCCGGGGCTTGTCCGGGTTGGCAACGAGTCCAGCAAGCCTTGTGTATAGGGGTGCCGCGGCGACCGGAGCACCTGCCCGACTGGGCCCGCCTCAACGATGCGTCCCGCATACATGACGGCGATACGATCCGCGATTGAGGAGACGGTCGCGAGGTCGTGGCTGATCCAGATCATCGCCATGCCGAACTCCTTCACCAGTGCTTTCATCTCCGCAAGGATCTGCGCCTGTATCGAGACGTCGAGAGCGGTCGTCGGCTCATCGGCGATGATCAGCTTGGGCCGGTGCAACAGAGCGATTGCAATGGCAACGCGTTGGCGCATACCGCCGGAGAACTGGTGCGGGAAGGAATCGATACGGCCCTCGGGTGAGGGAATACCAACGCGAGCAAGTGCCTCAATCGAACGCTGACGGGCCTCTTCCTTCCCGATCTTCTCATGAGCTTCCAGCGCAAGATGCATCTGGGTCGCAATGCTCAGAACCGGATTGAGCGTCATCATGGGATCCTGGAAGACCATGGCAATATCCCTGCCACGGATCCGGCGCAGTTCTTTTGTTGGCTGACCAACAAGATCCCGTCCTTCAAAGCGGATTTCTCCGTCGACGATACGCCCCGGTTCGTCGACAAGGCCGATCAGCGAAAAGCCCGTTACACTCTTTCCAGAGCCCGACTCGCCAACCAGACCAAGGACTTCGCCCCGTTCCAGTGTGAAAGAAACCCCGTCAACCGCGCGGGCGATGCCCGAGCTGGTCGGGAAATGGGTCTTGAGACCCCGGACCTCCAGAAGCGCTGCGGTCATCTCTTGAGCCTCGGGTTAAGCTGGTCGCGGATCTGGTCACCGACCAGATTGATGGACACGATGAGGATAATCAGGGCAACGCCCGGATACATGGAGATCCAGTAGCGGCCTGACAGAAGATACTGGAAACCATTGGAGATGAGCATACCGAGCGAAGGTTCAGTGGGCGGCAAACCGACGCCCAGGAACGACAGCGTCGCCTCCAGCGAGATCGCGCTTGCCACCTGAACGGTCGCCACGACGATCAACGGCGGCAACGAGTTCGGCAAAATGTGCCGCAGCACGACACGGCCGGCGCTCAGGGGCGTGGAAAGTGCCGCCTCCACATAGTCCTTGTGTCGCTCTGCCGAGGCAGCTCCATGGGCGGTTCGTGCGAAATAGGCATATTGCGCAAAGACCAGAGCCATGATCAGCTGCCATGTTCCCTGACCCAGCAATGCCGCGATGACGAATGCGAGAAGGATTGCGGGGAACGAAAGCTGAAGATCGATGATGCGCATCATCACCGCTTCAAATCGTCCGCCGCGATAAGCCGCGGAACAACCGACAACCGCGCCGATGGTAAAGGCGATCGCACCGGCAAGAAGCCCCATCTGCAGGGAAATGCGCAAGCCATACAAAATGGCTGAAAGCAGGTCTCTTCCTTGCGAGTCCGTTCCCAGCAGATGAACAATGCCGCTCGTTCCGACATATCCGGGCGGTCGGCGCGCATCACGCAGCACCAGACTGGCAAGATCATAGGGGTCCTGTTGTGCCACCAGCGGCGCAAGGATGGCCAGCAATGCAATGACCAGCACGACAATGGCCGCAACCGTTGCAGTCTTGTTGCGGGTGAACTCGGCAACAAACCGGCCAAAGGGAGACGCGGACAGATTCATGCGCGCGCCCTCCTCAACCGGGGATCAAGCAGCGCATAGGCCAGATCGACGCAGAAATTGATGACCACGAACAGCAGAGCTACCATCATCAGGTAGGCCACCATGACCGGGCGGTCGAGGGACGTGATGCTGTCAATGATCAGTTTGCCGAGACCCGGCCATGAAAAGATGGTTTCCGTCACCACGGCAAAAGCGAGTGTGGATCCCAATTCGAGGCCGAAGATCGTGACCAGCGGGATCGCGATGAGCCGCAAGACGTGACGGATCAGCACCGTGCGCTCAGAAAGCCCTGCGGCACGGGCAAACTTGATCGTATCCGTTAGCATGATTTCCCGGGTTCCGGCACGGGCTAGGCGGATCATCATCGCAAGCTTGAACAGGGCGAGATTGATCGCCGGCAGCACCATGTGCTTCAGCCCGTCAAGCGTGAGAAAGCTCCAGTCCACGCCGAAAAGTTCCGCCGTCTCACCGCGTCCGCCCGCTGGCAGCCAACCCAACTGGACGGCGAAGGTCATGATCAGAACAAGGCCGATCCAGAAACTTGGTACCGAAAATCCAAGGATGGAGAGGCCCATTATCAGCTTTGCCGTGCGCGACTCCGGTTTGTAACCGGCATACATGCCAAGCGGGATGCCAATCACACTCGCTCCGACAACGGCGAACAGTACCAGTTCGAAAGTGGCGGGCAGGCGCGACAGGATCAACGTCGTCACCGGCATGTTGTAGACGAAAGACTCGCCAAAATCGCCATGCAGCATGCGCTGGAAAAAGCCGAAATACTGCTGCCACAGCGGCAGATCGAGGCCGTATTGGGCGATGACCTGCTCACGAATTTCCTGCGTCGCATCTGGCGAGATAAGCACGTCGATCGGATTTCCGACGGCGTAGACGCCGCAGAATACCAGCACCGACATAGCCAGAATAACGATGACCGCCTGCCACAGGCGCTGAATGATGAAACCAAGCATCGCCTCTGCCCCTCCCCCCCTGCAGCCCTAGTCCCAATCAGTTTCGATAAGCGTCCGGGTTTCGGCTATCGCCTCGTCCCAGATTGCCAGCATGTCGGTGTCGGGGCGTTGGTAAAGGCCATGATAGTTGCCATCGCCGAGCAACTGGCGCTTGCGTGTCGCATCAACACGGGCAAGCCGGGCAAAATCCACCCGTGGCTTGGACATTGCGGGCATCTCGACCTCAGCAAGCCGTGTCCATGGGAAATTTTCCATCCAGGACGCGTGCGAGGCGGCAGGATCAATTTCCTGCACCTTGTCCCAGACTCGTGGTCCGCGCCACCAGTCGTGGAACTTCACCGTGGCGTCAGAATGCGCGTTGAGCCATTCAGAGATATAGGCCGTGATCGGCGTGTTGCCGCCATGACCGTTGACGAAAAGAATGCGGCGGAACCCAGCGCGATAGACGCTGTTCAGCACATCCCCGATGACACCGATATAGGTGGTGAGGCTTAGAGAAACGGTTCCCGGAAAGTCGGTAAAGCCGGACGCAAGTCCGTAGGGTACAACAGGAAACACCGGCACGCCGCTGGAAGCTGCCGCCTCGACCGCAACACGCTCTGCAAGGATCATGTCAACGGCCAGACTGAGATAGGCGTGCTGCTCGACGCTGCCAAGCGGAATCACACACCGGTCATCCACTTTCACACGCTCCTCCACCTGCATCCAGTTCATGTCAGAAATGCGCATGGTACCCCGATCTCTCTTTTGCAGCGTACGGAAACAACAACCAATACGCCCTGTATGATGTTCCATATGGAACAATAAAAAGATATTGACGGTAACATTTTGTTGCGTCAAGTTCCATATGGAACAAAAAATAAGAAGGAAAATTTCGTGGGAACGGGGCGGGATGGTCATCTTGCTGCTTGGGCCGAACATGATTCGGCTCGGGCAGGTGGACGCAGCGAGGAGGCGCTGCGTGCTGTAGATGAACTGATCGGGGTAAAGTTGTGGGAGAACCCTTGCTGGTTTTCTTTCCGGATCAACTATCTCGCACTGCACTTCAACATTCCGGTCTACGGCTGGATCGAGAAGCACTACGGGCTTCAACGCCCGGATTTCGTTGCCATGTATTCGATCGGACTGAAGGGAGGTATCGCGGCACGCGACATCTGTTCTTCGTCAGGTTTTCCGCGCAACACGATTTCGCGTGCCGTTCAAAAGCTTCTGGAAAAGGGGCTGATCGAACGCGAAGTCGATCCGGTCGATCAGCGCAGCTTCGTTCTCAAGCTGACGAACGAGGGTCGAAAGATCTTCGATGAAACGCTGCCGCCGATGATCGAGCGCGAAAATGTTCTACTGGCCCGCCTGTCGCAGGCCGAACGCATGATGCTTTCAGAGTTGCTGGCCAAGGTCATAGTCGATTCCAAAAACTGGCCATCCACCATTGATCCAGAGGAGTGAAATGATGACGTTACATGCGCGCCTATGCGCCCTATCGCTTGCCGCGGCGCTTTTTTCAAGCGTATCCGGTTATGCCCTTGCCGAAGACCTGACTATTGGCGTGCGCGCCGGTCCGGCTTCGATCGATCCCCACTTCACCGCTGCCGGTACACATGCCGAGGCGATGAAGCACATTTACGACACGCTCATCCGTTCCGGGAACGACCTGCAGCTTGAACCGGGCCTCGCAGAGAGCTGGACTGCGATTGATGAGACCACTTGGGAATTCAAGCTGCGCCAGGGCGTGAAGTTCCATGACGGCTCCGACTTCACGGCTGAAGATGTAAAGTTCTCCATTGAGCGTATTCCGGCCGTAGCCGGTCCCAACCCGACGACCATCTATGTCCGCCGGGTAAAGGAAGTCGACATCGTCGATCCCTATACCATTCGCGTGAAGACTGATGGTCCGGCTCCGACCCTTCCGAATGATTTCATTCGCCTGTTCGTCGTTTCCCACACAGCTGCCAAGGACTTTTCCACCAAGGAAACGGCCAACGACGGCTTCAACACGGGCAAGGCCGCCATCGGTACCGGCCCCTACAAGTTCGTCTCATGGACGCCGAAGGAAGAGCTGGTGCTCGAAAAGTTCGACGGCTACTGGGGAGGCGCTGAGCCATGGGACAAGGTGGTCCGCAAGGAACTGCCGAATGACGCTGCGCGCGTTGCCCAGCTGAAGGCTGGACAGGTAGACATCATCTCGCGCGTTCCTGCGGCCGATGTGCCAGTTCTGGAAACCGACTCTAGTCTGAATGTTACAACGCAGGACAGCGTCTATCTGTTCAACGTGGAATTCGATTTCCGCAACGACAGCCCGCAGATCACCGCAAAGGATGGATCGAAACTGGCGAAGAACCCGTTCCAGGATAGCCGGGTTCGTGAAGCCTTTGATCTGGCCATCGATCGTGAAACGATCACGGAGATTGCCATGGAAGGCATGGGCACGCCTGTCACCCAGCTCGTTACGCCAAACATCTTCGGCTACAACAAGGCGATCGAGCTGCCGGAATACAACATCGAGAAGGCGAAGCAGCTGCTCGCCGATGCCGGATATCCGGACGGGTTTGCCGTAACCTTCTCCTTTACCAACGACCGTCTTCCTTCCGACAAGGATGTGGGAACGACGATCGCGCAGATGCTGGCCTCCATCAACATCAACGTCGACGCCAACGCGGCTCCGGCAGCGGTGTTCTTCCCCGCCAAGACCCGCGGCGAGTTCTCACTGACCATGTCTGGCTGGGGCACGCTGACGGGCGAGTCCAACTATACTCTTTCCTCGCTGGTCCACACCAACGATCCGGCGACCAATATGGGTGCATTCAACGTTCGCGGTTATTCAAACGCGGACATGGACAAGCTGATTGAAGACGCAGCGGTTGCCATGGACGAGGGAAAGCGCCGTGATCTTCTGGAGCAAGCCAATGCGCTGGTCTCCACAGATCGCCCCAACTTGCCGATCGCCTCGATCGTCACGGCTTGGGCGATGAAGAAAGACAAGGTTTCCATCGTACCCCGTTCAGACGAGGACACGCTGGCCATGAACATTCGTCCCGTCAAATAGGACGTATGTGCTGTTCTTGCTCGGAGCAGTCTTTGTCTGCAGCAGCATCAGTTCCCCTGATGCTGCTTCCACTCCCATCATACTTGCGGCTACCTGTTTCACCGGACGGCTTTGTCGCAAACTTTCTCGATTGACTGCCAAGCCTCGCTGGTCTGACGATTTTGGCGTGTGTGGCTGCTCGGCGGAGGGCGCAAGATGATATCGTTCAAAGGCGCTCATTTCCCGAAGGATGTGATCCTGTTCGCAGTATTCTTCTACGTGCGCCACACGGTGTCGTAACGTGATCTGGAAGAGATCATGGCCGAGCGCGGCGTCAGGGTTGATCATGCGACGCTCAACCGTTGGGTCGAGAGATATTCCCCACTGATTGCTGCCAACGCGCGCCGCAGGAAAGTGACCGCCGATCGGTCCTGGCGCATGGATGAGACCTACATCAAGGTGAAGGGCGAGTGGGTCTACCTTTACCGTGCGGTCGATAAACTTGGCAAAACCCTTGACTTCATGTTGTCAAAGCGACGCAACAAGACTGCGGCCATCAGATTCTTTGCCAGAGCCTTGGAGGTAAACGGTCTGCCGCGGAAGATCGTGATCGACCGAAGCGGGGCCAACACCGCCGGGATCAATGCCGTAAATCGCATGCTGAAGTCGTTCGGTTGCCGTGTCCCGATTGAGATGGTCCGGATCAAGTATCTCAACAATATGATCGAGCAGGATCACCGCTCGATCAAGAAACGGGTCCGACCCATGCTCGGCTTCAAGTCCTTTGCATCAGCTTCCGCCACACTCGAGGGTATCGAGGTGGCAAACATGATCCGCAAAGGCCAGATGACGCCAGGACTGTGCCCCTTTGCCCAATTCGCAGCGTTGTCAGCATAACCGAACGAAAACAGAGGCATCATCTAATCGGCGACAGAGTTTGCGACAAAGCCCATCGCTCGTGATGCCGGACCCTATCGGTCGGTTTCCGTCACCGCCCCGGCAAACCGGCACTCTGTCATGAAGCGGGCATCACGCGCCGCCCGGTGGCCGCGCTTTCGGCGATGGCTTGGATGACGCGTTCGTATTCGAGGGCGTCATGGAACCCGGGCCTGGCCTGCCGCTTTTCCGCGATGGCGCGCAAAAGCTCCCGCGCCTCGATCGTCTTCAGGTCCAGGAACCCGAGCTGGTGGCCCGGGGCCGGCACGAACGCGCCGAACGGGCGATGCTCCGGGCCCGTCAGGATGGTCTTGAATCCCTGTTCGGCTTTCGGACCCTCGTTCACGTAAAGCTGCAACTCGTTCATCCGTTCCTGCGCGAAGGTGATCATGCCCCTCGTGCCGTGAACTTCCCAATCGAGCCTGTTCTTGCGGCCCCAGGCCGAGCGGGATGCCGAGATCGAGCCCTGTGCGCCTCCAACGAAGCGTAGCAGGGCCGTGGCGGTATCCTCGTTCTCGACCGCGCCACGACCGGACCCATCCGGCAACGGGCGCGTCTCGTGGATCACCTGAGCGTCCGCGACGAGGCTTTCGATCGGCCCGGCAAGGCCGACGGCCATCGAGACCAGATGGCACCCGAGATCGCCAAGCGCCCCGAGGCCGGCATCCTTGATCTTTGCCCGCCAGGTCCAGGGGAGTTCGGGGTCGGCCTGATAATCCTCGTCGACCCAGCCGCGGAAATGCACGACCTTGCCGATCCTGCCGTCCGCAATCAGCCGTTGAGCGTGCCGGAAGGCGGGGTTGTGGATATAGTTGTATCCGACGAGGGTGACGGCACCGCTCCGCTTCGCCGCTTTTGTCATTTCAACGGCGTCGTCGAGGGTCAGCGCCATCGGCTTTTCGCACCAGACATGCTTGCCGGCGTCCAGCACGGCGATCGCCATCTCCTTGTGCAGGTTGTTCGGCGTGGTGATGGAGACGATGTCAACGGACGAGTCCGCAAGAAGGTCTCGCCACTCCGAGGTCGCGCGCGCGAAGCCGAACTGGTCCGCCCGGGCGGCGGCCTGGGCGGCGGGGGTGTCACAGAGAAGCTCGAGGCGAACATCGGGCACGTCGCCGAAGATCGCGCGCACCGAACGCATCGCCATCGCATGGGTCTTGCCCATGAAGCCGGTTCCGATCAGTCCGAATCCAATCGACGTCATCTCAGTCCAGTCCTGCCATGCCTGCGTGAAGCCCGTCATCGCTGACGAGAACCATGTGCTCAGGTGCCGGATCGGCACCGGCACGGCGCCCCGCGCCCGCGTCCAGCAGCATCATCGAGAGCCGGCGCCTGCCTTTCAGCGCGCGGATCTCCGCCACGGTCGGCCGGTTGTGAAAAAGGCCGCTCATACCTCGACCCAGACCCGGGCGCCCTCGACCTTCACGGGATAGGTCCGCAGGTTGACGCAGACCGGCGGACGCATGGCCTCGCCGGTGCGGTAGTCGAACTGCCCGTTATGCTTGGGGCATTCGATGGTGTAGTCCATCACCAGACCACCGGCGAGATGCACCTGCTCGTGGGTGCATTGCCCATCGGTGCAGAAGAACTCTCCATCCGGGGAGTGGTAGATGGCATAGGTGTGCCCGGCGTGATCCCAGCGGATGAGATCCTCTTCATCAATGTCGTCCGTGGCACAGGCGTCGATCCATTGAGCCATGCTGTCGTCCTTTCCTGCTGTCACGCCGCGGCGTGGAATTCTTCGCGATAGGGTTTTGCCGTCGCCGGAAGCTCGCGCTTGACGAAGTAATCCTCGTATCTGAGCTGGCGCATGAGCGCGGGCCACATCTCCCGGAAGCCGTCGGCGATGGAGGTGTTGGGCGCCGGCAGGTCGTGCTTGATCGCGTCGTGGAGCCTCAGCAGCGCGTGATACGGGACCATCGGGAACATGTGATGTTCGACGTGGTAATTCATGTTCCAGTAAATGAACCGGCTGATCGGGTTCATAAGGACGGTGCGGGAGTTCAGGCGGTGATCGACCACGTTGTCCGCAAGCCCCCCATGTTGCAGGAGGCCCGTCATCACGTGATGCCACGCGCCATAAAGCCGGGGCAGGCCGATGATCATGAACGGCAGGATCGACCGCATCCAGAGGGCCGCGAGTAGCGTCGCCGCATAGATCGCGAGATGAAGACGGGCCGCGCGGACGACCTTCGGCCATTCGCTTTCCGGCACGAAGGTCTTTTCGGACGGGTGAACGCCGACGAACGCGTTGTAGACCATGCGCGGCACGGCGGTCAGAACGTCGACTATGCCAAAGAAGTTCAGGATCAGCTTCAGAAGGGCGGGCGGACGCATGACGGCGATCTCGGGATCGCGGCCGACGATATAGGTTTCGGAATGGTGACGGGCATGACTCCAGCGCCAGGTCGCGGGGTTACGCATGATCATGAACGAGGCGATCTGGTAGACCACGTCGTTCATCCACTTGGTGCGGAACGCGGTACCGTGGCCGCATTCGTGCCAGCGCGAATCCATCGCCGAGCCATAGAGGACGCCGTAGGCGAGCCAGAACGGCGCCGACCACCAGCTGGGCCAGAGGGCGACCCCGATGGCGGCGAACACGATCATGCTGCCATAAAGGATGATCGTGTCGCGGATGGCGGGCATGTCCGTCCGCTGCATCAGCGCCTTCATCTCCTTGCGGGGCACGTCGGTGTGGTACCACTCGGCCGCCGTCAATCCGGTCTCGACCGCGCGGCGGGCGTCCTCGCCCAGAAGGCTGTAGTCACGATGGGTCATCGGCCTCTCCCTCGCTGCCGGATTCGTGGTACGGTAAGGCCAAAGATCCGGCTTCCAAAGATGCACGGTTGTATTTTCGTCAAAACCCATCATAGACTTGGCCGTTGGTTGAACATTTTCCATCATGAGGTGCCCCGTGCGTAAGAGGCGTCCGACCGTCGCCGACGTTGCAAAGGAAGCTGAAGTCAGCGTGGCAACGGTCGACCGCGTTCTGAATGAGCGTGAGAAGGTTCGGGAGGATACGGCGCGCCGCGTCTACGAGGCTGCAACCCGCATCGGCTACCACGCGGCGCCGCTGATCGCGCAGCGTCTGATGGCAGATGTTCCGCTGGTGCGGCTGGGCTTCGTTCTGCACAAGGAAAAGCAGGCCTTCTATCAGGCATTCCGCACCGAGATCGAGAATGCCGTGCGCAATGCCACCGGCGCGCGCGTCCAGGCGGTCATCGAGTTCGCGCCGTCGCAGTCACCGGCGGACTTCACCCGCCTGATGCTCGGGATGCGCGGCAAGGTCGATGCGATCGCCGCGACGGCGGTGACGCATCACGAAGTCTCGGACGCGGTTGCCGCGCTGAAGGAGGAGGGGATTCCCGTCTTTTCGCTGCTGAATGATTTCGCGCAAGGAATCCGGCAGAATTACGTGGGGCTCAATAATCTTAAGGTCGGGCGCACCGCGGCGTCGATCATTGCAATGGCCGCGCACCGGCCGGGGAAGATCGGGGTTTTCGTCGGCGGATACCGCTGGCACGGCCACGAACTGCGCGAGACCGGCTTTCGCAGCTACTTCCGGGAAAGCGCGCCGCAGTTCACCGTTCTCGACACGCTGGTGAACCTGGAGACGCGGCAGATCACCTATGAAGCAACCCTGGACCTGCTGGCGCGCCACCCGGACCTGCGCGGCATATACTGCGCCGGAGGCGGCATGGAAGGCGCGATCGCCGCATTGCGCGAGGCGAAGGAGCCGAGCGAGGTTTGCCTGGTCGTCAATGAATTGACGCCGGAGTCGAAAGCGGCCCTGACCGACCAATATGTAACGATGGTGATCTCGACCCCGCTTGCGAAGCTCTGTCACGACCTGTTGGAATTGATGTCCGATGCGGTTCTGAAAGGCATGTCGGGGATCACCGGCCAGCATTTCCTGTCCCCGGATCTGGTATTCGCCGAGTCGATGTAATGATGTAAAACCATCATCCATGATGTTATGAAAAGCATCATGGATGATGCTTAATACACCCTGCTTGATTGACCGAATCGATCAAGCTTGCGCAGTGTCTGCCCCGACACGCGACACCGCGCTGCTTCCGGCCCGCGCCGGTAATCTGGGGGGACTTCATGCTGAACCTGGCTATCAACCACATGACGACTCCGCGGCTGTCTCGTATCGAACTGCTCGATCTGGCCAAGGGCCTCGGCTGCGTCGGCGTTGAGTTCCGCAACGATCTCGGCCGGCCGCTGTTCGACGGCGAAGCGCCCGAGGCCGTGGGGCAGCGTGCCCGCGACATGGGTTTGCGGATCGTCGGCCTCAGCCAGGTCTATCCGTTCAACTTCTGGAGCGACGCGATCCGCGACGAGGTCGCGTCGCTGATCAAGACGGCGAAGGCCTGCGGCGCCGAGACCATCAGCCTCATCCCACGCAACGATGGCACCGGGCTGGGCAACGGCGAACGGCAGGCGAACCTGCGTCTTTCCATGCGGGCGATCAAGCCGGTGCTGGAAGACGCCGGCATGGTGGCCCTGATCGAACCGCTGGGGTTCCTGCGGTCCTCGTTGCGCTCCAAGGCCGAAACGGTCGAGGCGATCGAGGCGCTGGATGCGGTCGGAACCTTCAAGATCGTGCACGACACCTTCCATCACTACCTGGCCGACGGCGGCCCGATGTTCCCCGAACATACCGGCATCATCCACATCTCCGGCGTGGTCGATCAATCGCTCGCGAGTTCCGAGATCGAGGACGAGCACCGCGTTCTCGTTGATCGGCATGATCGCCTGGGCAACATCGATCAGATCGAGCGCATGCTCGCGATGGGCTACACCGGACCGATCTCGATGGAGGCATTCTCGCCTGTGACGCATGCGATGGCCGACCCGGCCGCGGACCTTGCGAGATCGTTTGAATTCATCCGGGGCAGGCTCGCCTCCAAGGCGGCCTGAGGTCCGGGCGAAGACAGGGCGCAAAAGAAAGAAGCCCTCCGGCATTTGGTCTGAGCGAGCCGGCGCTCTCACTGGGAGGAAACCATGAAGAAGACTGTTCTGATGGCCGGCGTCGCCGCGCTCATGTCCACGACCGCGATGGCCGAGAATGTCGGCGTGTCGATGGCCAAATTCGACGACAACTTCCTGACCGTCCTGCGCAATGGCATCCAGAAATACGCCGACGACAATGGCATCGGCGTGCAGATCGAGGATGCACAGAACGACGTCGCCAAGCAGCTTGACCAGATCAACAACTTTGTTGCCTCGGGCGTCGACGCGATCATCGTGAACCCGGTTGACACCTCGGCTACGCAGGCCATGACGGACGCCGCCTCGGCCGCGAACATCCCGCTCGTCTACGTTAACCGCCAGCCGGTCAACCTCGACACGCTGCCGGACAACCAGGCCTTCGTCGCCTCGAACGAGGTGGACTCCGGTACGCTCGAAACAAAGGAAGTCTGCCGTCTCCTGAAGGAAGCAGGGAAGACCGAAGCCAATGCCTACATCATCATGGGCGAACTGTCGAACCAGGCCGCCGTGCAGCGGACGCAGGACATCTTTGACGTGATCGGCGGTCCGGATTGCGGCGTGAAGATCAACATCATCGACAAGCAGACCTCGAACTGGAACCGCGACGAGGCGCAGAACCTGATGACCAACTGGCTTTCGACCGGCACGCCGTTCGATGCCGTCATCGCCAACAACGACGAAAGTGCCATCGGCGCGATCCAGGCGATGAAGGCCGCGGGGACCGACATGGCGGCGGTCGTCGTCGGCGGCGTGGACGCTACGCAGGACGCGCTCGTCGCGATGCAGGCGGGCGATCTCGACGTCACCGTGTTCCAGAACGCGGCGGCGCAGGGTGCCGGTTCGCTTGATGCCGCCGTGAAGCTCGCCAAGGGCGAGGCGGTCGACCAGAAGGTCTGGGTTCCGTTCGAACTGGTGACCCCGGCCAACATCGACACCTACCTGTCGAAGAACTGACCAGGAAATCCCCGGAACACATCGGTGCGGCGGCGGTCGGTCGCCGCGCCGGCAATCATCATTGCTCCATGGAGGGAGAGGGATGACCGACTCGGCACATGGCATCGGCGGGTTGAAATACGACCCGAAGAAACGCGCGAAGCCACCGGAACTGAACGTCTTCGTCGCGCTGGTGCTGCTCGTCATCGCGTTCGAAGCCCTGGGCAGGATGCTCTACGGGGAGTCCTTCCTGTTCAATACGCGCGACAACGTCGACGCGATCTTCAACTGGCCGCGCCTGAACATCATCATCCTTCAGGTCTCGATCGTCGGCATCATCGCCATCGGCGTGACGCAGGTGATCATCTCGGGCGGGATCGACCTGTCCTCGGGCTCGATCGTGGGCGCGACGGCGATGATCACGATGAGCTTCGCGCAGACTGCGTTGGTCAACGGAAACCCCAACCCCAAGGCTGTCTTCGGGGACTGGGCGATGGACCTTCCGGTGCTCGTCCCGATCCTTGTCGGTCTGGCCTGCGGTATTGTCGCGGGTACGATCAACGGCCTCTTCATCGCCTATACGCGCATCCCCCCCTTCATCGCCACGCTCGGCATGATGGTCTCGGCGCGTGGCCTGTCGAGGTGGTGGACGAACGGCCAGCCGGTCTCGTTCCCGACGGAAAGCTACGCTGCGCTTGGCAAGGGGATGATGCCGGTCGTCTATTTCATCGCGCTCGCCATCCTCTTCCACCTGATCCTGCGTTACACGATCTACGGCAAGCACACCTTCGCGATCGGCTCCAACGAGGATGCGGCGCGGATGTCGGGGATCAACGTCGCGCGGCACAAGGTCCTGGTCTATGCGATCGCCGCAATGCTCGCCTCGATCGCGGCCGTGGTGCTGAGCTCCAAGAACCTCACCGCGCAGGCCGGCATGGGCGTGATGTACGAACTTGATGCGATCGCGATGTCGGTCATCGGCGGGGTCAGTCTTGCCGGCGGGCGCGGGTCGATCCTCGGCACGGTGCTGGGTGCGCTGATCTTCGGCGTCATCATCTCGGGGTTCACGTTTCTCAAGCTCGACGCCTATTACCAGGAGATGGTGAAGGGCGCGATCATCGTGGGTGCCGTCGTTCTCGACCAATGGCGCCAGCGCCGCAACGCGGCCCGGACGTGAGGAGGCCAGACCATGAGTGACGTACAGACCAATCTCTCGGGCGCCAAAGCGCCGCATTCGGACCGGCCGCTTGGCGACGTGATTCTCGAGACGCGCGATCTGACCAAGCATTACGGTGGCGTTCATGCCCTCGAAGGCGCCAATTTCGTCCTTCGCAAGGGAGAGCACGTGGCGATCATGGGCGACAACGGGGCGGGCAAATCCACCTTCGTGCGCCAGATCACCGGGGTCGAGCAGCGGACCCGCGGCGACATCATCTTCAACGGCCAGCCGGTGCACTTCGCCGGACCGCTCGATGCGCGCGAGGCCGGGATCGAAACGGTGTTCCAGACCCTCGCGCTGGCCGACCATCTCGACGTGGCCGACAACCTCTTCCTCGGCCGCGAGAAGATCCGCTTCAAACTTGGCCCGTTCTCGATCCTCGACTACAAGGCGATGCGCGATGCGACCCTGGCGGCGCTGGTCAAGACCGGCGTGAAGATCCCGAACATCCACAACACGATCGAGCGGATGTCGGGCGGGCAGCGGCAATGCGTGGCCATCGCGCGCACCGCGACCTTCCATTCGAAGCTGACGATCATGGACGAACCGACGGCGGCGCTCGGCGTGCAGGAGACGGCACAGGTCGAGAACATCGTCCGAACGCTGAAGGAACAGGGCGAACCGCTGATCCTGATCAGTCACAACATGCGGCAGGTCATGGACCTCTGCGACCGGATCATCGTCTTCCGGAGGGGCCGCATCTGCGCCAACCTCAAGAAAGAGGAAACCGACGGTCAGGACGTCGTCGCCTATATCACCGGCGCCAAGACCCAGCCGGAATACGAACAGGAATTCGCCTGACGGCGCAGTCCGGCAAAGGTCCACTGGTCTTGCGGTGGCAAGGCGTCCAAAGGGCCTGAAATGCCGGCGTCGGCGACATCGAACATAAGGCGAGGGGGGGCCGCCCCCTCCGACAACCAATGCCGCGATACGGCGCATTCGGAGAGCAAGAAGATGCCACTTCGTTTCGGAATTCTAGGCGCGGGCCGCATCGGCAAGGTCCATGCGCGGGCGGTCGCGTCCGACAGCGGCGCACAACTCGTCGCCGTCGCGGATGCCATAGGCGCCGCCGCCGAAGCCCTTGCCGGCGCCTATGGTGCCGATGTCCGGACGATCGACGGGATCATCAATGGGGATGACATCGACGCGGTGATCATCTGTACGCCGACCGATACCCATGCGGACCTGATCGAAGCGGCGGTCAGGGCGGGCAAGGCCGTCTTCTGCGAAAAGCCGGTGGATCTCGACGTGCAGCGTGTGCGGGACGTACTAAAGGTCGTTGCCGCCGAAAAAGGCACGCTGATGGTCGGCTTCAACCGCCGCTTCGATCCCGATTTCATGGCG
>JAGRDO010000013.1 GCA_020447005.1 Paracoccaceae bacterium
GCCTTGTCCGCATGGCGGTGATCCCCGCGATGGAGAATGTGGCGCTTTGGCATGAACGCGACATCAGTCATTCCAGCGTCGAACGCGCCATTGGCCCCGATGCGACGATCACGCTTGATTTCGCCCTGAACCGATTGGCGGGCGTGATCGAAAAACTGGTCGTCTACCCGGAAAACATGCTGAAGAACATGAACAAGTTCAAAGGCCTGGTCATGTCGCAGCGGGTTCTTCTGGCGCTGACGCAGGCCGGCGTCAGCCGCGAAGACGCTTACCGGCTGGTGCAGCGCAATGCCATGAAGGTCTGGGAACAGGGCAAGGATTTCCAGACCGAGCTTCTGGCCGACGCCGAGGTTACGGCAGCGCTTTCCCCTGCCGAAATCCAGGAAAAATTCGACCTTGGATATCACACCAAACATGTCGACACGATTTTTGCCCGGGTGTTCGGCGCCTGAACCGCCGGACACTTTCCCGTGAGGATTTCGCCCTAAGGACCGTTTTTCTTGGCCTGCGCGCGTTTCGGCTGGCACAATTTCCGAACGCGAAAGGAGGACGCCATGAAATCGGGAGTCATAGCCGCGGTCTTTGCCGTCGCCGCCACCGTCTCACCCGCGCTTGCCGGTCCGGACAGCTGCAACCACGAACGCCAGACCCAGATAAGCTGCGCGACCGGCACCGTCTGGGACGCCGCGACGCAACGTTGCCTCACGGTTGGAAGCTGACGGGCGTAAGCCCGCATTAACCGCTTTCTGACAGTCTGCACTCCGCACAGCTGACGCGGAGAGCAAGCCGATGACTGCAATCGCAAAACTGCCATCCCATGGAACCGCAAGCGCCGTTGCCGCGCCGCGCCCGGTCCCGTCAGGTCTGTCCGGCCGGATGAAGGCTGCGATCATCGTTCGCCTGATGCTAAGCGATGGCGGCGAATTGCCGCTGAAATCACTTCCCGAACATCTTCAGGCCGCCCTGACCGAGCAGATCGGCACCATGCGCAGTGTCGACCGGGCCACCCTGCGCGCGGTGGTCGAGGAATTCATCGCGATGATCGAATCGGTCGGCCTTTCCTTTCCCGGCGGCATCGACGGTGCCATCCGCATGCTCGACGGCCATATTTCAACCAGCGCGGCCAGCCGCCTGCGGCGTCTGGCCAGCGCTTCGGTCAAGGCGGACCCTTGGGACCGCATCGCGACGATGGAGACCGAAAAGCTGTTGCCCGTGCTTGAGGTGGAAAGCGTCGAGGTCGGGGCGGTGATGCTGTCGAAGCTCGCCGTGTCGAAATCGGCAGAGCTGTTGGGCAAACTTCCCGGCGACCGCGCCCGGCGCATTGCTTATGCCATCAACCAGACAGGAAACATCGATCCCGAAACGGTGCGCCAGATCGGGCTGTCCCTTGTCGCCCAGCTTGAGCAGCAGGCGGTCCGGGCGTTCGAGGCTGAACCGCATGAGCGGATCGGGGCCATCCTGAACTTCTCGCCGGCGGCGACGCGCGAAAATGTCCTCGACGGATTGCGGGAAACGGATGACGGGTTCGCAACCCAGGTGCGCCGGGCGATTTTCACCTTTGCCGACATCCCGGCCCGGATCGAGGGGCGCGACATCGCAAAGGTGATCCGCGGCGTCGATCAGGCAACGCTGGTGACGGCCCTTGCCGGGTCGGAAGCCGAAAAGGACAAGGTGGCGGCGGATTTCATCCTGTCGAACATGTCCCAGCGGATGGCGGCATCGCTGCGCGACGAGATGTCGGAAAAGGGCAAGGTGGCGGAAAAGGACGCCGAGGCAGCGATGACCGCGATCATCTCTGCCATCCGCGACCTTCAGAGCGAGGGCGAACTGGTGTTCAAGGCGGCGGAGGCCGAGGCCGGGTGAAGAGGCGCCCGCCCCTGCTATTGCTTGAGCTTGCGGCGGTCGCTGTCTATGTCTGGGTGCGGTGACACGATCCGGTCACTGACATTCACGGCATCCGATCCTTGGCGAAGAAAAGCGCGCGCAACCCGACCTTGACTGACCGTGTCAGCGACGGCCTGTTCCGCGGGCTGATCTCGGTTGCGCTGCGCTTGCCGTATGAAAGGCGCGTGAAGGCCGCCGGCTGGATCGTATCGCGCCTTGTCGCGCCCGCCGCGGGCTGGCCCGAACGCATTCGCGCCAATCTGCGTCTGGCGCGGCCCGATCTTGATGGCGCCGAAATCCGCAGGCTGGTTCGTGACGTCCCCGACAATATCGGCCGCACGATGATGGAAATCTATTCGGGCCGCGAATTCGTCAAGCGCGTGCGCGACCTGCCCCTGACCGGCCCCGGTGCCGCAGCGTTGGAGGCCGCGCATCGCGACGGCCGGCCGGTCATCCTGTCAACCGGCCACTTCGGCAATTACGACGTGGCGCGCGCGGCCCTTGTCGCACGCGGGTATCGCGTCGGCGCACTTTACAAGCCGATGGCGAACCCGCTTTTCAATGCGCATTACCTCGACGCGATTTCACTGATCGGCACGCCTCTGTTCCCGCGCGGCCAGAAGGGCATGGGGCAGATGCTGAAATTCCTGAAATCGGGCGGAATGCTGGGCCTTTTGATGGATCAGCGCATGTCCCACGGAGAGGAACTGACCTTTTTCGGCGAAACCGCCCTGACGGCGACCTCGGCCGCCGACCTTGCCCTGAAATACGGGGCTGACCTCTTGCCCGTCTACGCGATCCGGCAACCCGACGGGCTGAGCTTCGAGATCCGGGTCGAAGCGCCGATCGCCCATGGCGATCCGGTGGCGATGACCCAGAAAATCAACGACAGTCTGGAAGCGCTTTCGCGCGCGCATATGGAGCAGTGGTTCTGGATCCATCGCCGGTGGCGCCCGCTTCAGCGGCCGGGCGGGCCATCGGGCTGACATTCTCGCATGCCGCGCGGGTTTGGGGCAGCGATGATCAGCGCCGCAACCATTCGGCCAGAACACAGCGCGGCCCGGATGCCCGCAGCACATGGCGCCCGGCTAGGCGCCAGTCCGCTTCGCGAAATTCCGGGAAGAATGCGTCGGCATCATCGACCACAAGATCGACCTCGGTCACCAGCAACCGGTCGGCCACAGGCAACATTGCCCGATAAATGCCCGCGCCGCCAATTCCGTATATCCGCCGGTATCCCGCCGCCGCCGCGCATTCCACGGCCTGACCGGGGGTTTCGAAAACATGTTCGCCAAGGCTTCGGTCTGACGAGACGATGCAGTTCAGGCGCCCCTTCAGCGGCTTGACCGGCAGGCTTTCCCATGTCCGCCGGCCCATGACAAGGGCGCCACCCGTCGTCTCGCGCTGGAAAAAGGCCAGATCCTCGGGCGCATGCCACGGGATGGTGTTGCCCTTTCCGATCGCGCCGTTCCGGGCGCGGGCTACGACCAGCGACAGCATCGTCAGACCGCCACGGGCGCGCGGATCGCGGGCGCCGGTTCGTAGTTCAAGAATTCGAAGTCGTCATAGCGGAAATCGAAGATCGATCCGACATCGCGGGTCAGCCGCAACACCGGCAAGGGGCCGGGCTGGCGCGCAAGCTGGGTTCTGACCTGTTCCATATGATTTGAATAGATATGCGCATCGCCGATGGAATGGACGAATTCACCCGGCTCATATCCGGTCACATGCGCCAGCATCGCCAGCAAGAGGGCATAGGACGCGATGTTGAACGGCACCCCGAGAAACATGTCGGCCGAGCGCTGGTAAAGTTGCAGATGCATTTTCCGGCCGATGATCCGGACCTGCCAGAGCGTATGGCAGGGCGGCAGCGCCATGTCAGGCACGTCGCCGGGGTTCCAGGCCGAAACGATCAGACGGCGGCTGTCGGGCGTCTTGCGGATCGCCTCGATCAGGTCCGCGATCTGATCGACCTCGCCGGCGTGAAAGACGGCCCTGCCCTGCGGATCGACCCCGGCGGGCAGAAGCTTCGGGAAATGTCGCCACTGATGGCCGTAGACGGGGCCGAGATCGCCCGAATCGTCGGCCCATTCATCCCAGATCGAGACGCCGTTTTCCTTGAGATAGGTGATATTGGTGTCGCCGGACAGGAACCACAAAAGCTCATGCACGATCGACCTGAGATGCAGTTTCTTGGTGGTCACCAGGGGAAATCCGTCAGCAAGGTCGTACCGGCATTGCAGCCCGAAATGCGAGATCGTTCCCGTTCCGGTACGATCGGTCGAGGCATGCCCGCTTTCCAGAACCGTCCGCAAGGCATCGAGATATTGCCGCACTGTTTCCCCCGTCTCTGCGTTCGGGCCGAGTCGCCCGAACCAGATCACACTATATACGCGCCACGCCCGGCGACGCACTACCTTATATAGCCGGCCCGACCGCAGATGCCCGGCGACCATCGCCCGCAGGCCACAGTCGGCGCAACCGGCTTGGCTGGACCGGGCCGCCGCTGCTACTCTGATCCGAAATCATGGAGAAACGAACATGTCGATCCGTTATCTGCACACGATGGTCCGGGTGAAGGACCTTGAGGTTTCGATGGCCTTCTTCCGGTTGCTGGGGCTGGAGGAAACGCGTCGCTATGACAATGACAAGGGCCGGTTCTCGCTGGTCTTCATGGCGCCGCCGGGCCAGCCGGAAAGCCCGGTCGAACTGACCTATAACTGGGACGGCGATGAAGGTCTGCCCTCGGACAGTCGCCATTTCGGCCATCTCGCCTATGAGGTCGACGACATCTATGCGACCTGCACACACCTGCAGGCCAACGGCGTGACGATCAACCGCCCGCCCCGGGACGGGCACATGGCCTTTGTCCGCTCGCCCGACAATATCTCGGTCGAGATCTTGCAAAAGGGGGCGGACCTTCCGCTTCAGGAACCCTGGGCCAGCATGGGAAATACCGGACATTGGTAAAGGCGCTGGCAGCCCTGCTTTGCGTTGCGGCGCTGCCGGCCGGAGCCGTCGAGTGCCGTCTCGCCCTGCTTCTCGCGCTCGACATTTCCGCATCGGTCGACCAGCGTGAGGATGAGTTGCAGCGCAAGGGCCTTGCGCGCGCCCTGCTCGCCCCGGCTGTTCAGGACGCGTTTCTGGCCGATCCGGAAGGGCCGGTCTGGCTGTCCGCCTATGAATGGAGCGGACCGAACAACAATGAAACGCTGCTTGAGTGGTTTCAGATCACCAATGCAGAGGACCTGTCACTGGCGGCTGGCGCCATTGCCACCAGCGAACGCAGCCGCGACGATCTGCCCACCTCGCTTGGCTATGCGCTTGGCGCCGCGGCAACCCGATTTCATCATGGCCCGGCCTGCGAACGGCGCACGCTCGACGTCTCGGGCGACGGGCGCAACAATGAGGGCTTTCCCCCGGAATCGGCCTATCGCGCCTTCGACTTCGGCAAGATTGCCGTCAACGCGCTGGCCATTGCGGGCGGCGAGGCCGGGCTGACCGAATATTACCGCGACCACCTGATCAGCGGGCCGGGCGCGTTCGTGATCGTCGCGGACGGCTTTCGCGACTATGAGGCCGCGATGACGCGAAAACTCCTGCGCGAATTGCAGGGGCCGCTGATGGGGATGGCCGACCGCTGATCCTGCCCGCCCCGCGGCAATCATGCGTTCAGCAGCGATGCCACCCGGGCGGCGAAATCCTCGCCGCGTTTCTCGAAGTTCGGATATTGGTCAAAGGACGCCGCCGCCGGGGCCAGAAGCACGACATCCCCGGGCTCTGCCTCGGCCGCCGCGCGGGCCACGGCCCGGTCCATCGTCTCGCAGATTTCATGGGGCGTGTCGCCCAGTTCCAGCGCGAAATCGCGGGCCGAATGACCGATGAGATAGGCTTTGACGACTGATTTCAGATAGGGCTTCAGCGCGGCGATGCCGCCATCCTTTCCCAGACCGCCCGCGATCCAGCGGATGCGGTCGAAGGCCTGAAGCGCCTTGGCGGCGCTGTCGACATTCGTGGCCTTGCTGTCATTGACGTAACGCACGCCACCGGCTTCGGCGACAAGCTGGCTGCGGTGCGGAAGCCCGGCGAAACTTGCCAAAGCGTCCTCGATCACCTTCGGTGCGATGCCAAGCACCCTGACCGCCGCATAGGCGGCGGCGGCATTCTGGTGATTGTGGGCGCCGGGCAGCCCGGTCATCGGACGCAGATCGATCGACGCGATCTGCCGGCCCTTGCGCCATTCCGCCAGAAATCCCTTGCGTGCGAATACCGACCAGCCCGGACCGTCCGGCTTCTGCCCCGACGAAATCCGGATAACCCTGTCATCGGCTGCCCCCTCGGACATCTGATTGGCAAGAAACCGGCCCTCGGCCTCGTCAATACCGACGATCGCGCGGTCAGGTCCGCCTTCGGAAAAGAGGCGCCGCTTTGCCGCGAAATACCCGCCAAGCCCGGCGTGGCGGTCAAGATGATCGGGCGACAGATTGGTAAAGACAGCAATGTCCGGGGTCAGGGCGCGGGCAAGTTCGGTCTGATAGGACGAAAGTTCCAGAACCACGACTTCGCCATCCTGCGCGGGATCGATGTCAAGCACACCGCGGCCGATATTGCCGGCCATCTGTGTCGGGCGGCCCGCCACCTGAAGAATGTGGTGGACAAGCGCGGTCGTCGTGGATTTGCCGTTCGAACCGGTTACCGCGATGACCTTCGGGGTCTGGTCCATTTCGTCCCAGCCCGGCACCGCCCATGAGCGGAAGAAAAGCCCGATATCATTGTCGACGGGGACACCGGCCGCCATGGCGCGCGCAACAAGCCTGTTCGGCTCGGGGTAAAGATGCGGAATTCCCGGCGACAGGATCAAGGCGGCAACCCCGTCCCATGCGTCGGCACGGGTCAGATCCGTCAGTACCATGCCCGCCGCCTCGGCCTTGTCGCGCGCCTCGGGACTGTCGTCCCACAGGCAGGGCACGGCACCTCCGGCGTCAAGGGCGCGTGCGGTGGCCAGACCGGACCTGCCCAGCCCGAGAACGGCGACCTTTCTGCCTTCGTAACCTTGTACCGGAATCATGCCGCCCCCCATTATCGGGGCGGACAATGCCTGCAGACGCGCCGGCCCGCAAGTTTCAGCGCCATCGGCGCCAGACCGGCACGTCAGGTTTCGACAGATTGATCCCCCTGCCGTTGCGCCAATCCCCGCCGGGAACCGTCCTGCGCGGCGCGGAGCAGGTGGTGACGCAACGCGGATTCGTCGCCGGCATCGACCCCTTCACGCAGGTCCCGCAGAAGTGCCGCAACCTCGATTTCCGACAGCGACCCGGCGGGGACAGCCAGAATCTTCTGGTGAGACGTAACCTGCCCCCCACTGATCACCATCGGTTCCTCGTGCAGTTTCTCGCCCGGCTTCAACCCGGTGACGACGATTTCGATATCGCCTTCCGGGTTGGCCTCGTCACGAAGCGAAAAGCCCGATGCCTCGACCATACGCTTGGCCAGATCCAGCACGCGGACCGGTTCGCCCATGTCGAGCACGAAGACCTCGCCACCCTTCGCGATCGCGCCGGCGCGCAGCACCAGACGCACCGCCTCCTGCGTCGTCATGAAATAGCGCGTGGCATCGGGGTTGGTCAGGGTGATCGGCCCTCCGCCGGCAATCTGTTCCTGAAAAAGGGGCACGACCGAGCCCGAAGACCCGAGCACATTGCCAAACCTGACAATGGAGAAAATCGTCGAGGAGCGCCGCGAAGCAAGATCCTGCACGGCCAGTTCCGCCACCCGCTTGGTCTTGCCCATGACGCTTGCCGGGCGCACCGCCTTGTCGGTAGAGATCAGGACGAAGCGCGCGACACCGGCGTCGCGCGCGGCCTGCGCGATCACGGCGGTGCCGAGTGCGTTGTTGACGACGCCGGCGATGACATTGTCCTCGACAAGCCCCACATGCTTGTAGGCGGCGGCATGCAGCAGGATCGATATCCCGTTGGCCTGAAGCATGCGCGACACAAATCCCGCATCCGCGACCGATCCCAGCACCGCGACGATTTCGGTGCCAAGCCCTTCCCCGAGCACCGAGATTTCCTGCTCGGCCCGGTAAAGCGCGTATTCGCTTTGATCGAACAGCACCAGCCGGCGTGGCCTTTGCTCGATGATCTGGCGGCAAAGCTCCAGGCCGATCGTGCCCCCGGCACCGGAGACGAGCACATTGGCCCCGCAATAGACTTCGTCCTCGTCGCCGCTCAGACCGCCATGCGGCTCGCGGCTGATCAGACGCGCGGCACGGACCGATGTCAGCTTGTCGATCAGGTCGGCACTGCCGGTGAGTTGCGCATAGGCCGGAAGTGTCATCACCTCCAGCCCTTCCCGTTCAAGGCGCCGCGACAGCAGGGCCTGACGTTGCGGCGACAGGGATGGCATGGCAAGGATGACACGGCTCGCGCCAAGCTGTTCGGCCACCTTGATGGCGCGCGCGCCCGGAACCACCGGCAACCCGGCCAGCACCAGCTGATTCAACGTCGCGTTGTCGTCTATGAAGGCGACCGGAACGATGTCGGGCCGGCCACGCATCAATGCCGCCAGCGTCATGCCGGACCGGCCGGCACCATAGATCAAGACGCGCGTGACGGCGCCGCCGTTTCGGTAGATCGCCTGCAAGACCCGCAAAAGCGCGATCCGCGCGCCCGCAGCCAGAACGAAGAAAAGCAATCCGAAGATGATGTGATACCCGGTTCTTATCGGCGGCCCGCCAAGCTGGCCAAGGGCAAAGCTGCCCCCGGCAAGCAGGGCCGACAAAAGGGCAAGGCGCAGCGCGGCGCCACGGTCAAAGTCCTTCAGACGCACCCTTGTGGTGCCCAGCGGCACGGACAAGGCCAGCACCGCCAAGGCCAGAAGCGGCACAAGGGGCCAATGCGCCAGCATCGGCTGAAGCGGAAGGGCCGCGTTGTAATGAACCGCAAGGGCAAACGCGTAGGCGCAGGGAACCATCGCAAGGTCGACGGCAGTCAGGATCGCCTGCTTGCCACGCGGGCTCAGCGATAAAACAAATCGCTCTGGCAGCCGCCAGAGGCGCGATTTTCTGTCAAACTTGTCCATCAGCCTGATGCCTGACCTCTGATCAACACGTATCCTCGTCACACACAGGGCTATGGGCTGGATGCCCGAACGCCGCGGGCACATCATTTCAAATCTTGGGTCCCGCAATCAACCTGTATGATATCATTGCGTCAAATTGTAGGCTTGGGGCGTGATTTCCGCAGCGCAGGCCGCGAATTTCTCATCAATCTCGCACGATGCGCCGGACGGTCCCGGCCAGAACCGCGACATCCAGACAAAGATTGCGTTTTTCGCGATAGATTTTGTCCAGTCGCGCCTTGCGCGGGATGCATCGCCGGACATAGGCCGCCTCGGTCTCGGCGGCCGTCCGGCAGGCCGAGAGGATGCGTTCTTCATAGGCGCCGCAATGCAAGGTGGCCAACCCCGTCATGCCGGGGCGCGCGCCCAGGACCTCGGCATATAGTTCGGGGAACATCTCGACATAGCGTCGCAAGGGCGGGCGCGGGCCGACAAGGCTCATGTCGCCCCGAAGCACGTTGAATATCTGGGGCAACTCATCGATACGCGATTTTCGCAGCCACGTGCCGCTGCGGGTCAGGCGCCTTGCCTTGTCGCCCCCCGTTACCCCGGAATCGGCGGCATCGGTCACCATCGTGCGGAACTTCCAAAGGATGAACGGGGTCGACGGGTCGCGCATCCGTTCGGAGCCGTAAAAAATCGGCCGGCCATCGCGCAAAAGAACGCAAAGGGCAACGACGAACATGACGATCATCGCGGGGGCAAGACCGAGCAGGACCAGCGCCACATCGAACAGCCGCTTTGATACTGTCATGCCGCGCCGTCCAGGTCCGGCCCGGACTGCGCGGCGCCCCGCCAGTCCGCGACCAGGGCCGCCGCGTCGGCAGGCGGAAGCGGGCCGATCAGCGCCGAAAGCCGTCCGGTATCAAGATTGACCTCGGCGATCGCATCCCTCTCGGCCAGTCGGGGCTGCCACGGTACCGACGCGGCCTGCAGCAGGCCAGACATCGAAACGGGGGGCGATTGCGCGACGTTGAGAACGAAGGGAAGATCGGCCCCGGTCATGGCCAGCCGCACAAGCTGGGCGAGGCACTGCGCAAGCACTGCCGGGCCGATATAACTGCGTCGCAGAGGCTCGGTGCCCCCGATCATGTCAAGCATGACCGTCCGGCCGGGGCGCCAGCCGCCAAGCAGAAGGTCCGCTCCTGCGACATTGCCAAGCCGCAGGCAGGTCACGCCGGGCGCGCCCCTGCCCGCATTGGCGCGCCACCGCGCTGCCGCCTTTTCCATCGCCAGCTTGGCGTGGCCGTAGTCGGATACCGGCAGGGCGGGGCCGTCTTCCCGGGCGGGGCCGGATTGCCGGCCATAGACCGCGGCCGATGACATCAGAAAAACGTGCCGCAGCCCGGCCTTGCCTGCCGCCTGAAGCGCCGCCAGCGCAAGTGCGGCATGGTCGGCCCCGCGCCCGGCCCCCGCCGCCCGCGCCGGTCCGGCCAGGTTTACAAGCACCGCATGCCCCTGCAACGCGGCTGAAAACAGGGTCGCCCCGCCTTCGGCGAGCGGGTCAAAGCTGATATCGGCAAGCCCGGCTGACCTCGCATGCCAGATCGCGGCGCATGTGCCGGGCCACACGGGCCGGAGCAACCGGCCCAGACGGCCCGACGACCCGAGAAAGAACACATCTTTCGCGTTCTTGCCCTCCGCCGACGCTTTGGCAATTGACCCGGAAGTGTCGGATATGGTCTGAGCAGACTGGGTTTGCGGCATGGCACAGCCATACCATTGCCGACACCGCTGCGAAACGGGGGATTGTACATGGGTGCGCTGTACCGGCTTCTGGCCGCGATTTGCCTGTTGCCGGCACTTGCGGCTTGCACGCTTCCCCGGGGCGCCGCCTTGCAAAGCGAAGTTCTTCGCGCCGAGAATTCCGCGACCGCAGGGTTCGAAGTCCATCATGTCGACCGGGCGCTCTTGGGGATGGTCGCGCAATGGCCCGCGCCCGATGGCGTCGCCCAGCGCCAGTGGCCAAGCCATCGGCCCGGCGAGGCCGGAACGATCATTGCCGCCGGCGACACCGTCGAAATCACGGTTTGGGAAAGCGGTGAAAATTCGCTGCTTGCCGCGCCGTCCCAGAAGGAAAGCCTTCTGCAACCGATGCGCGTTGCCGCAAACGGAACCATTTTCGTGCCCTATGTCGGCCCCGTTCGCATCAGTGGCATGTCGCCCGACCATGCGCGCGAAACCGTGCAGGAAAAGCTTGCCGCCCTGATCCCTTCGGCGCAGGTGCAGCTTTCGGTCGCTGCCGGGCCGTCGAACAGCATTTCGCTGGTCGGCGGCGTGCGGACGCCCGGGACCTATCCCGTCGACACGCGCGAAATTACCGTACTGGATCTGATTTCGCGCGGCGGCGGCGTTCCCGAATCGCTGGCCAACCCGCAGGTCCGGCTGGTGCGCGGCCGCAATTACTATGCCATTTCGCTTGAACGGCTTTACGCGAACCCCGATCTCGACGCGACATTGCAGCGCGGGGACAAGGTATTTGTCGAAACGGACCCCCGGTATTTTCTGGCACTGGGTGCGGCCGGCCATGAAAGCCAGATCGCCTTCAATCGGGAAACCGTCTCGGCGCTCGACGCGCTGTCACTGGCCGGCGGGCTGAACGACAGCCGCGCCAATCCCAAAGGCATCCTTATCCTGCGCGACTATGGCGCGCGCGCCGGGGGGGCGACCGGCCCGAAGGAAAGCCGCGTTGTCTTCGCGATCGACCTGACCAGCGCCGACGGGCTGTTCTCTGCCGGGCGGTTCGCCGTGATGCCGAAGGATGTCGTCCTTGCAACCGAATCTCCGGTGACCTCGGCGCAAACGATCCTTGGGCTTCTCGGCACCTCGCTTGGTCTGGCCAGCCGTGTGGATCAGTTCTGAACCGGGCATTCGGCCCGGGGCTGCCCCGCCCCGTCAGGATTGAGCTTGCAGCGCAGAGCCACCGGCCGTTAAATGCGCCGGAGGAGACCCAAAATGGCAACCGGCAAGAATATTCGCACCTACTTTGAAGGCAGCTGGCATGACGGCGATATCGCGATCATGCGGGCCGCCGACCATGGAAGCTGGCTTGGAACGACGGTTTTCGACGGAGCACGGCTTTTTGAAGGTGTGACCCCCGATCTTGACCGCCACCTGGCCCGCGTCAACCGATCGGCCGAGGCGATGATGATCACGCCGACGGTTGCAACCGAAGACATGATCGAAATCGCCCGCGAGGGGCTTGGCCAGTACGGAAAGGGTGCCGCCGTCTATATCCGGCCCATGTACTGGGCGATTGAAGGGGATGCGACGGGGGTCGTACCGGAACCGGACTCGACCGGGTTCGCCCTCTGCCTTGAAGAAATTCCGATGCCGCCACCCGAGGCCTCGACAACGCTGACCACCACGCGGTTTCGCCGGCCGGTCCTCGAAACGGCGGTGACGAATGCCAAGGCGGGGTGCCTTTATCCCAACAACGCCCGCATGCTGACCGAGGCGCGCGCCAAGGGATATGGCAACGCCCTGGCCACGGACATGTTGGGCAATGTGGCTGAAACGGCCACCGCGAATGTCTTTATGGTTCGCGACGGCGAGGTCTTTACCCCCGTCGCCAACGGCACCTTTCTGTCCGGGATCACCCGGGCGCGACACATCGCCAACATGAAGGCCGACGGCATGAAGGTGCACGAAACCGTTCTGGGCTATGACGATTTTCATGCGGCTGACGAAGTGTTCCTTTCCGGCAATTTTTCGAAGGTTCTGCCGGTTACGGAATTCGACGGAACACATTATCAGCTTGGCCACGTCACGCGGCGGGTGCGGGAGATGTACTGGGACTGGGCGCATTCACGCTAATTGCGTGATTGCCAAGCCTCTGGCTGGCCGCCATCATCGTGCTTTCTGACGGGGAATGATCATGCGCAAGTTTCTTGTGGTTCTCGACGATAGCCGCGAATGCCTGAACGCCATGCGTTTTGCGGCACTTCGGGCGGCCCATACCGGGGCCGGAGTGACCATTCTTTCGGTGATCCCGCCCGAAGAGTTCCAGCATTGGATCGGGGTGGCCGACATCATGCGTGCCGAAGCGCGCGAACGGATCGAGGCGCATTTCGAGGTCTTCGCGAAATGGATGCGCGACCGGCAGGGGATCGAGCCGACGCTGGTGATCCGCGAAGGCGAACCCGTCGCTGAAATCCTGACGGTCATTCGGGAAGACCCCGAAATCGGCGTGCTTGTTCTTGGCGCGGGGACCGACAAGTCCGGCCCCGGGCCTTTGGTGACGCAAATGTCGAAATCGTCTGGGAACCTGCCCATACCGATCACGATCGTGCCGGGTGAAATGTCGAAAGAGCGGCTTGAGGCGCTGACCTGAACGCCCCTCGCAGGCTCTTGCGACCCGGACGTACCTTGACTTGACAATGGACGAGGCGCATATCCGAGTGGATTAGTCGGAGACACAACATGTTCATCCAAACCGAATCCACCCCCAACCCCGCGACGCTGAAATTCCTGCCGGGTCAGACCGTGCTGGACGCGGGCACCTCGGATTTTCCCAACGTTGAGGCGGCGGCGGGGTCCCCGCTTGCACGGCGCATCTTTGCGGTCGATGGGGTGGCGGCGGTTTTCTTTGGCAGCGACTTCGTGACTGTCACAAAGTCCGACGCTGTGATCTGGGATCATATCAAGCCGGCGATCCTTGGCGCGATCATGGAACATTACCAGTCCGGCGCGCCGGTCATGGAAACCGGCGCATCCCAGCCCGCCCATGCCGAACATGACGGGCCAGATGGTGACATCGTCAACCAGATCAAGGAATTGCTGGATACGCGCGTTCGTCCGGCTGTTGCGCAGGATGGCGGCGACATCACCTTCCACGGTTTTGATCGCGGCATTGTCTACCTGCATATGCAAGGGGCCTGCGCGGGATGCCCGTCCTCTACGCTGACGCTGAAGATGGGGATTGAAAACCTCCTGAGGCATTACATCCCCGAGGTTGTCGAGGTCCGGCCTGTCGCCGCCTGACGATGCCGGAACCTCTGACCCTCGGCTTTGACACATCGGCCGCGCATTGCGCGGCCGCACTTGTTTCAGGTGACGAAATCCTCGCGACAGAAAGCGCCGCGATGGACCGGGGTCAGGCCGAGGCGCTGTTTCCGATGCTGGACAAGCTCTTGCGCGGCGCGGGGCGGGATTGGGCGGACCTTGCCGCAATCGGGGTGGGGATCGGGCCGGGAAACTTCACCGGCATCCGTATTTCGGTGTCGGCGGCCCGTGGGCTGGCGCTATCGCTGGGGGTTCCCGCGATCGGCGTCAGCACGTTTGACGCGCTGGCCTCATCGCAAGGGTCGGCCCCTTGGGTCGCGGTCGACGGGCCGCGCGAAACCGCCTATCTGCAACGCCGGGACCAGGAAGGCGCCGTGCCGACCATCGTGCCCAGGACCGGGATCGCCAGTCTTTCGGGGACCGTCATCAATGCCCGCGACATGGCGCCGGCGGATCTGGCAATCGCCATCGCCAGGATTGCCGGGCGGCGCAGCGACACCCCGCAACCCCGCCCTGCCCCGATGTATATCCGCCCTGCCGACGCGGCGCCCATGCGCGACAGACCACCCGCGATCCTGCCGTGAGCGGGACCGATACCGCCCGGCTGGCCGCGCTTCATGCCGCCAGCTTCACGATGCCGCCGCCTTGGCCGGCGCATGAAATCGCGGCGACGCTGGCACAGCGCGGCACTGTCCTGCTGGAGGCGCCGGAAGGCTTCCTGATCGGGCGCATCGTGGCCGGGGAAGCAGAGATCCTGACCCTCGCCGTTGACCCGGACCGCCGCAGGCAGGGGGTCGGGTCGCAGTTGACCGGCCGGTTCATGGCATGGGCAGAGGCCGCGGGTGCCACCCGCGCCTTCCTTGATGTCGCCGCCGGCAACCTGCCGGCGATCGGCCTTTATCGCAGTCTTGGCTTTGCCGAGATCGGCCGGCGCAAGGACTATTACCGCGCCGCGGGCGGCAGCCGTGACGACGCGGTCCTCATGGCGGCCGAAATTGCCGTGAATTCGCAGAATAATTTACCGATTGGTCAATAATTCGCCGGCATCCTCACGAATTGCTATTGACCAGCAAGGTCGCATTCGCCCTAATCGAAGCAATTCGCGCGGGAGGGGTTGTCCGTTTCAGGCGGCTCCCGGATGCGGATGAAAAACAATTCCAACCGGGAGCAATCGATGACCCTCATGCAAAAATTCCTCGGCGCGGCAGCGGCAATGGCGCTGACATCCGGCGCCGCGCTCGCCGATCCGGCGATCATCTACGATCTTGGCGGCAAGTTCGACAAGTCGTTCAACGAAGCCGCCTACAATGGCGCCGAGCGCTGGAAGGCGGAGACCGGCGGCACTTACAAGGAACTCGAAATGCAGTCCGAGGCCCAGCGCGAGCAGGCGTTGCGCCGGCTGGCGGAAGCTGGCGCCAACCCTGTCGTCATGACCGGCTTCGGCTTTGCCGATGCCCTGAGCGCCGTCGCGCCGGACTTTCCCGACACGAAATTCGCGATCATCGACGTCAACTGGCTTGATCTTCCCAACGTAAGGCAGGTGGCCTTCAGCGAACATGAAGGCTCGTATCTCGTCGGCATGATGGCCGCGCTTGCCTCGAAATCCGGCACGGTCGGCTTCGTCGGCGGGATGGACATCCCGTTGATCCGCAAGTTCGGCTGCGGCTATGCCGAAGGCGTCAAGGCCGTCAATCCGGACGCAACCGTGGTCATGAACATGACCGGCACCACCCCCGCGGCCTGGAACGATCCGGTCAAGGGCGCCGAACTTGCCAAGGCGCAGAAAGCCCAGGGCGCGGACGTGATCTTTGCGGCCGCCGGTGGCACCGGCATCGGGGTGCTTCAGTCCGCCGCTGACGAAGGCATCCTTTCTATCGGTGTCGACAGCAACCAGAACTATCTTCATCCGGGTCAGGTCCTGACCTCGATGCTCAAGCGCGTCGACAATGCCGTTTATGAAGCCTTCAAGGCCGGAACCGACCTTGAAACCGGAAAGGTCGTGGTCATGGATCTGGCCAGCAACGGCGTCGGTTACGCGCTTGACGACAATAACGCCTCTCTGGTGACGCCAGAGATGAAGGCGACGGTCGATGCTGCGGCCGAAAAGATCAAGTCGGGCGAAATCGTCGTGCACGATTACATGACCGACGACACCTGCCCTGCCGCTTCCTTCTGATGGCAGGCAACGGGACATCGGGGCGGCCGGAAACGGCCGCCCCCTTTGCAATCGAGCTGAAGGGTATCTCCAAGGCTTTCGGCCCGGTACAGGCCAACAAGGACATCTCGATCCAGGTTGCAAAGGGGACCGTTCACGGCATCATCGGTGAAAACGGTGCCGGCAAATCAACGTTGATGTCGATCCTCTACGGTTTTTACAAGGCCGATACGGGCAGCATTTTCATCAACGGCAAACAGACCGACATTCCCGACAGCCAGGCGGCAATCCGCGCCGGGATCGGCATGGTTTTCCAGCATTTCAAGCTGGTGCAGAATTTCAGCGTTCTTGAAAACGTCATCCTTGGGGCCGAGGATGGCGCACTGTTGCGCCCGTCCCTGACCAAGGCCCGGCAGGTGCTTGGCGAACTTGCGCAGGAATATGAACTCGACGTCGACCCCGATGAGGTGATCGAGGAACTGTCCGTCGGCCACCAGCAACGGGTCGAGATCCTCAAGGCGCTTTATCGCCACGCCGAAATCCTGATCCTCGACGAACCGACGGGCGTTCTGACGCCGGATGAGGCCGATCACCTTTTCCGTATCCTTCGCGGGCTGAAGGAACAGGGCAAGACCATCGTCCTGATCACCCACAAGCTGCGCGAGATCATGGAGATCACCGATACGGTCAGCGTGATGCGCCGGGGCGAGATGACGGCGACGGTCAAGACGGCGGAGACCAGCCCCGAGGAGCTGGCCGAGCTTATGGTTGGCCGCAAGGTTCTGCTCGACGTGGCAAAATCCCCGGCCAGGCCCGGAAAGATGGTGCTTGAAGTCGAGAACCTGAAAGTGGTCGACGCAGACAAGGTCGAGCGCCTGAAGGGTATATCCTTCAACATCCGCGCAGGTGAAATCCTCGGGATCGCCGGGGTCGCCGGCAATGGCCAGTCCGAACTTCTTGAGGTGCTGGGCGGTATCGCGCACGGCACCGGTCATATCCGGCTGAACGGACAGGAACTTGACCTGACCGGCCAGCATTCCGATGGCCAGTCGCGCCGCGCCAGGGGCATCGCCCATGTGCCCGAGGATCGGCAGCATCTGGGCATGATCATGGATTTCACCGCTTGGGAAAACGTGGCCTTCGGCTATCACAACGACCCGGCCTATCAGAAGAACCGATGGTTGATGGACAATGCCGCGGTCCTTGCCGATACCGAAAGGAAAATGGAACGTTTCGACGTGCGCCCGCCAATTCCGGGGCTTGCGGCAAAGAGCTTTTCGGGCGGCAATCAGCAAAAGATCATTCTTGCGCGTGAAATCGAACGCAATCCAGAGCTTCTGCTGGTCGGGCAGCCGACCCGCGGGGTCGATATCGGCGCGATCGAGTTCATTCACAAGCGGATTGTCGAATTGCGCGACGCCGGCAAGGCGATCCTGCTGGTCAGCGTGGAACTGGATGAAATCATGAGCCTTTCGGACCGTATCGCCGTGATGTTCGACGGCCGGATCATGGGCGAACGCATGCCCGAAAACACCAACGAACGCGAGCTTGGGCTTTTGATGGCTGGCGTAGCCGGGGAGGCCGCCTGATGACCAGACTGCCGCGTTGGGCCGATCTGGTCCTTGTCCCGCTCATCAGCCTGCTTCTGGCGGGGCTTTTCTCTACCCTGGTCATCCTGTCGATCGGGCAAAGTCCGGTCGAGGCCTTGAAAACCATGGTCGATGGCGCGATCGGTTCGGCCTATGGCTGGGGCTATACGCTCTACTATACGACAAGCTTCCTCTTTACCGGTCTTGCGGTGACCGTGGCCTTCCACGCCTCGCTTTTCAATATCGGCGGCGAAGGGCAGGCCCAGCTTGGCGGGCTGGGCGTTGCGCTGGTCTGTCTGGCCCTGCCCTGGCCGCACTGGACGCTGGCCCTGCCCGCCGCGATGATCGGCGGGGCCCTCTTTGGCGCCGCATGGGCCGCGATCCCTGCCTATTTGCAGGCGAAACGCGGAAGCCATATCGTCATCACCACGATCATGTTCAACTATATCGCCGCTGCGTTGCTGGCCTATCTTCTGGTCGACGTGCTGAAACCGGTGGGCCAGTCGGACCCGGCCTCGGCCCGGTTTCCGCAAGGCACCGAACTGCCGACCCTGCATGAGATCCCCGGCCTGTCGCTGATCTTCACCAAGCAGGTTCCCGCGAATGTCACGCTCTTCATCGCGCTTGCCGCGTGCTGGCTGATCTGGGTCCTGCTTTGGCGCACCCGCCTTGGTTACGAAATCCGCGCCTTCGGCAAATCCGAACCCGCGGCCCTTTACGTCGGCATCAACCCGGTTCGCATCACGATGATCGCCATGCTGATCTCGGGCGCGCTGGCCGGGCTGATGGCGATCAACAACGTGATGGGCGAAAGCGGACGGCTGTTGCAGAACTCGGCAGAGGGGGCGGGTTTCATCGGTATCGCGGTGGCGCTGATGGGGCGCAACCACCCGATGGGCGTGTTCCTTGCCGCGATCCTTTTCGGCTTTCTCTATCAGGGCGGTGCGGAACTGGGCCTTTTCACGTCGATCCCGATCGAGCTGCGGACCGTGGTGCAGGGCCTTGTGATCCTGTTCACCGGGGCGCTTGACCACATGGTGCGCATGATGCTTGGCGTCTTCTTTGCACCGCGGCGGGGGGTTCGGTGATGGATTTCGCAACATTTGTCCAGATCCTCGATTCGACGATGCGGCTGGCAACCCCGTTGCTGCTGGCCTGCCTTGCGGGTCTCTTTTCCGAACGGTCGGGGATTTTCGACATCGGGCTTGAGGGCAAGATGCTGATGGCCGCGATGTGCACCGGGGCAGCGGCTGCGCTGTCCGGTTCTGTCTGGGTCGGTCTTCTGGCCGGGATCGGGGGGGCGATGGTTCTCGCGGCGATCCACGGGGTCGCTTCCATCACCTTTCGCGGCAATCAGCTGATCTCGGGCGTGGCGCTGAATTTCGTGGCCTCGGGGATCACGGTTCTGGCGGCGCAATCGATGTTCCATCAGGGCGGCCGCACCCCGCCCCTGTCGGGTGGCGCGAGGTTCAATCCGATTGACCTGCCCTTTGCCGAGGCGGCGTCCGGGATCCCGATCATTGGGCCCATCTATGCCGAGGTGCTTTCGGGCCATGGGGCACTTGTCTATGTCGCGCTTCTTGCCGTTCCGCTGACCTGGTGGGTTCTTTACCGGACACGCTTCGGGTTGCGCCTGCGCGCCGTCGGTGAAAACCCGGCCTCGGTCGACACGGCCGGCATCTCGGTCGTCAGGCTGCGCTATACGGCCGTGGCGATCACCGGGGTTCTTTGCGGCATCGCCGGCGCCTATATGGCCGCAGGGCTTCAGGCCGGTTTCGGCAAGGAAATGACGGCCGGTCGCGGCTATATCGCGCTCGCCGCACTGATCTTCGCCAAATGGCGGCCGTGGTACGCGCTGATGGCGACACTGCTTTTCGGCTTCTTTCAGGCGCTGGCACTCCGCCCCGATGTGATCAAGGCATCCGTCGGTTTCGATGTCCCCGTTCCGGCGCTTGACGCCCTGCCCTACATCCTGACGGTTATCGTGCTTGCGGGATTTGTCGGGCGGGCAATTCCGCCCCGGGCAGGCGGAGAACCCTATGTCAAAGAGCGCTGAACTTGCACAACTGATCCGCGACCGGGCCGGAGCGGCCCCGGTCAGTCACGGCCTGATCCTCGGGTCAGGTCTTGGGCATATCGCGGGCGAGGTCGATGGCGTTGCGATCAACTATGCCGACCTTCCCGGCTTTCCCCATGCGGCCGTGTCCGGACATAACCCGGTTCTGGCCGTCGGGATGCTGGAAGGCGTCCGGGTGGCCGTCTTCGGCGGGCGGTCCCACTATTACGAATCCGGGCATGCGGGTGCGATGCGGCTGCCGCTTGAGGTTCTCAAGGCGCTTGGGGCGGACCGGCTCATCGTCACGAATGCCGCGGGGTCCATGGATGCGGTCAACCCACCCGGCGCGGTCATGCTTCTGTCGGATCACATCAACTTTTCCGGTCTCAACCCCCTGATCGGAGAGCGGACGGATGCGCGCTTCGTTCCGATGACCGACGCCCATGACGCAAGGATGCGGGCCGCATTGCGGGCAGCCGCCACTGCGGAAGGGATCGACGCGGGCGAAGGTGTCTATGCCTGGTATTCGGGCCCGTCCTTCGAAACACCCGCAGAGATCCGGGCAATCCGCGCGCTCGGGGCTGACGCGGTCGGCATGTCGACCGTGCCCGAAGTGATCCTTGCGCGCTTCCTGGGTCTGCGCGTCGCCGCGATTTCGGTGATCACCAACATGGCCGCCGGGATGAGCGACGAGAAAATAAGCCATGAGCATACCAAATCGATGGCGCCGATCGGGGCGGCAAAGCTGGAGCGGATATTGCGCCGCTATTTGCGCGATCTGGACTGACGGGAATAGCCGAACTGGCGCGGCCCCGTCGCCGACAAGCGTTTGACTTCCATGCGATATCGCGTCAACACTGAACGATAACGGATCATTCCAGCGGACATCGCCGTTCTGATGCAAATCTATCTGCCCATTGCAGAGGTATCTTTGGATGCTTTTCTGCTGCTTGGTATCGGGGGTGTGGTTGGTTTGCTGTCGGGCCTGTTCGGGGTTGGCGGCGGCTTTCTGATCACACCGCTTCTGTTTTTCATCGGAGTTCCGCCTGTCGTAGCCGTGGCCACCGGTGCAAATCAGGTTGTCGCGTCATCGATCTCGGGTGTTCTGGCACATCTGAAGCGGCGTACCGTCGACATCCGGATGGGGCTTGTCCTTCTTGCCGGGGGCCTGTCGGGTTCCGCGCTTGGCATCTGGGTGTTCAATCACCTTTCCCGGATCGGTCAGATCGACCTTGTGGTGCAGCTTTCCTATGTGGTCTTTCTAGGGCTGATCGGCGCCTTGATGTTGCAGGAAAGCCTTCGGGCGCTGCGAAGATCCTCAAGGCCCGGCGCGGTTTCCGTGAAACGGCACCATCATTCCTGGCTGCACAACCTGCCTTTCAAGATCAAGTTTCGCACCTCTGGCCTGTATATCAGTGTCGTGCCCCCCCTCCTTGTCGGGGTGCTGGTGGGTCTGCTTGCGGCGATCATGGGTGTGGGGGGCGGCTTCATCATGGTGCCCGCGATGATCTACCTTTTGGGCATGCCCACAAAGGTCGTCATCGGAACGTCGCTTTTCCAGATCATTTTCGTCACCGGTTTCACGACCTTCATGCATGCCTACACCAACCAGTCGGTCGATCTGATGCTGGCGCTTCTGCTGATCATCGGCGGGGTCGTCGGCGCGCAGATCGGCACCAGATTGGGGGCGCGGCTGAAGGCCGAACAACTGCGCATCCTTCTGGCACTGCTGGTTCTGGCCGTCTGCGTGAAGATCGGCGCCGATCTGCTGATCCGCCCGGGCGAGCTTTACTCGATTTCGGAGGCCGCACAGCGATGATCCGCCGCCTCGCCCTGATCGCCGTTTTCCTTCTTCCTGCAGGAATTGCAGGGGGAACCGAAGAAGTCGTCGCCGGGCTGAGCCAGAGTTCGATCGCCATCACCGCGAATTTCGATGGATCGGATCTTCTCATCTACGGCGCGGTAAAGCGCGAAGACCGTATTCCGCGCGATTCCGAACTGGATGTCATCATTACGGTCGAAGGCCCGTCAGCGCCGATCATGGTGCGGCGCAAGTCGCGCAAGTTCGGGATCTGGGTGAACACCGCCGCCGTCGATGTGGACCATGCGCCAAGCTTTTACGCCGTGGCGACAACGCGCCCCCTGAACGATATCCTGTCCCAGATCGAGGACCTGCGCCGCAAGGTTTCGGTGCCCCAGTTGATCCGCTCGGTCGGCGCGCCGCCGGATATCCAGGACAGTCCCTCATTCACCGACGCGCTGATCCGTATTCGCGAGGAGAACGGCCTTTACTCGCTTCACGAAGGGGCCGTGGAGCTTGAGGAGGACACGCTCTTCAGAACGGACATCGACCTTCCGGCGAACCTTGTCGAAGGCGAGTACCGGACAAGGATCTTCCTTGTCCGCGACAAGAAGGTGGTGGCGGCGAACGAGGCGCTGATCGATGTTCGCAAGGTCGGGCTTGAACGCTGGCTGTTCGATCTGGCCCATAAATTGCCCGCCGCATACGGCGTTCTGGCGCTGTTCCTTGCGGGACTGGCCGGGTGGCTTGCCTCGACGGCATTCCGTCTGTTGCGCAACGGGTAGATCTTTTTCCGTGCTTGCACCGGCCTGATCATCCGCGCCCGACAAACGGCATGTTGGTGGCCATGATGGTCATCGTCAGCACGTTCGACGACAGCGGAAGCGAGGCCATGTGCAGGACCGCGCCGGCGACATCCTCGATGTCCATCATCGGCTCGGCCCTGATCGAACCGTCGGCCTGCGGCACCCCTTTTGCAATCGGTGCGGCAAGGTCGGTCGCGGTATTGCCGATGTCGATCTGGCCGCAAGCGATGGAATAAGGCCGCCCGTCAAGCGCAAGCGTCTTGGTCAGGCCGCTGATGGCGTGCTTGGTCGATGTATAGGCCACCGAGCGCGGGCGCGGCGCATGGGCTGAAACCGATCCGTTGTTGATGATCCGCCCCCCCTGGGGCGATTGCCGGCGCATCTGGCCAAAGGCGGCGCGGGCGCAAAGGAACATGCCCGTCAGATTGACATCGACCATCGCGCGCCAGTCGGCGACCGGCATTTCGTCGATCAGTGCCGATGGCCGGGCAATGCCTGCGTTGTTGAAAAGCACGTCAATCCGGCCGAACCGTCCAACCGTGGCCGCAAAGGCATCGGCCACCGCCGTCTCGTCGCTGACATCGCATGGCAGGGCAAGCGCTTGGGTGTTCGAGCCTGCCAGCCCGGCCAGCGCCCCGGCCCGCCGGGCAATCAGGGCCACGTTCCAGCCCTCGGCAAGAAACCGCAATGCCACGGCTTTGCCGATCCCGGCCGATGCCCCGGTTACGACAACGGTTCCGGCCATGTCAGAACGCCTGGAACGTCATGGTGGTCAGCGTCCGGTCGATCCCCGGGATGTCAAATAGCCGCTCATTCAGCCAGCGGCCGACATCGGCATCGTCGGGGACATAGATCTTGGCAATCAGGTCGAACTCGCCGGAGGTCGAATAAAGCTCTGACACCACCTCGCGCTCATAGATGGCGTCGGCGACGGCATAGGTCTTGCCGGGATTGCAGCGGAACTGGACAAAGATGCAGCGCATGGGCGAACTCCCTCTTGTTGACGGCAAGATTAGAGGGTTTGCGGCGCGACCGGAACCCTGCTTTGCTGCGGGCGGCCTGCCCTAATCGTCGTCGCCGCCGCCGTTTTGGCCAAGCACCAGGGGCGACGGTCGCGTGACAAGATCGCCGGTCGACAGCGCCGCCTCCGGCCGGGCCAGGCGATTGCGCACGACCCAATGCAGACGGGTTTCCGCGCGGGTGATGGCAACATAGGCCAGCCGTTTCCAAAGCGGCAGCCCCGCTTCGGTCCGACCGGTCCGGGCCGCGACGAAAAGGTCGGGCGCGAAAACCTGCACATCGTTCCATTGCGACCCCTGCGCCTTGTGAATTGTCACCGCCGAGCCATGCAGAAAGGCAGCGCCCATATGGGCGGCCTGCGGGATGAACGGTTCCTCCTCATCCGGCAGTTCGATCTTGATGATCGATGCCGCCGAGACTTGCGGATCCTCGGTTCCAACCACGTGAAGCCGCGCGAAACCCGGCTTCGTCCCCGGGCCAAGATAGATGACCTGCGCACCCTTGATCAGCCCGCGTGCCTCAAGGTCGATGCGGCGTTTGCGGTGTTTCAGGGGCAGTTCGATCCCGTCGCAAATCAGGGGCTCACCCGGCAAAAGGGCATCCGGCGGCGCGCCATAAGCGGCGCGAAAGGCCTGGATCAGGCGAATGCGCGTCTGGTTGCGCCAGACCAGAATCGGCGAGCGCGCCATCAACGCGGCGTCGGCACGCTCGGCCCAGCGCACGCGGTCATCGCGCGCCGCCGCATCGCGGACGAGGCCTTCGAACCCGGCAAAGTCGAGGTCGGGATCGGAAAGCGCATGGGCAAGGTCGAGGATCGGGTTGTCCTCGGCCTGACGGTGGATGCGGTGCAGTTCCAGTTTTCGCGGTGCCGGCAGACGGTCGAACACCATTTCGCCGGACTGGCCGACGGGCGCAAGCTGGGCCGGATCGCCAAAGATGACCAGCGTCGGAAAGATCGCCTTCAGGTCGTCGAACTGACGTTCGTCCAGCATCGAGGCTTCATCGACAAACCCGATATCCAGCGGGTCCTCGCGCCGTTTCCAGCCAAGGATGAAATCCGATCCGCGCAGCCCCGCCGCCGCCAGAGCGCCGGGGATCGATTTCACCTGTTCGTAAAACGCCTTGGCGCGGTCGAGCGCGGCATCCGTCAATCCCTCTACATCCGGCCGTTCGCCGTTGCCGGCGAGCCATTCGGCAATCTTTTCGTATTCGGGGTCATAGATCGGCGTGTAGAGGATGCGGTGGATCGTCGTCGCGGCAACGCCGCGGTTGCGCAAGACACTGGCCGCCTTGTTGGTCGGCGCAAGAACCGCAAGCGTTCTTCGGTCCTTGCGGCGTTTGCCCTCGTAATCGCCCGACACGGTCTGCACACCGGCCGCGTTCAGGGCCCGCGTCAATTCGGCCAGAAGCATGGTCTTGCCCGATCCGGCCTTGCCCACGACGGCGAAGATCTGCGGAATTCCCTGCGACGCCGGCATCAGCGTGGCCTCGACAAGGTCGATCCCGGCGGCGCCGAGGATATCGGCGATCCGGTCCCAGGCTTCGGCCTGATCGTCAGAGAATTCCAGGGCGGGAAGGGTCATGGCCGGACCCTACAGTTGGTGGAAGGGCGATGCCAGCCCGATCAGCCGGCGTCGGCCCACCGGTGTCCGGCCCCAAGGTCACGCGCAAACCAGGTGGCGGCGACCTGCGGCGCGATCCCTGCCTTTCGCGCCATCCTGCGACGGATTTCTTCAGAGAATTCCCATAGCCCCAGGCTGATCGCATCAGGCCCGTGGCCTTCGCTGCCCAGAACGGTCGGTTGCCAGCCAAGAAACCTGTAGATGCGGACCATCCTTGCGTCAAATACCCCGACCGCCCGCGCCAGCCCCAGACCGACACCCAGTTGCGCCCCGCCCAGCATCAGCACAGCCGAAACATTGGGGGCCGCCCGGTCCGAAAGGCAAAACCGCGTGCATTCCCAAAGCTTCGGGTGACGGAACCTGCGCGCCCCGGACAGGGCGCTGAAATGTTCGTTGACCATGGTCCGGCCTTCGGTGGGAAGAAAGCGCATCGAACCGCCATGCGTTCCGTCCGGCATCTGCCACAGCACGTAGATCGGGTTCAGCCCGTCATAATCGTCGCGTTCGTGCCCGCATCTGTCGACATCAACCGCCCAGCGCAATCTGTCGTGGAATTGCACTGCACGGTCCCGAAACATCGTGTCGCGCAAGGACGGGTAGCGATCAAGCGCTTCGCGGGTCAGGAATCGTAACATTGCAGCCCTCCGTCGGAATACGAAGGGACATAACGGGCGACGGTTAATTCAGGGCTAGCGCACCGCCGCCAAGCCACAACTTCCGTTTAAGAAATGAAGGTCATCTGTGCTCTTCGGCGGCGGTATCGGCCAGCGCCTTCGCATAAGCACGCAAGGCATCCGTCTGGAAAACCGCGCCCTGAAGGATCGTGTCTCGACCCGCGCCCGCCACTTGCGCCGTGATCGGAATGAAATCCGCCCCGGTCTTTTCGAACAGACGCAGCGCGGCTTCCAGCGTCTGCATTTCGCCAAGAACGATTCCCTCTTCGATCATCTCGCGGCAGCGATCTTCGGGCGCGGCGCGGCGGTGGCTCATGGGCCGCATGATCTCGGCAAGGCGAACGGTCTCGCCAAGATAGGCCTGCGGGCCGGCGGCCAGATGCACGCCACGCCGTTCAAGTTGCGTAAGAAAGAATGAGCGGTCCACCAGACGCGAGGCAAGCGCGGTGGAAAGCGATACCGCGGTCATCACGGCCAATCCGGTCTGCCAGTCGCCGGTAAGCTCGAAGACGATCAGCGTCGTCGATATGGGTGCGCCAAGGACCGCGGCCGCGACCGCCCCCATTCCGGCAAGGGCATAGACGGTTTCGGCACCCGACACTTCCGGCAAAAAACCGGTTGCGATCAGCCCGAATGCCAGCCCCGTCAGCGATCCGACGACAAGGGCCGGTGAAAACATGCCGCCGCCCATTCGCCCGCCGATCGTCACCGCGACGGCAAAGACCTTGACCGTGGCGAAAAGGACGGCAGTGCCAAGCCCGATCCGGCCCGTCAGCGCCGCCGATGTCGTCTCGTATCCCACACCGATGATGTGGGGAAACCAGATCGCGACCGCACCGAGGATCGCCCCGGCAATGGCGGGGCGCAGATAGCGCGGCAGGGACGTCGCCCGCTGAATCTGGTCGCCGAGGTTTTCGGCCAGGATCACCGTGCGCATCAGGATTGCGGCCACCACCCCGGAGACAAGACCAAGAAGAAGAAATGCCGGCAGCTCCACATAGAAAGCCAGTCCGCCGGCGCCCGGCAGGTTGAATTCCGTCACCCCGCCGAATTCCAGCCGGTTGATCACCGTGCCGGCCACCGCCGCGATGGCGATCGGCGCGAAGGCATGGATCGCAAAGTGCCGCAACACGACCTCAAGCGCAAAGATCGCCCCGGCAATGGGCGCGTTGAAACTGGCCGAAACGGCGGCCGCCACCGCACACCCCAGAAGATCGCGCCCCGTGATGCCATTGGCATTGATGCGGATCGAAACCCAGCTTGCGATGACCGCCGCCAGATGCACGACCGGCCCCTCGCGCCCAGAAGAGCCACCCGAGCCGAGTGTGATCAGCGACGCGAGAGCCGAGGCAAGCCCCGCCCGCCCTTCGACCCGGCCTTCATGCATCGCCGCACCCTGGATGACATCGGGAACCGACCGGACCCGGCCATCCGGGGTGAACCGATCAAGGATCAGGCCGACCGCCAGACCACCGCAGATCGGGATGAGCAGCACCCACCACCAGGGCAGGCCACCGGCGACGGACGCCATGGTCAGATCATCGCTGCCGTAAAGCGCGGTCTGCAGCGTATCGATGCCCTTGCGAAAGAACAGCGCGGCCGTCCCGCCGCAGATACCGATTGCCAGCGCGATGAACCAGAACTGCAACTGGCTTGGTCCGCGCTTGCGCATGATCTCGATCATGCCCGACAGATCGGTCCGAAACCGGTGCCAGAGCCGCCGTGCCAGATTTGCGGTTGTCGCGTTCATCAGGCGTTTTTCCGCGGGCAATCTGCAACCGGGCTTCCCCAGACTGCCCGCTTGGCCTAGGGTCGCCGCGCCCGCCCCGAGGTATCACATGCCCTACGAAACCGCGCTTGCCGAACTTCAGTCCTTCTTAGGCGATCGCCTTTCGCGGTCCAAGTCCGATCGCGGGCTGCACGGGCAGAACGAAACCTGGTTCGCAGACGCGCCGCCCGATGCCGTGGCCTATCCCGAGACCACAGAAGAGGTGTCCCGTATCCTCACGATCTGCTCTGGCCATGCTTGTCCGGTAACGGCCTGGGGGACGGGGACATCGCTGGAAGGCCAAGCGCTGCCCGTGCGCGGCGGCATCAGCCTGGACATGTCGCGGATGAACCGGGTTCTGGCGGTCAGGGCCGAGGATATGCAGGCCGTGGTCCAGCCCGGTGTGACGCGCGAGGCGCTCAATCGCGAACTGCGCGCAACCGGGTTGATGTTCACCGTCGATCCGGGGGCGGATGCCTCGCTTGGGGGCATGGCCGCGACGCGGGCCTCCGGCACGACGACGGTCCGCTACGGCACGATGCGCGACACGGTCATGGCGCTTGAGGTCGTTCTGGCCGATGGCCGGGTGATCCGGACCGGATCGGGCGCGCGCAAATCCTCGGCCGGATACGATCTGACCGGGCTTTTCGTGGGCTCCGAAGGCACGCTTGGCATCATCACCGAACTGACCCTGCGCCTTCATGGCCAGCCCGAGGCGATCACCGCCGCGACCTGCGCCTTCGACCGGTTCGAGGCCGCCGTCCAGACAGTCATCGCGACGATACAGATGGGGATACCGATGGCGCGGATCGAATTCGTGGACGAGACGACCGCGGCGATCTTCAACGCGGCGAACGGGACCTCGCTGCCCCGAAAACCGCATCTGATGGTAGAGTTCCACGGATCGGAAACCTCGGCCGCCGAAGACGCCCGCCGCTTTGGCGAGGTTGTCGCGGACATGGGTGGCGGGCATTTCGACTGGGCCGCGACGCCCGAGGATCGCAACCGTCTGTGGCGGATGCGCCATGGCGCCTACCCGGCCTGCATCGCCTCGCGGCCGGGCTCGATGGGGATGGTCACGGATATCTGCGTCCCGATCTCGCGCCTTGCCGAGGCAGTGGCCGAAACCCGCGCCGATATCGCCGGTTCGGGCATTCCCGGCCCGATCCTCGGCCATGTCGGCGACGGTAACTTTCATGCGATCCTGCTGATCGAACGTGACAATGCGGAAGAGTTGAAGACCGCCAAGGCGCTGGCCCGTCGCATGGCCGAACGCGCGCTGCGGCTGGGTGGCACGATCACCGGGGAACATGGGGTGGGCATGGGCAAGACGGCAATGATGGCGCTGGAACATGGGGCTGGCTGGGATGTCATGGCGGCGATCAAGCAGACGCTTGACCCCGCCGGCATCCTCAACCCCGGCAAGATCGTGATGGTGAACCGATGAGCCTGCCTTCCCCCGACGCTTTCCCACGCGCCTTTGCCAATGCATGGGCGACCCGCGACGCGGCCGAGATTGCCGCCCTGTTCGCCGAAGATGCGGATTTTCTGTCGCTGACCGGCGCATGGGCCGAGGGGCGCAAGGGCATCTCGGACCTTTTGGGCGCCGAACTTTCCGGCGCCTTCGCGCGCGCAAAGCTGGTGACGGGGCGCGGCAAGCAGCGGCCGCTTGCCCCCGGGGCCACGATGATCCTGCAGCGTTTCGTGCTGTCCGGGATCGTCGATGCGAACGGTCGCGATGCAGGCCGGATCGGCGCCGTTCTGTCGGCGGTTCTGGTCGAAAGCTCGGGCCGGTGGCAGGTGGCGGCGGCGCAATTCAGCGTGGAAGGCTGATACCCCCCGCCAGAACGCCCACACGGACGCCCGCTGCCTGACGCCTACTGATCTGCGGCCGGAACCGTAAACACCTGACCGGGATAGATCAGGTCCGGATTGCGGATCTGTCCGCGATTTGCCTCGAACACTTTCACGTAGAGTATGCCTTCGCCGTAATTTTCCTTGGCGATGCGCCAAAGCGTGAAGCCGGGCTGCACGGTGACGATGGTGACTTGCGTGGCAGGTTGTTCGGCCGGTTCGCTTGCCGGTGGCTCTGCCGCCTCGGTCGCCGTCGCGGCTTCAGGCTCTGCGCTGGCGGGCGCCGCCGCGACCGCACTGCTTTCCGCCCCCACAGTGTCGGGGCTGGCAGGCCCGGACACGGCGGGAACCGTGCCATCGGCAGAGCTGGCCCCTGCTTCCGGCGCGGCGGGTGCGGTGGCGGCGCTTTCTGCCTGCGCGGCATCGGCCGCCCCGGCTTCGGGTTCAGCGACGGCGGGCGCATCCCCGGCGCCCGTCTGGGTATTCAGACCGGACGCGGCACTGGCCAGAACCTCGGGCGCCTCGCGCAGGAAGGGGGTCGCAAAACGCGACGTCACCTTGCCGTTGCCGTCGATCTGATCGGCACGAAGGTCATAAAGCCCGGCCACGACATCCCCGAGCGTCGCGGCCCAGTTTCCATCCCCGGCGATCTCGACCGTCTTGACCTCGGCACTGTTCAGATAAAGCCGGACAAACTGACCCGCGGCACCCCGGCCGGCAAGCTCGACCGTTTCTGATCCGCCATAACCGATCGTGTCGATGGTCACCTCGGCATTGGGCGCCGCCGGGACCTGCTTGTGCAGGCCCGTCTCATCAAGAACCAGAACCTCGGGCACATCTGCGATCGCGGCGGGCGCGCCTGCCCCCGCGGGTTCGGCCGCGCCCTCGGTTCCGCCCGCGCTGCCTTCGCTGCTGGCCACGGCAACCGGTTCGGGGGCGGAGAACGGCGCAACGATCACCTCGGCGGTCGAGGTCAGGACCGTTCCATCGGCCCCCGTGGCCTGCAAGGACAGGACGCGCGGCTTGTCACTCGGTGAAAGATCGAACAGCGAAACAAAGGCACCGCCGGCATCGGCAACCGCCTCGGCAATGGCCGCGCCATCCACGATGACCGACACGGTCGCACCCGTGCCGGCGCGCCCGGCGACGACAGTGGCACCGTCGGGGGCAACCCGTACCGTGTCAAACTCAGGCAAGGTCCCGGTCATGGCGGGCGCATCCGCCGCGCCGCCCGACACCCCGTCACCTGCCGGTTCGGCTTGCGCGTCGGTCGAGGGTTGATCGCCTTCGGCAGGGGCCGCGTCACTTTCCGCCTGCGCGCTGGCTGTCGGGGCGGTATCCGTGGCCGCGCCGCCATCGCCGGCAGTGTCGCTGGCCGCCTGCCCTTCGGACGGCACGGCAGAGCCATCTTGCGCTTGCGATCCCGAGGCAGGGGCGGACGCGGCAACGGTCGCGCCGCCGCTGTCCGTTACGGGTTCAGAGCCCGTGGCGAAATACCAGATCGCCCCGACGACCACCAATCCGGCGACCGCGCCGAGCCCCCATGTCAGCGCACCGTTGCCAGATGCGGCGGCGTCCTTGTTTTCCGTCATCGATCTTCCCCCCGTGGCGCGATCTGCGCCGCGCGCTTGAGCGACCATAACAACGCCGTTATCAGGGGTCAAAGAAACCTTGCGCGGGGTCGAAATGTCATCTCACCGTCCTTCCATCTGTGTGTATTGCGGGTCACGCTCCGGCCGCCGTCCAGCCTATGCCGAGGCCGCCCGGGAGACCGGCCGGATCCTTGCCGCGAATGGCTGGCGCCTTGTCTATGGCGCAGGCGATGTCGGGCTGATGGGAGAGGTCGCCCGCAGCGCGCAGGCCGCCGGTGCGGAAACCTTTGGCGTGATCCCGACGCATCTTTTGTCGCGTGAGGTCGGCAAGCGCGATCTGTCGACCTTCGTCGTCACCGAAACCATGCATGAACGCAAGAAAGTGATGTTCATGAATGCCGATGCTGTTGTCGTTCTTCCCGGCGGAGCCGGATCGCTGGACGAGTTTTTCGAAGTGCTGACATGGCGGCAGCTCGGCCTGCACGAAAAGCCGATCCTCCTTCTGAACACCGAAGGCTACTGGACGCCGCTGAGCGGCCTGATCGACCATATCGTCGATGAGGGTTTCGCCGATGCGTCCCTGAAACGCTTCATTGGCATCGCGGACACGGTTCAAGTCATGGAATCCATGCTTCGAAACCGGTTCGGCTGAAACACGCCGTCACTGCCACGCGGTTTGGGCCAGTAATGGCCAAAACCGGGCGATTAGGGTTTTCCATACTCTCCCACCGGGCGAATCGGGTGTATTTTTCAGGCTTGTAACATTCAGTGGTACAGCCTGTTTTTCATTTTATAATCAATATTTTACATGGAGGCCGATATGGCCGAGACGCGAAATGACGTTGCATTGCGCAACGCTGCCAAACTTCATTTGATTACCAACCCCAACTACTTCGGAAACCTGACGGATCTGAAACTGGCGGGCATTCCGAAGGCCGTATTGAAAAAGGTCGGCGACACATCCTTCGAACAGCTGACCTGCATCGGCTACAACCCCGACACCGAGATCCTGACCGCGATCGTGCGGATCAAGCAGCAGACCGGCTATGGCGGTGATGCCTGCAGCGACGGAAGCGATGAATTTGTCCGCTTCTACCTCGATTACGGCGACGGCTCATGGGTCGATCATGGTGTGGCCAGCTTCAACATCCATGACCTGCCGTTCAAGGATCCGCTCTGCTACGCGGTGTCGGTACACATCAGGCCCAAGCGCCGGTCCTGCTGTGACGACAAACCGGTGCTGCCCAAGGTACGTGCAATCCTGTCGTGGAACACGATGCCCCCGGCGAACATGCCGAACTGGGTGCCGGTCTGGGGCAACCGGCTGGAGCGCGACATCCAGATCGAACCGCGCAACTGGCTGATCTGCAAGCTGACCGACAAGATCACGGATATCGGTATTCAGAAAATCGACCCCGCCCTGATCGACAAGATCACCGCCGCGGTCACCAAACTCCCGTCGCCAAAGCCCGATGCGGCGTTGCCGGATCTGCTCAGGTCCGCGCCAAAGGCGGACGCGTTGGGCGTGTTGCGGAATGTCTTCCCGGCCGTGGCAAAACTGGCCGCGGACCCCACTGACATTGCCGCCTATCAGGCGCTGTCACCCTTGAAGGCCTTCGACATCGACCTGTCCGAATTCGCGGATTTCCTCGCCCAGCCGAACTTCAATACGACTTATGAAGAACTGCATTGCGTCGGGCTTGACCGCGACAGGATGCGGCTGCACGGGGTGGTGCAGATCAAGCGGCAATCGGGCTATTCAGGCAATCTTTGCCAGAAGGGCAGCCGCGAATACATCGCCTTCTACCTCGATTTCGGGTCGGGCTGGGAATATCAGGGCACGACCTTTGTCGAGGTGCATGATGTCGACGTGCCGCAAGGCGGCCTTTGGTATCAGGCCTCGCTTCCGGTCAACCTCGACAAGCACCGGCAGGAATGGTGCAAGACGGGGCGGGCAAGGATCAGGGGCATTCTCAGCTGGGCCGTGCCACCCGCGCCGAACCAGCCGGATTTCGTGCCGCATTGGGGCGACCGCGAGGATTGCTGGATCGAGGTCGAGTCTCTGCCCGAGGGCGTGACCCCCGGCATCTTCACCCCGATCCTGGAATCGATCGGCAACATGGTTCTGCCCAAGATCAACGGGGCCGGCTATGCGAACGGATCAAGCGTTGGCGGTCTTTTCATCGCCGATGATGCACCGTTTGGCGGGCGGACGCTTCTTAAAGGAAACGGGTTCAACATCCCGCCGGGGCCGATGGAGTACCGGGTGATGATCCAGGGCCCGTCCGACGCGGCCCCCCGCGCCTGGACCGTGCCCTTCGATGCCGAGGTGACGACATTCCCGTCGATCTTCCCTGTCACCCAGACGGTCAACGCGACAGGCGACTGGTTCCCGTGGCTTGCCGCCAATCCTCTGGTATCCGTGGCAGACAACCTGCTGGCGGCACTCACCGGGCTCGAAAACGGGTTGCACACGGTTTATCTGGAGTTCCGCCATCCCTTCGGCGCGGTTCTGGCGGCAACCCCGCCCAAGGCCTTCATGGTCGACAATACCGGCCCGGTGGCCGATATCGAGATCACGAGCGGGGCCGGAAACTGCGGCAAGTTCGGCATCGGAGAGGTGATATCGGGCACCTATTCGATGACGGGCGATCACGCGGGCAGCCTTGTGATCCATGTCACGCCGCTGCCCGAAGCCGCGGGCGGCACGATGGTGATCACGTCAGCGGTGCCGGGGGCCTTCTTCGCGCCACCGTTCTCGGGTGGCAATTCCTCGGTGTCCCTCAGCTATGCGGGGCTGACGCTCAACACGGACGGCACGTCCGGCACGTGGGAACTTGACACGACGGGGATGGAGCCCTGTGGCTACAACCTGCGCATCCATGTGCGCGACCGCACCATCGTGGGCAGCGGTTCGAACAACTGGACCGACGATGACATCGAAGGCTTCTGCCTCGAACAGCGTTGAACCGGCAGGGGCGCCCCGGCGCGGGGCGCCCCACCCTAAGGTGCCGCAGGCACGATGCGGCGGCGCCTTTCGGCCCGCAACGTGGCAAGGGAATAGATCGCCAGCGCGAACCAGATCAGCGGAAAGGCGATCATGTGCCAGATGGTCACGTCTTCTCCGAAGGCAAACACGGCGACAAAGAACTGAAGCGTCGGATTGACATATTGCACAAGGCCCAGCGTCGCCATGCGAACGCGCCGCGCGGCATAGGAAAACAGCATCAGCGGCAAACCGGTCGCCACACCGGACAGGGCCAGCAGGCCGCTGGTCATCCAGTCCCGCCCGAAGGCGCCGCCATGCGCGCCACCCGCATGCCCCGTATGCACCACCACGAGCCAGACGAGCGCGACCGGCGCCAGAACCGACACCTCGGCTGCAACCGAAACCACCGGGCCGGCATCGACCTTGCGCTTCATCATGCCGTAAAAGCCGAACGTGACGGCGAGGTAAAGCGCCGTCCAGGGTGTCGCCCCAAGACCGGCCGTCAGCGTCGCTACGGCAATGGCGGCCAGGACAACCGCACCCCACTGGATTGGCGTCAATGCCTCCCGAAAGATCGCAAGGCCGATGAGGACCGCGACGAGCGGGTAGATGTAATAGCCAAGCGATGCTTCCAGGGCGCGGCCATTCTGGACCGACCAGATAAATCCGTACCAGTTTGCCGATACCAGAAGTGCGGCGAAAGAGATCAGAAGGAAGGCCGGACTGCGCAGCAGGGCCGGCAAAAGAAGGAGGCGGCGCTGAAAGGCCAGGACTGTCACGAAGAAGACCAGGGACCAGACCGTGCGGTGGGCCAGAACCTCCAGCGGGGGCACATGGGCCAGCGCCCGGTAGAACAGCCCCGACAGCCCCCATATCGTGCAGGCGGCGATCATTGCCAGAACGCCTTTCGCCGCCTCGCTCATGCCGTGATCTCCAAAAAGGTTATCTCTGGCACGACGCCCAGACGCACCGGCAGGATCGAACAGCCGATCCCACCGGAAACCAGCAGATCCCGCGACCCCTCTCGCACATGGCCATATGCATAGCGATTGCCGAATTTCGACGGCACGACAGGCGAATAGCCAAGGATCCTCACCTGACCGCCATGGGTGTGGCCCGACAGGGTCAGGGCAAATCGATCAGGGACATTCGGGAAGATGTCGGGTTCGTGCGCCATCAGGATCGCGGGCGCGTCATCCGTGATCTGCGCCAGCGTCCCCGGCAGATCGTCCAGCCCGCGGAATTCCCCGGGGCCGACCCCTATCGCCAGCTGATCGTCCAGACCGGCCAGCCAGAACGGACCGCTTGCCGTGCCCTCGCCGAGCCTGAGGGCAAGGTTTTGCAAGACCGGCACCCCCGCCGCGCGCAGCAGTTCGGCGATCCGGTTCGGTCCGCCCCCGCGCGCCTGCGCCACCCGATCATGCCACCAGTCGTGATTGCCAAGGATCGCGAAGCGACCAAGCGGCGCGCTCAGCCGCGCCAGCGCGACCGTTGCCGCCTCCATCGGAACCTTGGCGGTGACGAATGGATGGCCGGCCTCCAGATCACCGAGAATGACAATCAGATCGGCGCCAAGCGCGTTGGTCCGCGCCACGATCCGTTCCAGCCGTTTCAGGCTGACATAGGGTTCGCACAGGTGCAGGTCGGCAAGGATCGCGATCTTGAGCGGTCCGCCCGTCCAGTTCGGTGGCGCGATGCGAAAGCGTTTTACCCGCAGGCGCAGCGCCGGTTCGATGAAGAAGCTGTATACGGACACGAAGAGGCCTGCCAGCAGACTTGCCAGCAGGCCCTTCAATACTCCACGACGGGTAATCACCTTCCGGTCGCGCGATCAGAGACGCGAGGCGACGTTTTCC
>JAGRDO010000100.1:0-7250 GCA_020447005.1 Paracoccaceae bacterium
GGTCTCTTCTCAGCGGAAATCAACATCTTGCCGCATCTTTCTTGATCTGATCAGATCAAATATTCTCAGCGGTGATCGTGGCGAACCGGATCGGCGGATTGTCGACCGGATCGTCCAGGAAGCCGAGTTGCGCCAACAGAAGGTCGACGGCGCGGCGCGCCTGTGCCTCGGGAAGTTGGTCGAATATCACGTCGGCCGTGCCGTCCTGCAGCGCCGCGCGCGTCAGGTCGTTGAGTTCGTGACCGACGAAGAACACCGGGCGCCCGATATGGCGCAGGGCGTCGATCACACCCGAATTCGCGCCGCCGGCATTGTAGAAACCGGCCAGATCGGGCCAGGCGCCGATCGCCTCGCGGACACCTCTCGCGCTCCTGTCGCGCTCATCCCCGCCGAAGCTGACATGGGCGAAGTGCAGGCCCTCTCGCGGATGCTCCGCAAGGTAGTCGGAAAAGCCCCGGATGCGGTTGCGATGAACCGGGTAGACCGCGCTGTGGCAGAGCGCGACGACGGTTCCCCTGACGTCCCCCATCCTCGACATCAAAAGACCGGCCATCCGCCCGGCGGCATAGTTGTCAATGCCAACGAATGCCGGGCCCTGGATGGATTGCGTCACGACCTGCACGACGGGCAGGCCCTCTGCCGTGACGCGCGACAGCGCCTCCCGCACCGTGGCATGGTCGGGGGCCGAGACCACAAGGCCGGCGCGACGCAAGGGCGGGTTCGCAATCCGGTCCGCGATGACGGAGGGGTTGTTTTCCTCGAGAAACATGACGTGGATCTGAAACGACGGATCGAGCGATGCCGCGATGCGCCGGAAGGCCGCCGCGAGGCGCGCATAAAAGCTCGTCTCGGGCCGGACCAGGATCGCCTCGATCCGCAGAATGCCGGAATGGCGCTCGGGAAGGCGCCCGGGCCAATCCAGGGCGCGCGCCGCCTTCAACACCTTCTCGACGGTTTGCTCACGCACTCCGCCACGGCCATTCAGCACACGTTCAACCGTTGAGGTGCCCACTTGGGCGCGTTTTGCGATCAGGGCGTAGGTCGGCTTCGCCATCTCGTCGATCGAACCGCGTTTGGTCAGTGCCGGCCATCCTATTGCCCGCGCGCCGGGATGGCCAGTTCCGTTCGAAGACCGCGCCTGTCGGCGTCGGGGACGACCCGGCTCAATTCCCGCCGCGTCCGGATTGCCTATTTCATCAAGTGCTGAACGGCCGGATCTGGCTGGAACCTCCAGTTTCGGCGTGGTCCTGCCATGACGTTGAGGTAGTACATTTCGAAGCCGTACGGAGCGCCGCAGGGGTGGTGGCCCCGGGGGACGAGGACGACGTCGCCGTCCTTGACGGCCATGGTTTCGTCGAGGGTGCCGTCCTCGGTATAGACCCGCTGGATACCGAAGCCCTGCGCGGGGTTGAGGCGGTGGTAGTAGGTTTCTTCCAGGTAGGTGATGCGCGGGAAGTCGTCCTCGTCGTGGCGATGCGAGGGATAGGACGACCAGTGGCCCGCGGGCGTGAAGACCTCGGTGACGAGGAGGCTGTCGCAATAATCCTCGGCCTCCATCGCGATGTTGTTGATGTAGCGGGTGTTGGTGCCCTCGCCGCGCCCGGTCAGCGTGATGCCGTCGGGGCCGATCTTGCGGGCCTTGTGGCCGCCCTTGCCCGGGGCGCTGCAGACGCCGATCACGCAATCGGTGGTCGCGGTCGCGGTCCACTCGGTGCCGTTCGGGACATATAGGCAATGCGGCGGGGTCTTTTCGAAGACATCCATCCGCTCGCCCAGTTCGCCCCAGTCGTGCCCGGCGGCCTCGATCGTCGCCTTGCCCTCGACCATGACCAGGATGACCTCGCGGTCGCCGGTCGGCTCGGCGGCGCTGTCGCCGGCGCGCAGCCGGTAGAGCGAGAAGCCGACATGGCGCCAGCCCGCCGATTGCGGGGTGATCTCATGGACCTTGCCACGGCTGCCGAAGGGTTTGCGCAAGAGATCAGGCATCGTCTTTCCTTTCGTCATGCGGCTTCGGATCCCAGGCCAGGAAGAACTGGTATGCGGCCCAAAGCCCCGCCGCCGCGAACAGGATGGCCCAGCCGGGCGATCCCGTGACCATCTCCACCCCGGCCCAGCCGAGGCAGACCGCCACCACGGCGAGCCGGAGCCAGAGCGGTCGGAAGAAGGGCAGCTGAAGGTCGAACATCCGCCTGGCCTCAGATCAATCCGGTTTCCCGGGCGATACGCTTCAGCGTCGCGAGGCCGAGCGTCTGGTACATCAGCGGGTTGCGGACGGCCGGGTCCTGTTCGGCCTCGATCACGATCCAGCCGTCATAGCCGTTCGCGGCGAGGATCTTCAGCAGCGGCGCGAAGTCGATCGCGCCTTCCTGGTCGCCCGGCACGGTGAAGACGCCGCCGCGCACACCGTCCATGAAGGACCAGCCTTCCGCCTCCACCTGCGCGCGGACCGCGGGTCGGACGTTCTTGGCATGGAAGTGGCGCACCCGGCCGATGTGCTTTTTCAGCACCGCCTCGGGGTCGCCACCGCCGAAGTAGCAATGCCCGGCATCGAAGAGGAGCTTCGTCGCGGGCCCCGTGGCGGCCATGAAGGCATCGATATCCTCGGGGCTTTGCACGACCGTGCCCATGTGGTGGTGATAGACGAGGTCGATGCCCTGCGCCGCAGAGTAGGCGGCGATCTCCTCGACCTTCGCGCCGAAGTCGCGCATGCCGGCCGCGTCGAGCACCGGGCGCGCGCTGAGCGGCTTGGCCAGCCCCTGGACGGAGTTCGAGGTCTCGCAGGTGATCGCCACGGTGCAGCCGTTGTGTTTCAGCTTGTCGAGATGCGGCTGGATCGCGCGCTTCTCGTCCTCGACCGAATGGGCGAGGAGGTTCAGCGAATGCCAGCCCGAGATGAAGGCGAGCCCGTAGCCGGCCAGGAGCGCGCGCAGCGCCTCGGGGTCGTCCTGCGGCCAGCGGTGACCGTTCTCGATCCCGTCGAAGCCGATCAGGCGGCCGGCTTCCTCGAGGATGCGGCCTGTCGGGATATCCGCGCCAAGGGACTGGTCGTCGTCATTGGCCCAGGCGATGGGGTTGGTGCCGAAGCGGATCATCTTTGTCACTCCAAGGGCCGCGTCAGTTCACGCGCCGGGCTTTTGCGGTCTGTTCGATGTATCGGGCGTAATGGTCGCGCTGCTTTTGGCGGTCGGAGACCCCGGGCACGGCGACGTCCCAGAAGAAGCCATGCTCGCCGGCCGTGGTCTTGAGCCCGGTGCCGGGGAAGTCTTTCGCGGTGGTCTCGATCACGATCACGGTCGGGATGGCGCGGCTGCGCGCCGCCCTGATCTCAGCTTCGAGCTGGTCGGTGCCCGCCGCCTTCACCGCATGCGCCCCCATCGCCGCGGCATGGGCGACATAGTCGATCTCGGGCTGGGTCTCGATGGTGCAGTCGACATACATGTTGTTGAAGGGCTCGCCGCCGCAGCCCAGTGTCTGCAGCCGGTTGATGCAGCCATAGCCGCGGTTATCGGTCAGGACGACGGTGAAGGGCACCCGCCGCATCACCGCCGTCGCAAGCTCGGAGTTCGCCATCATGTAGCTGCCGTCGCCGACGAAGCAGATCACCTCGCGGTCGGGCTCGGCCAGCTTCAGCCCCATCGCGCCCGCGATCTCGTAGCCCATGCAGCTGTAGCCGTATTCCATGTGGTAGCCGCCCTGGCCGGGCAGCCACAGGAGCTTGAGCGCGCCGGGCATGGTGCCGGCGGCGCACATGGCGATGGCGCGGTCCGTCGCCGCGCGCTGGACCGCGCCGATCACCTGGCCGTCGGTCGGCAGCGCGGCCTGGTCGGCGGGCCGGGCGCAATGGGCATCAACCGCGCGCAGCCAGTCCTCGCGCGCGGCGGCGTCGGGCACCCCCTTGTAGTCGCCGATCGCAGCCGAGAGCCGTTCCAGCGCGACCCCGGCATCGGCCACGAGGCTCTCGGCCCCGTGCTTGGCCGCGTCGTAGCCGTGGATGTTGATCGAGACGAGCTTCGCCTCCGGCCCGAACATCGTCCGCGACCCGGTGGTGAAGTCCTGGAACCGCGTGCCGACGCCGATGACCAGATCGGCCCGGACGAGGGCGGCGTTGGCCGCCGCCGAGCCGTCGACGCCAGAGGCGCCGAAGTTCATCGGGTGGCTCTGGGCAAGGCCCGACTTGCCCGCCTGGGTCTCGGCCACGGGGATCCGGTGCTTCAGCGCGAACTCCGCCAGCGCCGCCTCGGCACGGGCAAAGATCACGCCGCCGCCGGCGATGATGACCGGGGTCTTCGCCGCCTTGATGAGCGCGGCGACGCGCGCCAGTTCGCCCGCGTCGGGGGCGGGCCGGCGGATATGCCAGACGCGCGGCGCGAAGAACTCCACCGGATAGTCGAAGGCCTCGGTCTGCACGTCCTGGCAGAAGGCCAGCACCGCCGGTCCGCAATTGGCCGGGTCGGTCATGGTGCGGAGCGCGCGCGGCAGGGCGGAGAGCAGATGCTCGGGCCGGGTGATGCGGTCGAAGTAGCGCGAGACCGGGCGGAAGCAGTCGTTGGCGCTGACCGTGCCGTCATCGAAGTCCTCGACCTGTTGCAGCACCGGATCGGGCCGGCGGTTGGCGAAGACGTCGCCCGCGACGATCAGGATCGGCAGCCGGTTCACATGCGCGAGCGCGGCCGCCGTCACGATGTTGGTCGATCCCGGCCCGATCGAGGAGGTCACCGCCATCGCACGGGTGCGCTTCTTGCCCTTGGCATAGGCGATCGCGGCATGGGCCATCGTCTGTTCGTTCTGGCCCCGCCAGGTCGGGAAGACATCGCGATAGGCCTGCAGCGCCTCGCCGATTCCCGCGACGTTGCCATGCCCGAAGATCGCCCACATGCCGTCGATGTAGCGCTCGCCCTCTTCGGTCATCTGGACGCTCAGCCATCTGACCATGGCTTGCGCGGCGGTCAGTCTCACGGTCTTCGTCATGCTGCCTTCTCCATCGCCGCCGCGCGCGCCTTGTCCCAGATCGCGCACAATTGCCCGTAGCGCCGGGCCATCTCGGCCACCGCGGCCGCGTCGTCGGTCGCGCCGGTCATCCAGCCCCGCGCGACGTCGCCGAAGATCGTCCGGCCGACGGCAAAGCCCTTGACCAGAGGGAAGGCGGCGGCGACCTCGAAGCTCGCCGCCAGTTCCGCTTCCGGCGCGTCGAGGCCGAGGACGACGATGCCCCGCGTGTGGCGGTCGTTCTCCTCGATCGCGGCGATCGCCTCTTGCCAGCCGGCCCTGGTCTTCATCGGTTCGAGCTTCCACCAGTCGGGATAAACCCCGATCGCGTAGAACTGCCGGATCAGGGTCGCCGTCGTTGTGTCGTCGACGGGACCGACCTTGGAGGGGATGATCTCCAAGAGGAACTCCAGCCCGTTCCGGCGCGACGCCTCGAAGAGCCGCTTGACCGTCACCTCCTGCGCCGCCCGCGTCGCGGCATCATCGTCCGGGTGACAGAAGCAGAGCACCTTCACGACATTCTCGCGTGCCCAAGCCTCGAGCCCGCCGCAGTCGAGGCCAAGCTCAGGCTCCAGTTCCAGGGGCCGCGATCCCGGCCATTCGCAGGGCCGCCCGATCCAGAGCCCGGACCCGGAGGCGGCGTGCAGCGCCGCCCGGCCGATGCGGTTGTCGCAGAGGATGCCGTAGCCGGGACGGCCGCCCTGAACCTCGCGCGCGGCCTTGAGGCAGAGCGCCTTGAACGCGCCGCCCTTCGCCGGCGTATAGCCCGCCATCTCCTCGATCTGCATCCGGTGGTCGAAGGCGAAGATCCTGTAATCGGCCCAGTCCGGCAGCCCGCGCGTGTGGCGGTTCGTCGCCCAGTGGATCTGCTCCAGCTCCGCGTCGTTCCTCAGGTCAGGCCGCACCACGCCGCGCTTCAGGAAGAACCGCAGTTCCTCCCAGCTCGGATAGGCCGGCGTGCAGCCATGCCGGCTGACCGCGAAGGCGCCGCAGGCATTGGCGTATGTGAGCGCGGTCGGCCAATCCTCGCCGTCGAGCCAGCCCTTCATCAGCCCCGAGAAGAAGCCGTCCCCCGCGCCAAGCACGTTGAAGACCTCGATCGGGAAGCCGGGCCCGGTCTGGCCATCGTCGAGACTCGCCGGGATCGCGCCCTCGAAGGCCACCGCGCCCGCGGCCCCCCGCTTGCAGACGAGCGTCGCGCCCGAGACCGCGCGCACCGCGCGCAAGGCCGCGATCGTGTCGGTGGACCCGCCGGCGATGTGGAACTCTTCCTCGGTCCCCACGATCAGGTCGAAGTAGTGCAGGCTCTGCTGCAGCTTGGCCGTGACCGCAGCGCTTTCGACGAACCGGCTTTCGCCGTCGCCATGCCCCGCCACCCCCCAGAGGTTCGGCCGGTAGTCGATGTCGAGCGCCGTCTTCGCCCCGTGCCTGCGGGCAAGCTCCAACGCCTTCAACACCGCCGCCTCGGTGTCCGGATGGCTGAGATGCGTCCCCGTCGCCAGGACCGAGCGCGCCTCGGCGATGAAGCCTTCGTCGATATCCGCCTCGCACAGCCCCATGTCGGCGCAGTTCTCGCGGTAGAAGATCAGCGGGAACTGATCCTCGTCGCGGATCCCCAGAAGCACCAGCGCCGTCAGACGATCCGGATCGGTCTTCACCCCCCGGACATCCACCCCCTCGCGCAAAAGCTGCTCGCGGATGAAACGCCCCATATGCTCGTCGCCGACCCCCGTGATCACCGCAGACTTCAACCCCAGCCGCGCCGTCCCGCACGCGATGTTCGTCGGCGAGCCCCCGATATACTTCGCGAAACTCCCCATATCCTCCAGGCGACCGCCAACCTGCGACCCGTACAAGTCAACCGACGATCGGCCAATCGTGATCACGTCAAGCTGCTTCGACATGGGCGTTCCTCTCGGGTCTTCAGTTCGGGTTCATTACGGTTCGGCGGTGGATCGGCGCCATCTCAACTAGGCCACGTTGACGACTTGGCCGGTCTTGACCGATTTCAGGGCGGCATCGGCCAGAACCAGGGCCAGCAGGCCGTCTTCTCCCGTCGTCGGCGTCGCCGTCCCGTTGGTGACCGCCGCGATGAAGCCCGCGATCTCGTTGGCATAGGCCGCGATGTAGCGGGTCATGAAGAAGTTCAGGAGCGGCGGCCGCTGGAAACCGTCGGCGGTCGCGATCTCGATGTTCGCCTCGGCCATGTTGAGCGCGGACACCGCGCCCGCGGAGCCCAGGACCTCGATCCGCTGGTCATAGCC
>JAGRDO010000100.1:7422-7567 GCA_020447005.1 Paracoccaceae bacterium
TCATGTCGCGGAAGATGCCGCCCGAGCGGGTGATATAGTCATGAGGCGGGGCGCCGGGATCGCGGGACGAGATCGTGACCATCTCGACCTTGCCGACCTTGCCCGAGTCGATCGCGGCCTTCACCGCCATGAAATCGGGATCGAA
>JAGRDO010000101.1:0-5890 GCA_020447005.1 Paracoccaceae bacterium
ACAACCTCCGCGGCGGCGCGCGCTACATCACCACCCAGCTCAATCGCTTCGGCAACATCCCCCATGCGCTTGCGGCCTATAACGCGGGCCCCGGTCGGGTGATCGAATACGGCGGCGTGCCGCCCTTTACTGAGACCCAAGGCTACGTGCGCAACATCTCGAAGTTCTACAACGAATACCTGGCGGTCGTGGGTGGCGCCGATGCGCTCGGCACGCTCTCGCCCTCGGACTTTGCGCTCGCCGAATATGCCAGCATCTCCGAGGCGGGCGTCTATTACGCCGCCGACAGCTCGGCAACGACCGAGCAAGTGATCAACCGCCTCCGCGCGATCATCCTGCAGATCGACGCGCAGCCCAATGCCAAGGCGGCCTGGGAACTCAACACCTACGCCAAGGCCGAGATCGGCCGCATTCTCAACCTCCGAGTCCGGCTGATGGCCGCCAACCAGCAGCGCGAGGCGGCCTATGCGCAGCATCTCGTGGCCGACCGGCTCGCCGAGCGCGACTTCATGCAGATGGGAGTTCCCGAATGAGACAGCTTCTCCTGACCGTAGCCGCGGTCACTACGCTCGGGGTCTCCAGCCCCGCCACCGCCCAAGGTGTGCCAACTTTCGACGGCTCGGCACTTCAGCAGTTCGTGGCACAGCTCGAGCACATGGCCGAGGACCTGAACGTCCAGATGCAACAGCTGGCCACCATGCGGCTGGAACTGGAGACCCAGCTGTCGCAGCTGACGAACCTCGAGGCGCAACTGACCTCGCTCATTGAAGGCAGCGGGCTCGGAGAACTCTTTGCCACGGTCGAAGAATTCCGCGCGCTGCGCGGCAAGCTCGTGGCCCCGCTCAATACCGCGCAGTCCTTGGCCAGCGGTGATTTCCTGAGCGGCTTCAATCCCGGCGCAGAACTCTCGGCCTCTGTCGAGCGCGTGCTTTCGGGCAGCGGCTTCACCTCGGAACGCCTGAGCACGCTCTCGGGCTCCGATCAGCCCGCCGACAACCGCATCGCCACCGCGGCCGGGGCCAGCGCCATGCTCTCCGTCGCGGCGCAAGAAAGCCACGAAGAAGCAGGCCAGAGCCTCGAGCGGCTCGAGACCATGGTTGGGCTCATCGACGATCAGGACGGGCTGAAGGCCGCCGTTGATCTCAACACCCGCGTCACCGCCGAGCTCGGCATCATCCTGACCCAGATCTGGCGGCTTGAAGCGGCGCAAGGCGTCAGCGCCGGCCAGCTTGGCGTCGTCGATGCCGCGACCCTCGCGGATGAACGCAAATTCCGCTCGATGGCGGTGGATCCATGAGGCAATCCATGACCCGCAGCTTGGCACCAATCCGGTCTCTTTGTCTCGCAGCACTTGTCGTGAGTGCCCTGCCCAGTGTTGCGTTGGCCCAAACCCCGACCACGCAGCCCTCCGGTGACACGCCCTTCAACTCGATGGCCATCGCGCGGGACGAGGCCGACGCATGCCGCGTCCCGAAACCGCCCGCCGATCTGGCCGAGACCGCCTATCTCCGCAACGGCTACCGCGCGATCCTGCGCATCCTGATCGCCGAGGAAGCCCTCGCCTCGGAAACCTGCACTTGCCTGCTGGATCAGTTCACCTGGGAACAGGCGATCACCGCCCTGCCCCGGTTCCAGACCTCGGACAACCCGCGCCTGCCGTTCAAGGTGCTCGATCTCTACGCGCAAGCCGACGCCCTCGAGGCGCAAGTTGTGGAGGCCTGTGCGGAATAAATGGGGGTCATTCGCGACATCCTTGGCCAGGTCGACGCCGCGGTGAACACCGTGGCGCAGGACGGCTTTGTTTCCTCGGCGGCCTCGGTCGGTAATGTCATCTCGGCGGGCGCGACGCTCCTTGTCGTCCTCCTCGGCATCAACGCCGTGATGCAACTCCGCCCCCTGCCCTTCGGCACCGGCTTTGCCTTCGGGATGAAGATCGCGCTCGTAGGCATATTCGCGCAGAGCTGGGACAATTTCAGCATCATCTATGACATCGTCACGCGGGTGCCCGACTCCGTCGGCGCGTCGATCCTGGCGCTCACCGGCTCGGGCGACGAGGCCGGGGTCTATGAGAGCCTCGACAACATGGTCGCCCGCATCACCGCCTATGGCGACACGATCGGCGACCGCGCGGGCTGGGTCTTCGGCGCGGTCCTGGGTGCCATCTTCTTCGTCCTTTCCGCCGTTTTCGCCGCCGTCACCGCCGGGATCATCGCCTTCGCCCGCATCGTCTTCGCATTGATGATCGTGATCGCCCCCTTCATGATCGTGACCTCGCTTTTCAAGCCGACCCAATCCCTCTTCGAGGCCTGGACCCGCGCCACCATTGGCTATGCGCTCATGCCCGTCGCCGCCGCCGGGGCCGCGGGCATCATCGTGGCGATCGCCGAGGCCATCGGGGACGCCTCCGCCGATCCCGGTGACGTGGAGACCGTCAGCCTCATCCTGCCCTTTCTCGTGATCCTGATCCTCAGCGCCGGAATCATGGCCTCGGTCCCATACATCGCCTCCAACCTCACCGGCGTTGTGGGTATTGCCTCGAACGCCGTGGGTCTGACCGGCCTCGCGCGGCAGGGGTTCGTGAACACGCGGGAGTACGGAACTGGCGCGACCTCGCGCCTCGTTACCGGCAAATCCCCGCACGAGCTGAACCAGATGGCCAATGCGGGTGTGGTGAAGACCGGAGAGATGATCCGGCAAAGCCCGGGCGCGCTTCTCAGCGCCGCCAAGGCCTTCCGCAAACCCTGATTTGAAAGACGATTGACTTGAAGAAGCTTGTGACCCGTTCCCCCGCGCCTGACCGCGATGCTTTCGAGGCGGATTTCATCTACGGGCCGCGGCGGCGTGAGCGCTTCGCCTGGTTCGTCGCGGCGGCAGGCGTGCTGGTCGGCGTCGCCGGCATGGTCGCGGGCGCGAGCCTCTTTCCACTCAAGACGACCGAGACCTTCGTGGTCGTGGTCGACAAGGAGACCGGCGAGATGGACCGGGTCGCCGCCGTGCAGGCGCTGACGCTCTCGGAAAGCGACGCCATCATTCAGGCCAATCTCGTCGCTTACGTCGATGACCGCGAGACCTATGACCTGACCGATGGCGAGCAACGCATCAACTCGGTCCTCGACCGCTCCGACGGCGATGCCGCCCGCACGCTGCGCGATCTCTGGTCCTCCACCAACGAAGACTACCCGATTACCGTCTACGGCCGCGACGCCAAGATCGAGGTGGTGATCAAGTCGGTGAACCAGATCGAGCGCGGCGTGGCCCAGGTCCGTTTCACCCGCACGCTGCGCCGCCCCCGCGACACCCGCACCGTCACCCGGTCTTACGTCGCCACAGTCGGCTACGACTTCCAACCTGAAACTCGCCAGCGCCTTCAGGACGTCTGGGCCAACCCCTTGGGCTTCGTGGTGACCTCCTACCGCGTCGACGCCGAGACCCTGGAGAACTGACCCCCATGAAATCCCTGCCCGCGCTTCTCCTGGCGCTTGCCCTTCCTGTTGCTGCACTTGCCGAAGCCACGCCGCAAGGCGGCCCGCTCGATATCCGCATCCGCACCGCCGTCTACAATGAGAACCAGGTCTACCGGATCGAGACCGACCTCAGACATTCGACCACGATCCATTTCGGGGCGGGCGAGCGGTTTGAAGCAGTGATTGTCGGCGACACTGAGAGCTTCCAGGTCGATCCGATCCCTGAGCTTGGCAATGTTCTCACGATCAAACCGCATGTAGCCAATGCCTCGACCAACATGACGGTGATCACCAACCGCCGCACCTATTCCTTCCATCTGCGCGAAGGCTCGATCCCGAACCGCACCGGCATGTTCTTCGAGGTGCGCTTCCGCTACCCCGACGAAGAACGCCGCGCGGCGGGTGCGACCCAGCCCAAGGGCTTTGAGGCCCCGCGCAACTACAACTACCGCGTCTCGGGAGAAGGGGATTTCCGCCCCAGCCATATCTACGACGACGGGCGCTATACGTATTTCGTCTTCCCTGAAAACGGTCGCCAGCCGGCCCTCTTCAAGGCCGATGACCAGGGCCGCGAGCGCACCGTCAACTGGACCCAACAAGGCAACACCGTCCGGGTCCTCGGGGTGAACACCTACTGGACGCTGCGCATCGGCGATGAGGCGATCTGCGCCTGGCGCGACGAAAGCGCGATCTACGTGAGCAACTGACCATGGCCGAACAAACCCCTCCCGATCTTCAGGACCGTCTCGACCAGTTCAGCCAACGCGGCAAATCCAAACGCCGGGGCAACAGCCTCGGGGTCGGCGCCCTCGCCGCCGCCCTCGCCCTTGGCGGCGCCGGGGTCGCGTATTTCCTGGCCACTGGTCTTCGGACAAGTGACAGCGCGCTTGAGACCTCCGATGTCGAGACCTTCCAGGACCGCCGGCCCGGCACTGGCGGGCGCTTGGAGTTCCCGCCTGACGAGACCGAGCAACGGGTCAACGACGCGCTGATCGCCGTCGAGGAAGCGCTCGAGGTGCCTGCGGCCCCTGCCCCGGAACCGAGCTCCGAGGTGCTGGCCGAGATCGCCAAGCTCCGCGAGGCCCTCGCCGCCAGCCAGGCCGCACGCAACTCGGAAATCCAGTCCGCCGTCGCGGACCTGCGCGAAGCCTTCGATGAACAGAAGGCGGCGCTTGAAGCGACGCTCGCCGCTAAGGAAACCGAATTGGCCAACCTGCAGCGCCAGACTGAGACCCGCATCGAAGGGCTGCAGGCCATGCTCGATGCCGAACGGGTGCAGCGCGAGGGGCTCGAGGCTGAGCTCGACCGCGAAGGGCTGATCGCCGATCAACGCCTGCTCGAAGAACGCCGCCGCCAGGAAGAGGAGCAGCGTCTGCGCGAGGCCGAGCGGGTTGCCGAAGAGCTTTTGACTGCGCAAATCAAATCCCCCGCAGTGGTCTATACCGACGGTCCGCGCGGCGGCCAAAGTGGCGCGGCGGTGGCTGATCCTGCTGCCGCTGGCACTGGCGGGCCGGTCCTCTCGGGCAATGAACAGTTCCTGCAGAGTGCGCGACCGCTCGAGGTGCAGGAGGCCGCCCGCCTCACCCATCCCGAGCGCACGCTGACCCAAGGGTCCGTCATCCAGGCCGCGCTCCAGACCGCCATCAACAGCGATCTGCCTGGCTCCGTGATCGCGGTCGTCTCCGAGCCGGTTCCGGCGTTTTCCGGGGACCGGATCCTGATCCCCCGGGGTTCCCGCCTTTTTGGCCAATACCGCTCCGGGATCGAAATGCATCAGAAGCGCATCCTGATCCTCTGGACCCGCGTCCTCACCCCGGACGGCACCTCGATGGAAATCGCCGCCGTGGGCGGAGACCAACTCGGTCGCTCAGGCCTCACCGGTCTCGTCGACACCAAGTTCGCCGAGCGCTTCGGCGGCGCGGCGCTGATTTCCGTGATCGGGGCGGCGCCTGCCGTGGCAGCGGAGAGTGCCAACAATGAAACCACCAGCATCGTCCTGGGCGATGTCGGCAGCGACCTGCAGGACGCGGTCGGATCGGTCATCGCCGACCAGGTGTCGATCGCCCCGACGATCTATGTCGATCAGGGGGCCTCGGTCACCGTGCTCGTGGACCGGGATGTGGTAATCTATTGACTAGGACAGAAAGCCCAGCCTCCTACCTCGAGCGCTATCTCGACCCGTTCCGCGACCTTCTGCGGCGTGACGACGTCGTCGAGATCACGATCAACCCCGACGGCAAGGTCTGGCTCGAGGTCGCGGGGGACGCCACAATGCGCCACGAAGGCCAGACCGTGGACCGGACGACCGCCCTCAACATGGCCCAGACCATCGTCGGCGACGCCAAGGCCCGCGTCTCTGAAAAGAACCCCCTCGTCTCCGGAAAGGTGGAATATGCGGGCCGCCCCCTCCGGGTCCAGGTCGCCGT
>JAGRDO010000101.1:5986-16662 GCA_020447005.1 Paracoccaceae bacterium
TCTTCGGCAAGGCCGTCTCGCTCGATGCGCTCCGCGCCGAGAAGATGAAGAACATCGCCAGTCTCGCCGAAGAGAACCTTGAGGTGGCGCTGCGGACTCTGGTCGAGGCCCGGCTCAACGTCCTGATCAGCGGCGGCACCTCGACTGGCAAGACCACCTTCGCCCGGCACCTTCTGACGCATGTAAACGAACGCGAACGGCTGATCACCATCGAGGACGCCTTCGAGCTGTTCCCGGGCCAGCCCAACACCGTCGCCCTCTTGACCGACCGCGGTGCCGGCTCACAACGCAGCGCCAACGCTCTCCTTCAAGCCTCTCTCCGCATGCGACCCGATCGGATCATCGTCGGCGAGTTACGCGGAGCCGAGGCCCTGACCTATCTGGAAGCGATCAACACCGGGCATGGCGGGTCGGTTTCCACCATCCACGCCGAAACCGCGGAACTGGCCATCGACCGGCTGGCGATCATGGTGCTGCAGGCTGGCACACCGCTGACCTTCGCCGAGGTGCAAGAGTACATCCGGAAGTCCATCGATGTGATCGTGCAGCTGGGACGAGCAGAGGGGAAACGGGGGATTACGGAGTTCTATCTGCCTAGCTCACAACGCCCGACAAAGAGTTGAACGGAAGTCCGCTGAGAAAAAACAGTCCTAGCTCCATGTGAAAACGGAATTTCAGCTGAAACGTGAGCGCTTTTCATTGAACTCCAAATACGAACGCAAACGCGAATCAACAGCTTGCCGATCTCTGAAGGTCAATAGCTCAGTTTATGATCGAGCAGTCCTCGTCTGTATGTTTAGGGTTCTGTTCTCCTTGGTGTACTCAGGTCCAATAATGTAGTCCTCGCGCTCAAGTTCAGGATTGAGCGTCGACGTGGTCAAAATAATTTGATGTGGTTGGCTTTCTTCATCCATGAGATCAGCAATGACCTTTTGGAAGTTTCTAACCCGGTCGCCGACCATACCCTTGTCTTCCACGTTGTCGAGTAAAAGCATTCTTGGGTATCTCATTTGATGATCTTGCAGCGAAGACAGAAGCAAGCCTATGAAAAGGCTGTTTTTTACTACAACCATACCGCTCGCACTCGTCGTGATGTTTGGATTGCCGTTGATCGCAAACCAGTCGTCCTCGAAACTGAAGTCAAAATTCTCGAGCTCTTCAAAGTCATTGTGTTCTTCGAGGTCCAATTCCAGAACGCGCTTTGTTTGCTCAGCAATTCGGGTCTTCACCTGCCGTCGACGTTTCTCCCGAGCCAGCTCCAATGCTTCAATTTCATTCCTCAACTTTTCTACCGTGCTAGAGGCTTCCTCTTTTGCTTCGCGAACCTCGTTGATTTGTTGTCGGAGGTCGGACATCTTACCCAACTCATCCAGTCGGGAATCAATTTTTCCAACTTCCCGACTTTTTTCTGAAATCAAAGCGGTCCGGCCGTCGACGGAAGCGTTTCTCACTTCGTCGAACTTCTTCATCTCGCGCGACATACTCGTCTTTAGGCGAGTAGCTTCCTTCTTGAGAGCGCCCAGCTTGTCCATACGCTTTTCTTTCAGGCGCAAGCTCTCTGAGATTTGTCCTTCTATGTCCATTCGGAGTTCGAAGAGCTTTGTTTCTTTATCTTCTTTCGGTAGCTCTTCTTTGCACAGGTGACATTGGTCGTCCGACGTATTGCTTAACGGTTGCAAGCATGCCGGACAAAGCTCAAAAGGAACGTCACCAATTGCTATATATGTTGCCGCAGTTCTATCGAAGTCCTTAAGAAGCTGTTCAAGGTGCTTAACAAAGTGGTCACTATCCGAAATTTCGAATTCCCATGACGAAACTTGACGCTCAATATCAACCAAGTTATCACGATCTTTGGTGATCTTGTCATAGAGCTTTCTGCGCTCACTCTCGGCCTCTTTCGCGATTTGGGAACTGTCAATGTCCGCGCTGTGCAGGCCTTCTATCTCTCTTTGAAGAACCTCTATCCGTCGCGACAAATTACTCCTTTCCGTTTCAAATGCACCCTCACTAAAGTTTTCGCCCAAATTTGCAGTAGCTCTAAGCAAATTTGTAAGCTTGGTGTTAAGCTCACTTTCAATTTTCCGGCTGTCGCGCAGTGCGATACGTTTCGAATAGAGTTGGTTATTACCGATCCCACAAAGCAGCTCGGAAACAGCCTCCCTAGTGTCACGAGGATCAAAGTCTTCGCTACGAAAAATGCGCTGGAACGGCGTGGCCTGATCTACATACATCAGCCGAAGAATTTGATGCATCGTGATGTTGGAGCTATCGTCTCCAGGTATTTCCGGGAGGCCAAGAGCCTTAAACAATATCTGACTGAATGTCTTAGAATGATCGTTGCGAGAGTAAGGAAATCTCTGCCAACCGTCAGCTGCAGCTTCTAGTCCGTCTTGCAAACCCCCAAAATAGATAAACATCGGCTGATTGTTGTCGGTTGACACGTCTCTTCGAAGAGAGAGTTTGGTGCCGTTAGCCGAGATTTCAGCGAACACTGTATCACAACTTTGGGCGACAGGTTTCCACTTGGTTAAGTTTCCACCTAACGCATAGAAAATGAAATCGAGGATAGACGACTTTCCCGATCCATTAGACCCATGAATAATATTCAAGCCAGAATGGAACTTCTGATCATAAGCCCGCTGACCACTTTTCATAACGATCAATCGATTGAGCTTGAGGATGGACGACATTATCGAAACCTTCCTCCCATCTCTAAATTCGCGCGTCTAAGCAAGCCGCTCGGACCATCCAAGGGTATCGCACTCAGATCATCAATTATGAAAGAGAGTTGTCGCGAGTTTTCAGATACAAACGCTTGCAAGACTTGCTTCAAATCGTCAGGAATGCCTTTAGAGGACAGCGTGAGGTTGCCGTCCTTGAATGCTTGCGCAGACAGTATGTTCTTTGCGACCAGTTGGCGTAGCGCTGCTTTTTGAAAGATCTGCAGCTCGCGAAATACTGTACGAATGTCTGGAAGGCTAACATAGCTATCGACAGGTTTCGGAATCTCAAGTTCTCGCAGAGATGATCGAAGCGACCCAAAGCCTGTGTATTGAATTTCGTGCAAGTACTCTGGGAATAGCAGAAACGTATCTAGAAGAGATGCTCTCGGAACGGATAACTGCTTCGTAGTCGCCAAGCGCAAAGCCATCATCCGAAAACTACAATGGTGAGGATCTCTCATTGGATGCCAAATTCTAATCATTTGGCTTACTCCAACTTATGTGACAGTTTCCGGTTAGATAGTATATTGCACTATGAATGTCAGCGATATTGAATAAGTCATTTGATGCCTGCTTTTCACTGAGTGGCGCTAGCAACTTCGAATGAATGGCTGCATTAACCATGACTTCATCGGCACCAGAACGAATGAGGGGTGCTATGTGCACCCGAAAGAGCGTAAGAACTTCACTCAGAAACTGGCGGTATTTTTGGCGAGCACTGCCGGAAATGGCATTTCGCCGTACCATTTTATGGATTCGCTCTTTCTCCGCCTCTGCCTCGTCGATTTCTTGGTCGCACTTGCCCCCTTCTTCAAGCTTTTCTGCGAGTGAAAGTCGATTTCCCTTCACAGTACTAATGTAGTATTCGAGGTCATCGACCGAGACTTCGTCATCAACCTTCAACCCGCCCGTTTGAAACAGCTCCTCCAGGAAATTTTTGATGCACACATAGCCAAATTCATCGCGATGAGCAAATTTGCAGATGTCACGATGGTTTGCGTCAATTGGGATAGGGTCACAATCCGGAACACCCGGATTGGCAGATCCTGCGTCGACGACCATTGCGCCGTTAGTGTTTATGGTTTCGTAGAATGCGCAGGTTTTTATGCCTGCTGTCGGTGCTTTATTTTTATACCAAGTATTCAAGTCGACCAACATGGCACCGGCATTTGCAAGTTCCTTTGTCTGCTTTGACCCAACACCAGGAATAAGTGACAAGATTGATGCCAAGGGCGATCCAGTGTGAGGGCTCGCAAGGAAAACTACACCTCTGCAGTTTTCAAAAATCGCCATTTTAGGAGCGGTGGTTGAACTTTCGCATGCTCGAAGCATTGCCTTGGCGATGACGCCACCGAGGCTGTGGCAAACTAGGACCAATGGCCTTTTGCCAATCTTTTTTGCACGCATTAGTTCGGACAGACTCGCCGCCACTGTTAGGAGAGACAGGTCGGGTCCGCTAAGAAGTGTACTGTATTTCGAGGTTGGGTAATCCAAACCCCAAATTGAGATTCCCGGAAAGGCCTCTGACAACCACACTGGCCATACATCGCCAGAACTTCCTGATGGGTTTTGCCAACAGTTCTCGAAGGCATCGCCTAAGCCGTGCATGAAGATGACATCGACGGCAGGTAGGCCGTTCGGAGGGGTGTAAATTTCATTAAGTTGAAATACCGACAAAGAGTGCCTGCGTGGGTTGATCGTTTTATCTGACAATGTGCAAATACTACATGTAGTGCAAGACGTCAGCTATTTCATAGGCATGTGAGCATTCCGTGCATCATGCTCCGCACCCGCCCATCTTCCGGGGCTCTTAGGGCCTCGTCTGACAGAGGGCCCGGTGTTCCCCGCGCAGTGCAGGCTGGCTCGGCACCCAATTATCAGATTGCTCAAGTGCGCGGTCCGCCCCGAGCGGCGCACCACTACGGCTACCGTGAACCCAAGCATATCCCCTCTGAAAGTCATACATGGGCCGTTCAATACGTAGCCACCCTCACTCACCCAACAACTCCTCGATGAAATCCTCCTGCCGGTCGAGCGCCGCCTCCCATTCCTTCGGCACGGCCGCTTCCCGCTCGAGCGTCTCGGGCTCAGGCTGCCCACGCCCCGCCTCCAACGCCATCACGCTCATCGCTCGCGCCTCGCGGCGCTGTGATCGATCCCGGACAGGCGCGCGTTCGGCTGGTTTCGCCTGCTCGTCCGCGCCGACCTCGTCACCACCGTCGCTACCCCAAGGCCCCACACCCTGCACGCTCGGCGGATAGGGGAAGGGCTTGCCCTCCTGGCGGGCCAGCATGTCCTTGAAGAACGGATCGTCGTAATACTTGATCCGGCTCGCCTTGATCGGGTGTTGGGGCGAGGCGAGGATGATGACCTCGTCGGGGTCCATCAGACGTGCCTCGGTCTCTGAGAGCAGCGGTCGCTCTTCCAGCCGCGCCGAGGTCGAGGTCGCGCCAAGGAAGCCCTTGTTGCGACCATACATCCGGGTCACGGCCTCGCGGGTGGTACTGCCGACGGCGGCCGAAACCTCCTTTACAGTGCGCTGGTCACGCGGGGTGATGTAGAGCTTAAGCCCGGCCCCGTTCTCGAGGCTTTCGCGGCCCTCGGGCCCGTAGATCCGGTCAAGCGAAGCCAGTGACTGCGCAATCATCGCAACCCGGCCGCCGTAGCTCGCCAGCGAATGGATCGCGCGCTCGAGATAGGGCATGGCCCCCATCTGTTGGAACTCGTCGATCATCATCATGACGGGCCAGGGCTCATCCGGGCCCGGCTCGTTCAGGCGGATCGACGCGATGAGGTCGGCGAACATCAGGCGCAGGAGCGGGGCGAGGGTGGCGATGTGATCCTCGGACACCGCGATATAAAGCGACTGCGGGGTCTTGCGGAAGGTCGAGAAATCAAAGTCGCTCGCCTCGGTGGCCGAGCGCACCGCCGGGTTGTCCCATTGCTTGAGGCCGGCCGTCATCAGCGCCTGAATGTTCGAGGTCAGCAGGCGCGATGAGGCTGAAGCAGCGTTGGTCCAGAGCTCGCGCAGGATGTCTTCTTCGGCCTCATCGGCATAGGTCTTGTACTGGGCGTTCTTGTATTCCCCTCCGGCGACGATCTTGTTTACCTCGCCGAGATTCGGCGTGCCGCGCTGGATCGCCAGCAGGCAGGCCGCGACAAAGATCGACTTGCCGGCCTCGGAGAAAGTGTCGAGCGTCTTGTTGTCCTTGTCGAGGAAGAGGTCGGCCAGGATCGAGACTTCGGTGAAGCGCTGCGCGAACGTCGGGGCCTTGGCGATCCGGGCGAGCGGGTTGTAACGATGCGTGGCGTGGGCCCAGTCGAAGGGACTGAAGCGATAGACCTCGTCGCCGTTCAGTGCCCGGAGCCGCGCGGTCTTCTCGAAGTTCTCGCCCTTCACGTCGAGCACCACCACCGAGCCCGCGAAGCTCAGAAGGTTCGGGATCACGAAACCCACGCCCTTACCCGCGCGGGTCGGCGCCACCATCATCACGTGCGGAATGGTAGTTGAAGAGATGAACTCGGCCTTGGAGGTCGGCGCGCCGAGCTTGCCGCAGACGAAGCCTTTGCCGGGGGCCTGAAGCATGTCGTTCTTCTTCAGCTCCGCCTTGGTCTGCCAGTGGGCCGAGCCGTAGTCGTCCCGCTCCTTCTTCCAGGTCCAAGCGAGCGCGAGCGCGCCGAGGCCAATGGCTCCGAAGCCGACGGCGCCAAACCCTACCTTGAAAGCCTCCGGATGGGCAGCGCGGGTGCCGGCGCTGGCCTTCCAGAGCGCCAGCATGTCGAAGCTCTGAAACCCGGTTTTCAAGGCCAGGGTCAGGTAGAAGGCGGCAACGATGGTGCCGATGACGGCACCGCAGATCACACCGAAGAGGAGCGCGGCCCAGAGGGGAAGTGTCTTGGTCATGGTGGTCATCTCCTCTTCAGAATTCCATCTCGTCATCGAGACCGCGATCGCGGCCAAGATCGCGACCCAACTCCTGCGCCTCCTGCTGGCCGCGCAGACCGCGCGACCTCGGTCGCCTTGTCCTGCTGCAACCCGGCGGCGCGGTCGGTGAAGACCTGGTCGCCCGTTTCCTCGAAGGTCATCTCGAGGAACTCCTGCGTGACGGTGATCTGGTCGAGCTTGCTCGGCAGGGCCGCATCCAGCACCTCGTAGTTGCCACGGCGTAGCTCGGCCAAGCCTTCCTCACCCAATTCCTTGAAGAGCTCGGATTGCAGGGTCCGCTCGACCACTTCTTCCTGTTCCTCGGTAAGCTTTCCAAACCGAAGCATGTCGGCCAGGTCCTGCAGGTAGGGATTGGGCGTCCGGTCGTCCTCGTCGATGAGGGGCAGTGTGGCCTCCTCCTCATCGGCAAGGGTTCTGCCGATCTCGACGCCAAGTTCTTTGGCGCGTTCCATCAGCACGTCCATCACGCCGTCGACCTTCTCGAGCGCGGCATCGAGTTGGTCGTCATTGGCCGTCTCCACGCTGAGACCGTCTTTCGCCAGCACCGCATTCATGTCCCGCTCCACCCAATCCTGCGCCATGCCGTAGTTCCGCGTGCCACCCGCCGCGATCCGGGCCACCAGCTCCTCGCTGTCCATGCCTGCCTCCTCGGCGCGCTCGAGCACATCGCGCAGCCCCTCATCATTGCCGGACTGCAGCGCGGCGATCAGCACATCGCTGCCCGCCCCCGGCGGATAGGGTTCTTCGAGCTGCATGCCAAACCGCGCGCGCAGGTCCGGGTCCGGCACCATCTGCGAGAGGTCCGCGATGATCGGCGCGGCCTTGGCCTCGAAGGCGGCGCGCTCGGTCGGGTCCAGTTCCTCGGCCTTGAGCCTCAGCGCCTCGATCGTGCGCTCGGAATAGTCGATCGCGTCACCGACGGTCTTGATGTCCTTCATGTCTATCTCTCCTTCGGTGAAGTTCCACGGCGTGCCCGAGCCAAGCCCGTCCGCCATGCCGCGTACGGCGCGCGACATGTGGCGCTGGTCCATCCGGTCCAGCAGGTCGGCGAGGTTCTTGTAGTCCTTGGCGAAGCCCACCACCTGCGCCTGCGCGATGGCGGATTCCTGGGCCGTCATGACGATCTCGCGCGGCAGGCGGGCTTCTTCCTTGGCGCGGTAGATCTCCTCGATCCCGGCGGGCTTCTCGAAGATGCCGCGCTCGAGCCGAGTGGTCGCGTCGAGCATGACGCCATAGCCTTCCGCGATCTCGGCCTGCTTCTCGCGCATGAGCTGAGGCGACATCACGCCTTCGGCCCAGCAGGAAAACCAGGTGCCGTTTTCGACGCCGCGATTGTTCAGGATGATGTGGGCGTGCTTATGCGCCCGGTCGTCATGGACAGCGAGCACATAGTCCCACTGGTCGCCGTATTCGCCGCTCTCGAAGAAATGCTCAGTCCAGTCCATGGCGATGTCGCGCACCTGCTCGACCGTCACGTCGGCCGGAAAGGAGAGCAGCATGTGCGAGGTGAACCCGAGCTTGGTCGAGCCGCGCCAGGTCCCGGCCCAGTCCTCGATGATGTCCTCTTTCTGATCCTCAGAAAGCACCGCAGCATCGGTCAGCGCGTTGGTCATCGTCGAATAGGTGTAGACCGCCTTGTCGTTGATGTAGGAAATCTGTGCCCCGAGCGAAGCACGCGTCTTGCAGCCTCCCGCCCGGATCCGTTTGAACACCGCTGCGCGGCTCTGGCCCGAGGCCGCCTTCAGCGCATTGCGCGCCGACAGGGATCCGACGCGCGCGAAACTGCGACCCTGCCGACGCCCCGCCAGCCGCGCGTCGATCCGCGCCGCGGCCTGACCCCGGATGCGCTCATCCTCCCAGAGCCGCCCCATGACCGAGGCGTAGAGGGCGAGCGGATCAGCCATTGCGCACCAGCCTCAGACTACTCCCGATCGCGCGCGGGTCATCCTCAAGAACTTCGCTCTCCGCCCCCTGCCCTTCTTCCTTTTTCGGCCACTCCTGAGCGCGCAAGGCCTGCACCGCATCCTTCATCCGGCCCATCTCACGGCTCATGGACTGGGCCAGATCGAGCAGTTCGATCAGCACCGCGCGATCCGCCCCCGAGACCTCCAGCCGACCGCGATGGACTGCCTTGGCGAGCGCCATACCGGCGTCGCTCACGTCTTTTGCCTGACGCCACGCGGCACAGAACTCCGCGACCAGATCACGGGGTACATCGAGGAAACCGCACCGTCCGCGCAGCACCGCATTCAGCGCCTGAGATCGGTTGGCATAGCCCCGTTCGCGCCACTCCGCGTCGAAGGCGTCCAACTCGGATCGGCTGGCCCGGAACGCCACCGTCTCGCTTGGATCGCGCACCGCAATGCCCTCACCCGCCTCCTCTTTCGCGAGCCTGTTCACGTGGCGCGGCGAGATGCCAAACACCGCCGCCAGATCCTTTGCGCTTTCGCCCGCCGCGAAGCGCCGCGCCACTTCTATGCGCTCTTCAAGCTTCAGGTTTTTCGCTGGCCTCGGCACGGGTCAGACCCCTCGGACAAAATGTGCAAACATTGGCCATATCCTGCCAACGTCTTCCTTCTCTCCTTTGCTTATACTTCAATACATCACATTGCGCAATATTACGTTTTGCATGTCGTGTCTTTTTGCGGGAAATGAGGTGCACTCAAGATCGCCGCGCAGCGCGGCATGGAATGAGTCCCGCCCTCTTCGATGCAGGACAACCAGGTCGAAAAGGCTTCCGAAACTTGTGTTCAAGACGCACGCGGCGACACGCAAACCGAACGCCCGAGCCGGTCACGGATCGGGCGCTAGGAACAAGAAATCCGCCCGCGCGAGATAGCGCGGGTCCCACCATTCAAGGGCGTCACGAAGCTTCTAAGAGACGGCGTCAGACCCCTGCGGATCCGAAGACCCGCAGGGGTGTCTGGGTCAGTGACCCAGTCCCTGATTGCGCAGATCGTCGTAGCGGCTGCGGGCGATCAGCGCCTCGGTCTCGAGGCTGTCGAGTGTCTCGGGATGGGCGTCTTCATCAAAGGCGGCGAGGTAGGCATCGAAGGCCATGTCGGCTTGCAGTTCGGCGAGGTCGATGGATTGTTCGAGTGTCATGGTGTGATCCTTTCCGTTGATCGTCGTTGGACGGATCGTGGAAAAGACCGGGGGCATGAGAGCGGGCAGCACCCGGCACGGGGCGGAATGAAATGGAGCACGCCGGGGGCAGGTTTGTTGTGAGCGGTGCACCGCAGCGCTCAAGGCGCAGCCGTCCAGAAACCTGCCCCCGGCGTTGCCGACCGCTCGACCCCGGGCTAGCGATCTCTAAGGCCAACAGGTCGACGGAAAGGCGCGCGGCGGTGACCCTGACGTGAGGCGTTGCCTCGGGATGCATGACGTTGATCTGCGATTTCGTTGCCTACGGCGCAGGGCGAGTTCGCCGCCCCAGGGAGCTTCGCCAAGACGACCAAGGCACGGGTTGCTCGACTGAGAGAAGGGGTGCGCTTGCCTCGCTCAGTGGGCTCCCGGTTCTCCCTACTGACTTTCGGATAAGCCTCGGGTTGGCGCGATCCACGCTGTCACTGAACAAAGAGATCGGAGCCGTATCAGCAATCGAACCTGCCTGACGACCCGGCTCTGCCTCCGCGTCCGAAATATGCCGCGTTCTTTCGGACACCGATAGTGCGCCCGCCCAGAGCAAGTTCCCCGGAACGAGAAAAAGCCAGACCGCCGGAGCGGTCTGGCCGTTGGCTTAGGCGGCGTCTTTAGGACCCCAGGGGATGACGGCCTGCAGGGACAGATCGTCCTGGTTCGCGGCCTTGCCGAGGTTGGCGTTGAAGCCGTGGTCGCGGATGGTCAGCGTGTAGTAGTCGGCGCCGGTCTCCTTGTTCTGCTTCTTCCAGATGCCGCCGCACTCGACCAGCTTGCCGCGCGGGGAGCGGCCGAGGACGCGGTGTGTGGGGGCCATCGGGTTCGTGCTCGCGACGGGTTCGACCGTGATGTCGAGGTCGAAGGTCAGG
>JAGRDO010000102.1 GCA_020447005.1 Paracoccaceae bacterium
TCCGCCGAATAAAGATCCAGCGAGGGGTTGGCCGCAAGCGCATCGGCCCCAAGGTCGAGCAGCCAGGAACTGACCACGCTGCCGCGCCGCCAGACCTCGGCAATGGCGGCCAGGTCCAGATCATAGCGGTAGTCTTCGGCAACCACGTCGTTCTTTGCCGAGGCGAAGAGCGCAAAGCCTTCGGCCATGGCCTGCATCATGCCGTATTCAATGCCGTTATGGATCATCTTGACGTAATGGCCCGACCCCGACTTGCCGCAATGCAGCCAGCCCTGCTCGCCCGGTGCCACAGGCCCGCTCTCGCGCGCCGGAGTGCGCTCGGCGGCGTCGATACCCGGTGCCAGCGCGTCGAGAACCGGTGCGATGCGGGTGATGGCCTCATCCGTCCCGCCCAACATCAGCGAATAGCCGCGCGCCAGGCCGAAAACCCCGCCGCTGGTGCCGCAATCCACCATCAGGATGCCGCGCGCCGCGAGCCCTTGGGCGCGGGCGACGCTTACCTTGAAATGGCTGTTGCCACCGTCGACGATCACATCGCCCGGCGCGCAGAGGTTCGCCAACTCGTCCAGAACCTGCCCCGTTACCTCGCCGGCCGGGACCATCACCCAGATCGCGCGCGGCGGCTTCAGCGCCGCGACCATGGCCGCCACGCTGTCCTGGGCCACGGCACCGGTTTCGGCTGCCAGTTCCTGCCGCATGCCCGGCGTGCTGCTGTAGATGTGGCAGCGATGGCCTGCCTTCGACAGCCGCCGGACCATATTGCCGCCCATGCGACCCAGACCGATAAATCCCAGTTCCATTGACTGCTCCTTCAGTATGTCCTGTTATGGAAGGCGGGCGCCACGCAAGTGCTCAACCCACTTCGACGCCGCGCCAGAAGGCGATGCGATCCTTGATCTCTGCCGCAGCGGATTTGGGGGTAGGATAGTACCAGGCGGCATCGGGGTTCGATTTTCCATCCACTGTCAGCGTGTAGTAGGACGCCGTGCCCTTCCAGGGGCACACGCTCTGCCTGTCGCTTGGCGCAAGATATTCTGCCCTCACGCTGTCGCGCGGAAAATAGTGGTTCCCCTCGACGACAACCGTCTTGGCGCTTTCCGCGATGACGGCTCCGTTCCAGACTGCCTTGACCATCACTGTTTCCTCTCTGTTTCGTATCCAGGTTTCATCAGGTCCCGCACCCGGGCGCGCAGCTCGGGCAAAAGCTCTGCCTCGAACCAAGGGTTGCGGCGCAGGAAGGCGTTATTGCGCCAGGACGGGTGTGGAAGCGGAAAGATCGCGGGCGCGGTGCGCCGCCAGTCTGCCACCGTCGCGGTGACACCGGCTTTGCGCGCGCCCCCGCCAAGGTGCCAGCCCTGAGCATAGCCGCCGATGACCAAGGTCAGCGCGACCCCGGTCAGCGTGGCAAGCGTATCCGCACGCCAGGCGGGCGCGCAGCGCGGCGGCGGCGGCAGGTCGCTGCCCTTGGCGTCATAGCCCGGAAAGCAGAAGGCCATCGGCACCACCGCCACCCGGTCGCGGTCATAGAATTCATCGCGCGAAAGCCCCAGCCAGTCGCGCAACCGGTCGCCAGAGCGGTCGTCGAACGGCACACCGGATTCGTGGACCTTCAGACCCGGCGCCTGCCCTGCGATGAGAATACGCGCACCTGCGCGAAACCACACCACCGGGCGCGGTTCGTGCCGGGTCGCGGTCAGCGCGAAGTCGGCGGCGCACAGGCGGCAGGCGCGGATCCGGTGGGC
>JAGRDO010000103.1 GCA_020447005.1 Paracoccaceae bacterium
TATCTGCGCAAGTTCGGCAAGTTCACCGTGCCCGAGTTCATCGGCGACCGCTTCTATTCCCCGACCGCGCGTCTTGTGGCGGTTATCTGCCTCATCACCGCGTCGATTACCTATGTTATCGGCCAGATGACCGGTGTCGGCGTCGCATTCTCGCGCTTTCTTGAAGTGTCGTCCTCCACGGGTCTCTTCATCGGCGCGGCAATCGTCTTCATGTATGCGGTTCTGGGCGGGATGAAGGGCATCACCTACACGCAGGTCGCGCAGTATGTCGTGCTTATCGTCGCCTACACCATCCCGGCGGTCTTCATTTCGCTGCAACTGACCGGCAACCCCATTCCGGGGCTCGGCCTGTTCTCGAACGACGTCAGCTCTGGTCAGCCGATCCTGCAGACGCTGGAAGGTCTGGTGACCGATCTCGGCTTCAAGTCCTATCTGAACCAGTCCGATACCACGCTGAACATGTTCCTGTTCACGGTTTCGCTGATGATCGGCACGGCGGGTTTGCCGCATGTTATCGTGCGCTTCTTCACGGTGCCGAAAGTGGCTGACGCGCGTTCCTCGGCCGGCTGGGCACTTGTCTTCATCGCGCTTCTCTATCTGACGGCCCCGGCCGTCGGCGCGATGGCGCGCCTGAACCTGATCAACACCTTCTGGCCGAATGGCACGGGCGGCGATGCGATCCAGGTTTCGGCGATCGAAGCCGGTGTGAACGCGGAAGGCGCGGACATTTCCTGGGTCAACAACTGGGTTAAGACCGGTCTTCTCAAGTACGAGGACAAGAACGGCGATGGCATGATCCAGTATGTCGGCGACAAGGATGCCAACGAACTGACGGTCAACAACGACATCATGGTTCTGGCCAACCCTGAAATCGCGCACCTGCCGGGCTGGGTCATCGCGCTTGTCGCGGCTGGCGGTCTTGCCGCGGCACTCTCAACCGCTGCGGGCCTGCTCCTTGCGATCTCGTCGGCGATCAGCCACGACCTGATCAAGGGTCAGATCAATCCGGGCATTTCGGAGAAAGGCGAACTGATGGCGGCCCGCGTCTCGATGGGTGTGGCGATCGCGGTTGCAACCTATCTTGGCCTTAACCCTCCGGGTTTTGCCGCGCAAACCGTGGCGCTTGCCTTCGGTCTGGCGGCGGCATCGCTTTTCCCGGCGATCCTGATGGGCATCTTCTCCAAGCGCATCAACAACAAGGGTGCCGTCGCGGGGATGCTGGCAGGTCTGATCGTGACCCTGGTCTACATCTTCCTGCACAAGGGCTGGTTCTTCATCCCGGATACCAACAGCTTCAGCGACAGTGATCCGCTGCTCTTGTCGATCAAGTCGACCTCGTTCGGCTCGGTCGGGGCGCTGGTGAACTTCGTGGTTGCCTATCTGGTGTCGAACGCGACCGAAGACACGCCGCAGGAAATCCAGGATCTGGTGGATTCGATCCGCATCCCGAAAGGCTCGGGCGCGGCGATCGGTCACTGAACCTGATCAATCTGGCGCGTCCCCGGGGCAACCCGGGGGCGCGCCCCAACCAAGGGGGCATTGCTGGTGACCGAAACCGGGAGCATTCTTAGTTTTCTCGAAACGGTCCATCCCTACGACAGCCTGCCGCGGGACGAACTGGCGCGGGTCGCCGGTTTCTTCAGCCGCAGACATCTTGCCAAAGGGGCCGAGGTCTATGCCTTCGGCGAACCCATGGGCGGCCTTTTCCTTATTCTGGACGGCAGCATAGAGATACTTGATCGCAATGGGGCGCTGGTTTCGCTTCTGGGTCCGCGAAATTCCTTTGGTGAACGCGGGCTGATGCGCGATGGCATTGCGGCGACGTCGGCAAGAACGGCGACGGACAGTCAGCTTCTGATGCTGCCGGTCGAAGAATTTCGGCGCCTGATTGCCGATCATCCGAACTTCGAGCGCTTTTTTTCGCGCGCACGCAGCGCCGAGGCCAGGGCGGCCGACCTGACCGCGCTGAAAGTGTCGGAACTCATGGCGCGGGATCCGGTGACCTGCGCGCCCGGCACAAGCATAACCACAGCCGCCCGCACCATGCGGGATGCCGGCGTTTCCAGCCTTGGCATTGTCGAAGACGGCAACCGGCTGGTCGGAATTGTCACGACGCGCGACCTGACGAACCGGGTACTGGCCGATGCGCGCGACCCGGCCGGCGCGATTTCGTCGGTCATGACCGCCGATCCGATCACACTGTCCCCCGACGCGCTTGGCACCGACATCCTGCACCTGATGCTGGAACGCCGGATCGGCCATGTGCCCATTCTGCGCGAGGGGCGCCTTGTCGGGATGGTTACCCAGACCGATCTGACCCGGTTTCAGGCACTATCGTCCGCGGTGCTGATCCGCGACCTGTCCGGCGCCAGGACGGTTGGGGAAATGGCCGCGGTCACGGCGCGTATCCCGCAATTGCTGGTTCAGCTGGTCGGCGGCCATCAGGCGCATGAGATAACGACACGTCTGATAACCGACATTGCCGACGCCGTGACGCGGCGGCTTTTGTCCATGGCCGAGGCAGAGCTTGGCCCCCCGCCCGTGCCGTATCTCTGGCTTGCATGCGGAAGTCAGGGACGACAGGAACAGACCGGGGTCTCCGACCAAGACAACTGTCTTATGCTGAATGATGCCGTCACTGATGACGACATGGCCTATTTCCAAAGTCTGGCGAAGATCGTTTCGGACGGGCTCAACGCCAGTGGATATGTCTATTGTCCTGGCGACATGATGGCGACAAATCCCCGCTGGTGTCAGCCGGTACATGTCTGGCGCGACTATTTCCGGGGCTGGATCGCGACGCCCAATCCCGAAGCGCAGATGCTGGCATCGGTGATGTTCGATCTGCGCCCGATCGGGGGGGATGCATCGCTTTTCACGGGGCTGCAGCAAGACACCCTTGCGGCGGCGGCGGAAAATTCAATTTTCACCGCTCACATGATCGGCAACTCATTAAAGCACGCTCCGCCGCTGGGCCTGATCCGGGGCTTCGCAACGATACGCGCCGGCGAGCACCGCAACCGCATAGACATGAAGCATTCGGGTGTCGTCCCTGTGACCGACCTCGCCCGCGTCTATGCGCTGCAAGGCAAGCTGAGCCCGGTCAACACGCGCTCGCGGCTGCTTGCGGCGGCAGAGGCCGGGATCGTCTCGATCTCGGGTGGTCGTGATCTTCTGGATGCTTATGATCTCATCGCCGAAACCCGGCTGAACCATCAGGCACGAATGGTTCGCATGGGCGAAAAGCCCGACAACTTCCTTGACCCGGCCAGCCTGTCGGATTTCGAACGCAGCCATCTGCGCGATGCTTTCGTCGTCGTAAGAACGATGCAATCGGCCATTGGCCATGGCAAAGGGGTCTTGTCGTGAAAGGGGCGGGTATATGTTGACGGATTTCATCGCGACGGTTGCCGCCGGCGCCGGGGCGGCCTGTCTCATCATTGTGGCAAATCATCTTGGCCCCCGTTTTTTCGGGCGGCGGCTGCCGAAATGGGCCATGCCCGCAAGTATCGGTCTGGCGATGCTGGGATATGCGATCTGGAACGAATACACCTGGTACCCACGGATGCGCGCGGCATTGGCCGACGGGGTCGTTGTGGCCAGCGCCCCGGCCGAGAGCGCGATGTACCGACCTTGGAGCTATCTCTTCCCGACCGTCGCACGCTTTATCGCGGTTGACCGCGCAAATGCCGCCCGTTCACCGGCAAATCCACAGATCTTTGCGGCCAACGCGATCGTATTCCAGCGTTGGCTACCTGAACGCCGCATTCCGCAAGCTTTCGATTGCGACAAGGCCGCGCGTGCCGATCTGTTCGATGGGGCGTCGCTGACGGCGGATGGCGTGTTGAAAGGCGCAGAATGGGTAAACGCTGCCGACGATCCACTTGTCGCCGCCGCGTGTAATGGAGGTCAGGATGGTTGAGCCCAAACTGAGACATCGGGTGCTGGTCGTCGAAGATGAAGACAACATCGCGCTTGCCCTCGACTATGTGCTGACGCGCGCCGGTTACGAGCATGACCGCGTGGCAAGCGGTGCCGATGCCTTGCCCCGTATCCGCGCAACCTCTCCCGATCTGGTTTTGCTGGACGTCATGCTTCCCGAAGTGTCGGGATATGAAATCTGCCAGAACGTGCGCATGGACCCCGCGCTGAAGGAAACGAAGATACTGATGATGACCGCCCGGGGGTCCGCGATGGAAAGGCGCAAGGGGCTGGCGCTCGGGGCCGATGGTTTCATCGCCAAACCTTTCGACCTGACCGAATTGCGAGAGGAGGTGCGGCGGCTCTTGGACCCGGGGGCCGGAGGCAATGCGTGAACGGCTGAGCCTGCGCCAGCGGTTATTGCTCTTCTTCGCTGCGATCGCCATCGGGGGATTGGGGTCGCTGATCGGAGGGGCCTGGCTGGGTCTGCAGCGGATGGAGGAAGCGGGGCCTGCCGCGAGTTTCCTTCTGGCCGGGACGATCGCAGGCTTTGGCCTTCTGTGCACGGTCACATGGGTCTGGTTCCTCTTTGACGAACATGTCGGACGCGCGCTGGGGCGCCTTGCGGCCGGGATGCGCGCGCAGGCGCATGCCGACAAGCCCGGTGCTTTCGACCCGGGACCGGGCCAGTACCTTGGCGATCTTGGCCCGGCCGCCGAGGCCCTCGCGACCGCGCTTGCCGACACGAGGGACGAGCTGGCGGGGGCCGTGCAGCGCGAGACAGCCCAAATCGCCGAAGAAAAGGCCCGGCTGGAAGTGCTGTTGGCAGACGTACCGGCGGCGGTTCTGCTTTGCAACGAACGGCATCAGATCGTTTTTTACAACGGCCCGGCCGTGGACATGCTGGGCGCAATGGGCGGGCCGGGCCTGAACAGGCCGTTGTTTTCGCTTTTGCGCGAAGCGCCCATTCGCCATGCGCATGAACGCCTGAAGGGCAGCAATGCCGGAAAGGGTGCTGCCGATTTCATGGTGGCAACGACCGGCGGTGACCGCATCCTTTCAGGCCGGATGCGTCCGATGGGGGGCGGGCAGGGTTATGTCCTGACCCTGCGCGACGTGACCGCGGACATTGCCACCCATGGGGGGCAGGATCGGTTGCTGGCCGAGATCTTCGATCGCGTCCGCCGCCCGGCTGCGGGCATTCAGACGACAATCAGTGTGCTGTCCGACCACGCCGAGCCGGACCCGCGACTGACTGATGCCCTGATCGGAGAAGCGAAGTCACTGGTCACCGCGATCACCGAGCTTGGCCAGCGTTACGAGGCGGACCGGGGCAGATGGTCCCCCCTTCCCGCCACCCGCTCGGATGATCTGACTGACGGCTTTTCCGCGCGTATCGGGGCGCTCGGGCTGAACGCGGCGACGGCTGTTCCCGGGGAAGACGCGCCGCTGATCCTGCGTTGCGACGGATTTGAAATCGTTGCGCTGATGGCCGAGCTTGCCCGACAGGTTGCTAGGGCGGGGCATGCCGATACATTCGCATTGACCGTTGGCGAGGATGGAGCCGGCGCGATAATCGATCTTTCGTGGAAGGGGCCGGCCGTCACGATAGGTGTGCTCGACACATGGCTGGGCTTGCCGGTCGACCCCACCATGCCCGACCTGACGGGACAGGCGATCCTTGCCAATCACGCGACCGAATGCTGGCCCGAGGCCGCAGGCGAACGTGCGATGATCAGGCTGCCCCTGCGCGCCGCCCGCCGCGCAGAGCGGAATGTCGCCCCCTTGTCGCGTACGGTGACCTACGATTTCAATCTGCTCTTCGCGCAGACCAGCCGCGCCCTTGCCGATACTTCGTTGCGGGCGCTCACCTATGTCGTGTTCGATACGGAGACCACTGGCCTGCTGCCGGACGAGGGCGACGAGATCGTTCAGATCGCGGGCGTGCGTCTGGTCAATGGCAGAAGGATCGTGGGCGAAGTCTTTGACGCGCTGGTCAATCCGGGGCGCTCGATCCCGCCGGGCGCGACGGCGGTTCACGGGATCACCGATGAGATGGTCGAAGGCGCCGCGAGCGTCGGTGACGTGCTGACCCGATTTCACGGTTTCGCCGAAGAGGCCGTGCTGATCGCGCATAACGCGCCCTTCGACATGACATTCCTGCGACGGCGCGAGGGGATGCTCGGCCGCAGGTTCGATCACCCCGTTCTTGATACCGTTTTGCTTTCCGCGGTGGTTTACGGGCAGACCGAAAACCACTCGCTCGACGCTCTGGTCGAACGGCTGTCCATCCGCATTCCCGAGGAGGCGCGCCACACTGCCCTTGGCGATACGATCGCGACGGCGGATGCCTTCCTCAAACTCTTGCCCATGCTTGAGGGCAAGGGCATACACACTTTCGGCGACCTTCTGGCCGAAGTGCGAAAGCACGGCCGCTTGCTGAAGGATCTGAACGCCTGAGCCGGGCCCAAATGCGCCTAGACCAGATCCCCGTTCAGCGCGCGTTCGACAAGCGCCACCGTCTCGTCGATCCCGTAAAGCGCGATGAACCCACCGAAACGCGGGCCTTGCGACGCGCCCAGAAGCACTTCGTAAAGGGCCGTGAACCAATCGCGCAACGGTTCGAATTCATGGTCCTTGCCCACGGCGAACACCATGGATTGCAGGGCCTCGGCATCCAACCCGCCATCCCAGACCTTCAGCCGCGCGACCAGATCCTGCATCGCGCTGCGTTCCTTCGCGTCGGGCAGGCGGAATTTCCGTTCTGGCGCGACGAAATCGCGGAAGTAGCGCACAGCGAATTCCGCGGCCTGATCCAGCTGCGGATTTGCCTCCGGCGTCGCAGAGGGCGCGTAGCGCTGGATGAAGCCCCAAAGGCCCGACTTGTCCTTGGCCCCGGCCACGCTGGCAAGGTTGAGAAGCATCGAGAAAGGCACGACCATGTCCGAGGCCGGCGGTTTGCCGTTATGGATATGCCAGACCGGGTTTGCCAGTTGCTGATCGATCGTCTGATCGGGAAAGGCGCGCAACTGCTGATGATATTCATCAACGGCTTTCGGGATTACGTCGAAATGCATCCTCTTGGCCGTTTTCGGCTTTTGATACATAAAATAGCCAAGCGATTCCGTCGAGGCATAGGTCAGCCATTCGTCGAT
>JAGRDO010000104.1:0-244 GCA_020447005.1 Paracoccaceae bacterium
CCTTCTCGCCGAGATAGGATTCGGCGGTTTCCTTCATCTTCTGCAGGGTCATCGCCGAAATCTGCGACGGCGAATAGGGCTTACCGTCGACCTCGACCCAAGCGTCGCCGTTGGGTCCCTTGACGATCTTGTAGGGGACGAGCTTCTTGTCCTTCTCGACGGTCGGGTCGTCGTAGCGGCGGCCGATGAGGCGCTTGACGGCGAACACCGTGCCTTCGGGATTGGTCACCGCCTGGCGCTTGGC
>JAGRDO010000104.1:278-1602 GCA_020447005.1 Paracoccaceae bacterium
GCGACGATCGAAGGCGTGGTGCGCGCGCCTTCGGCGTTTTCGATGACCTTGGCATCCTTGCCATCCATGACGGCGACGCAGGAGTTGGTCGTGCCGAGGTCGATACCGATTACTTTTGCCATAGCATTGTCTCCTTGAAGCGAGCCGTCTGGACCCTTGAAAGGCGTTCCGGCAACGGCCCCTGACGGGCTTGCATGAACGCCGAAAACCGGCATTTTTGCCGGTCACGGCGCGTTGCGGCGTATATAAGGACGCGGGTTTGTAGCTGCAACCCAATGCAGGCTGGAATTTTGCGCAGAACCGGGGCCGAACGGCGAGCCCGGCCTCGTGACCGTCGATCCGTCAGATCAGCGTATCGAAGGCTCCGTGATAGTCCGCATCCTGCGATACGTAGCCAGTGAGGAAGAACGAACCGAATACACCGGCGCCCATCGGCAACTCCAAGTGCTCAGATGTGCCCGCACTTGAGGAGTCTCCGGCCTCTGTCTCCGGAGGCAGATCCCAAGGCAAGCCGGTTGCAGTGCCGGGACCGCTTGGGTCTCCGGGCGGCACCTCCGGCGGCACTTCGACCGGCCAACCAGTCGCTGTAGCAGGAAAAGTCGGGTCTGCCGGCGGCACCTCCGGCGGCGTCTCGACCGACAATCCTGTAGCCGTTTCCGATGCGCCGTCCATGTCCTGTTCGCCGAACATCACAGCCTCGGCGACATCGGCGGGGAAGATGGATGGAGGCGGTGCAAACGCGATCATGTCATTGTCGAAGCCCGGTTCGGCGAAGGGCATCTCAATAGCGGGCAAGGGCGACACGTCGACTACCGGCGTATCGACGACGTCCACGAGCAGGCCAGCGATCTCGACCGCTGTCCCCTGGCCGACATCATCCGGATCAATCGGGGCATCGGTCAGCACGCCGATTCCAGTCGCTGTATCCCAGGAAGCCATGTCAGAAGAAAGGGAAACCCGCGTGACAGGCGGCGCCATCATCTCGGAGAGAGCGAATACGTCCAAGAACGAGAACGAGAAGGCGACCATGTTCACACCCGGTGGATCCTTGTTCCTATTGTCCCGAACGACGCACGCAAGTCAATGATCGCGGCGGCATGCTTCGGGCCGGCCGCATGTCGGGCAGACCGGACCCACTACCAAAGACACCTTAAAATTCGGTCTACCCATGCCCGAAAATCCTTCCGGCGGGCCCGTTTGGGTCATCGCATTGATGACCCTATATCAGATGGCAACAATATCCCACCGGCATGAACGGGCACCCCATGACCACCCTACCCCTCAGTCCAGGCCTCGACCTTCTGACCCAGAAGCGCCACCGCGT
>JAGRDO010000105.1 GCA_020447005.1 Paracoccaceae bacterium
GGCCTTGTGGTGCAGGTCGTGATGAAATTCGAGCGTTTCCTTCGACATGCCGAGCGGGGCGAGCGCATCGTGGGCATAGGGAAGATCGGGAAGGGTAAAGGCCATGACAAGATTCCTTTCGCGCTGAGATAGGGTTCCACCCGTATAAGCGCCTTCAGGTTCCGAAGGTCAAGTCCGGTGCCGAACGGAAGGGGGGCGTTCCGCCCCCCGCACCCCCCTGAGGGTATTTCCGCAATGAAGAAGCTCAGGCGGGGAAGACCTCGCCCCCCTTGCGCGCCGAGACCTCCAGAAGCCCCATCACGTAGCCCGCGACCGAGCGGAAGGCGACGAGCGTGAATTCATCCGGGCCCGATTTCCAGAGGGCGGCCGCGACCTGTGCGGCGCGGGTACGGCGCACTTCGCCTTCGGCCAGTGTCCCGAAATCGACGGGGCAGAGCTTCATCAGCGCTTCGGTCGCTTTCGCCCCCTTCACGGTGAAGACCGATCGCGCGTCCGAGACATCGGCGACAAGGTGGTGATCGCCGGCAAGGGCCTTTTCCAGCGCCTCGACCGTGGAGTGGGCGTCATCATAGGGCACGAGGATCAAGAGTTCGTCCGGCGACATCCAGGCCGCGCCCCTGTCGCCGTTCAACTCGATCCGGCGCGCGGCAGGCACCGCCGTGCCGGCCGCGGCCTTCACCGCCTTTTTCATCCTGGCCGAGGAGAGGTCACCGCGAAGGGTGATCATGCCGCGAAGCCCCGCGTCCGCGACATCGGCAAAGCCGGTGTGAGAAGCGCCCCCCAAGGCGCTGACTGCCTTAGACATTCTGCTTCTCTCCTTCCTTGTCGTAGAAGACCGGATCGACGATCCGCGCCTGCACGACCTTTCCATTGTCGACCGGAAAGTCGATGACTTCGCCCATCCGGTCGGGCCCGTGCCTGACCAGCCCCATGGCGATGCCCTTGCCTAGCGTCGGCGAGAAATAGGTAGAGGTCACGCGGCCCTGGACGTTCCGCTGGCCATTGGCGTTGTACCCGTCCGCCACCGCATAGGCCCCGTCCGGGATCACGCCACCGTCGAGTGTTTCAAGGCCTACAAGCTTCCAGCGGTCGGGCGAGGCCATGTAGCTGCGTTCCTGTGCGCGCTTGCCGAGATAATCCTCTTTCTTCTTCGAAATTGCCCATTGCAGGTTCAGGTCCTGCGGAATGACCGTGCCGTCGGTTTCGTCGCCGATCATGATGAAGCCCTTTTCGGCCCGCATGATGTGCATCGCCTCGGTCCCGTAAGGGGTTACGCCGAATTCCTCACCCGCCTTCAGAAGCGCCTCCCAGAAGGCGCGGCCCTCGGAGGCGGGCACGGCCACTTCGAAGCTGAGTTCGCCCGAGAACGAAATGCGGTAGACCCGGGCGCGGAAACCGCCCAGCGTGCCCTCGCGCCATTCCATGAAGGGCAATGCCTCTTTCGACAGATCCATGCCGCCAAGTTTATCCAGCAATTTCCGGGCGTTCGGACCCGCAATTGCCACCTGCGCATATTGTTCCGTCACGTTGGCGGTATAGACCTTCCAGTCCCACCATTCGCATTGCAGCCAGTCTTCCATCCAGCCGTGGATGCGGTCGGCGCCGCCGGTGGTGGTGTGGCATAGCCATGTATCCTCGCTGAGCCGCACGACGACACCGTCATCCGAGAGGAACCCGTTTTCGTTGCACATGAGGCCGTAGCGGCATTTGCCGACGGGCAGGGTCGACATCATGTTGGTATAGAGCATGTCAAGGAAGCGCCCCGCATCCGGCCCTTTCACCAGGATCTTGCCAAGCGTCGAGGCATCCAGAAGCCCGGCCGAGTTCCGCACCTGGCGGATTTCCCGGTTGACGGCATCGTGGACGCCTTCACCGTGCCGCAGGAAGCAATAGGGGCGGCGCCAGTGGCCGACCGGCTCCCAATGCGCGCCATGCGTTTCGTGCCATTCGTGCATCGGCGTCTTGCGCAGAGGCTGGAAGATTTCGCCCCGCGCCTCACCGGCGATGGCGCCCATCGAGATCGGCGTATAGGGCGGGCGGAAGGTGGTGGTACCGGTCGCGGGGATACCTTGACCCAAAGCATCAGAAAGAACCGCAAGACCGTTGATATTACTGATCTTCCCCTGATCGGTCGCCATGCCGAGCGTGGTGTAGCGCTTGGCATGTTCGACGCTTTCATACCCCTCGCGCGCGGCAAGCTGCACGTCTGACACCTTCACGTCGTTCTGAGGATCGAGCCACATCTTGAAGCGCAAGGCCGGTCCCGCGCCCTGCGGCATGATCCAGACCGGCATGATCGGCGCCTCGTCGGCGCAGACCGCACCTGGGGCAGCCCCCTTGCCGCCGACCGCCTTGTGGGCGTCGGCGAGGATGTCATGCGCCGACAGGATGCCGTTCGCGGCGCCCACGGCCGTGACCATCGCCGCACCATCCGCGCCGGTGGCCGGGCGGTTCGGGTCGGGGCGGAACATCGCCTGCCCTTCGTCCCAGTTCAGCTTGCCGCCGCAATGGGACCAGAGATGGACGACAGGCGACCAGCCGCCCGACATCGCGACCGCATCGCAGGAAAGCGTCTCCAGTTCCGCGCCCTCGCCCGCCTGAAGGCAGACCGAGACGCCGGTTACGCGCTTGCCGCCCTTGACCGATGCGATGCCGCGGCCTTCCAGAACCCTGACGCCGCGGGCGCGGACCGCCTCGGGCAGCTCGCCCTTGGCTTCGGGGCGGGCGTCGATGACCGCAGGCACCGAAAGCCCTGCGTCAAGAAGCGCCAGCGCCGTGCGATAGGCGTCATCGTTGTTGGTGACGATGACGGTGCGGTCGCCGGGGCTGACGGCCCAGTTGCCGACATAGTCGCGCACGGCCGAAGCGAGCATGACGCCGGGAACATCGTTCCCCGCGAAGGAAAGCGGCCGTTCGATCGCGCCCGTCGCGGTGACGATATGCCCGGCCCGCATCCGCCAGAGCCGGTGGCGCGGGCGGCCGTCGCCCGGCGTGTGGTCGGCGATGCGTTCGTACATCAGAAGATAGCCGTGGTCGTAAAGACCCGATGCCATCGTACGTGAACGAAGCGTCACATTCTCCATCCCTTCAAGGGTTTGGAGCGTTTCCCTAACCCAATGCTCAGCCTCCTGGCCTTCGATCTGCACGCCATCCACGACGGCGCGGCCGCCCCAATGGGCCGTCTGCTCGATCAGCCAGACGCGCTTGCCCTGCTTGCCGGCGGCCAGAGCGGCGGCCAGACCGGCAATGCCGCCACCGACGATCACCAGATCGGCGAAAGCATAGGCATATTCATAGCGGTCCTCGTCGCGGTGCTCTGGCACCTTTCCAAGGCCCGCGGACTGGCGGATGAAGGGTTCGAACAGATGTTTCCACGCGAAACGCGGGAACATGAAGGTCTTGTAGTAGAAGCCCGCCGGAAGGAAGCGATAGAACTTGTCGTTGATCGCGCCGACGTCAAACTCAAGGCTCGGCCAGTGGTTCTGGCTGGCCGTGACGGCACCGTCGAAAAGTTCGGTCGTGGTGGTGCGCTGGTTCGGCTCGAACCGGCCGCCCTCGCCCAGACCCACCAAAGCGTTCGGCTCTTCGGCTCCGCTCGAGATGATGCCGCGCGGGCGGTGGTACTTGAACGAGCGGCCGACCAGCATCTGGCCCGCGCCCAGAAGCGCCGAGGCGAGCGTGTCGCCGGCATAGCCCTGCATCCGCTTGCCGTTGAAGGTAAAGCCCATCGGCTTGGCGCGGTCGATCAGGCGACCGCCCTTCTGAAGACGCGTGCTCATGACCGGACCTCCCGGGATGTGACGTTTAAGGGGATGGACGACAGAGGACCGCACCCGGCCGAGGCGGGGGCGGGAACCGCGCCCGCCTGGGGGCGGGCGGGCGCGGTCCGGTCCGCAAGCGGCCCGGAAGAAAGGGAACGAAGGCTCACTTGTAGCCCTCCCAGTTCGGGCGCTTTGCCTTGATCTTCGCCAGCAACTCCGCTGGCGGTTCGGTGGTCTGCGCCGGGTAGGTCCCGAAGACTTCCAAGGTCGCGGTGCAGCGCGCGGCAAGGAACCACTTGCCGCAGCCATAGGCATGGCGCCAGCGTTCGAAATGCACGCCCTTGGGGTTCTTGCGGCTGAACATGTAGCCGTCGAATTCCTC
>JAGRDO010000106.1:0-1538 GCA_020447005.1 Paracoccaceae bacterium
CCCCTCCCCACGAGGGGGAGGGGGGGCGCTTTGCGCGAAGTCTGTGCGTTCGGGCGCCCGGTCTGCGAAGACCGGGCCGGGTGGGGTGTTTGTCGGCGCGCCCCCCACCCCCATCCCCTCCCCACGAGGGGGAGGGGGGGCGATTTGGGCGAAGTCTGTGCGTTCGGGCGCCCGAGGAGCGATCAGGGGGCGTGCCAGTGGCACGTCGCCCGGTCCGATTGCCCGGAGGCGCAAGCCGGAGGGCAAGGGGAGTTCGGCTGGTCCATACGGTCGTAAATCGGGGCGCGGTTGCCTGCGGTGAGACCGGATCAGAAACGGTCCAGTGGACCGTTTCCCGGTCGAACGCCCGCCCGCGTCGGGCGGGCCGGGAGCGCGCGTTTACGCGCCTGCCAAGGGGCAGGCAGGCGCGGCCGTTGAGGCAGTGCCTCAACTTGCCTCGGGTCAAATCGGGCTGGGTGGTGAGGTTGGGAGGAACGGCGGGCGTTGGGAGTGTGGCTGGTGCGCTGAAGCGCACCCGACGGCTTGCACCTACCCTCTACCAACCACAGGTTTCACGCAATTCTTCAACGGCGTTGTCTATCCCGCGTATATCAAATGTGGCCGTCACAGCGCTCTCACTATGTGGAGTGGCGCGGACTACAAGTTGGCTTCCTTCTAACAACTCTTTTATGAACGGGATAGCCTTGGCTCCGCTCCACAAGCCGAGCGCCTCGTGATCTGTGCTTGCACTAGTATTGACTGTGCGCATCTTCTTATCGTCTATTCGGTATTCAACGCGACCATAGCCTTGTATATCGGACATGAAATGTCCGTTGAACAGGAAGAACGCGGCGGTCGTATTCTCGCTGCATCTTAGCATAATCGTCGCCGGGCCGGGGGAGCCGAAGCGCGCAGATATGTCGTTTTCGCTGACAAGCACAAGAAAGACGTTCTTGTCGTCAGTCAGTTGCGAAATCTCGACGCTTTTTTCCCATTTCCCGTGTTCACCCTTATCTTGTTCGACCAGACTAACGCCATTTTCGAGGTCGTAGCAGGCTAGCCGTTCCCGGTCGTCGGCAACGGAGCGGCATGCGCTTTGTCCAAAACACTCCGTCGCAGCCACAAAGAAAACTGCGGTCACAAATTTGAAATTTCGCAATTATCAATTCCTCTCAGTGTTCGCCCCTTCACACATCCAATTCCTCCACGAACCGCGCGTTCTCGGAGATATACTGGAAGCGCAGTTCCGGTTTCTTGCCCATCAGCCGCTCGACAAGGTCTCCGGTCTCGCCGGGGAACTCGTCGTCGATGCTTACCCGGATCAGTTTGCGGGTCTCGGGGTTCATGGTCGTGTCTTTCAGGTCTTTCGCGTCCATCTCTCCCAGACCCTTGAAGCGCTGGACGTCGATCTTGCCCTTGCCGCCAAGGCCGCGGGCGAGCATGCGTTCCTTTTCGGCATCATCGGCCACATAGATGCGTTTGGCGCCCTGCGTCAGCCGGTAAAGCGGCGGGCAGGCGAGGTAGAGGTGGCCCTTGTCGATCATCGGGCGCATCTGGGT
>JAGRDO010000106.1:1572-19118 GCA_020447005.1 Paracoccaceae bacterium
GCGTCGGTCATGATGATGATCTTTTCATAGCGCAGGTCATCGACATTGAAGCGGGTGCCGAGGCTGACGCCAAGCGCCTGCGTCAGGTCGCTGATTTCCTGATTGGTGCCGAGTTTCGACGAGGCCGCGCCAAGGACGTTCAGGATCTTGCCGCGCAGGGGCAGAAGCGCCTGTGACTTGCGGTCGCGCGCCATCTTGGCCGAACCGCCGGCGCTGTCGCCCTCGACGATGAAAAGTTCGGTCCCTTCGCGGCTGGTCGCGGAACAGTCGACAAGCTTGCCGGGCAGGCGCAGCTTTTTCGTCGCGGTCTTGCGCTGGGTTTCCTTTTCGGCGCGCCGGCGCAGGCGTTCTTCGGCGCGCAGGACGAGGAAATCGAGGATCGCGCCGGCGGATTTCGTATCGGCGGCCAGCCAGTTGTCGAAATGGTCGCGCACGGCACCTTCGGTCATCCGGTGCGCGGCCTCGGTCGCGAGGCGATCCTTGGTCTGGCCCACGAATTGCGGTTCGCGGATGAAGCAGGAGACGAGCGCGCAGCCCCCGGTCAGAAGGTCGTCGCGGGTGATCTGCGCGGCCTTCTTGTTCGACACGAGATCGCCGTAGGCGCGGATGCCCTTCAGGATCGCGGCCCAGAACCCGGCCTCATGCGTGCCGCCTTCGGGCGTGGGGACGGTGTTGCAGTAGGACTGGATGAAGCCGTCGCGCGCGGGCGTCCAGTTGATCGCCCATTCGACGCTGCCCGGTTCGCCGAATTTCTCGGCAAAGCTGACCTTGCCGGCGAAGGGGCGGTCGGCATAGGTCGAGGCGCCGGTGAGGTTTTCGCCAAGGTAATCGGCAAGCCCGCCGGGGAAGTGAAAGACAGCCTCTTGCGGGGTCTCGCCATCGTCGATGGCGGATTTCCAGCGGATCTCGACGCCGGAATAGAGATAGGCCTTGGAGCGGGCCATCTTGAAAAGCCGCGCGGGCTTGAACCGGTGATGGCCGAAGATCTCTTCATCCGCGTGGAAGGTCGTCGTCGTGCCGCGCCGGTTCGGGGTGGGCCCGAGCTTTTTCACCGGGCCAAGAGGCAGCCCGCGCGAAAAGCGCTGTTCGAAAAGTTCCTTGTTGCGCGCCACCTCGACCACCATGCTGTCGGACAGCGCGTTGACGACGCTGGCGCCGACGCCGTGAAGGCCGCCCGAGGTCTCATAGGCCTTGCCCGAGAACTTGCCGCCCGCATGGAGCGTGCAGAGGATCACCTCAAGCGCGGATTTGCCGGGGAACTTCGGATGCGGGTCGATCGGGATGCCGCGGCCGTTGTCGCGGATCGTCACGGCGTAATCGGCATGAAGCTCGACCTCGATCCGGTTGGCATGACCTGCCACCGCCTCGTCCATCGAGTTGTCGAGCACTTCGGCCACAAGGTGATGGAGCGCGCGTTCGTCGGTGCCGCCGATATACATGCCGGGGCGCTTGCGGACGGGTTCAAGCCCTTCCAGCACCTCGATGGAGGATGCGTTATAGTCGTCCGCGCGGGCGGAGAGAAGATCGTTGGCCATGGCACTGCTCTGGTTCTGATTGGCCGTGGATTAGACCATGCGGGGCCGGGCGGGGCAAGCAGAGTCGCCCCTGCCCTGGGGCTGGATCGCGCGAAATATTGCGGTACGGTCGGCAGGCGCCACAAAGGAGAGCTTCATGTGGAACGAACGCTATGCGGGCGAGGACTATCTGTTCGGCACCGAACCCGCGGATTTCCTTTTGCGCGCGGCGCCGTGGCTGGTGCCCGGCGAGACCGCGCTTTGCATCGCTGACGGCGAGGGGCGCAATTCGGTCTGGCTGGCCGGGCAGGGGCTGCGTGTCACCGCCTTCGACCCGGCCCCGAACGCGGTTGCCAAGGCGCGGAAGCTGGCAGAGGCGCGGGGCGTGCCGGTCGATTTCCACGTCACCGACCTTGACGGCTGGGACTGGTCACAGCGTCATGACGTGGTGGCGGGCGTTTTCATCCAGGTCGTCGGCCCGGATGCGCGCAGGGTCCTGTTTGACCGGATCAGCCTGGCGCTGAGACCCGGCGGCCTTTTGCTGCTGCATGGCTATGCGCCCCGGCAGGTGGATTACGGAACCGGGGGGCCGCCGGACGCGGCCAATATGTATACGCTCGACCTTTTGCACACGGCATTCGCGGGATGGGAGGTGCTGCGGGCCGAGGATTTCGACGCCGTTGTCGATGAGGGCCGGGGGCATTCGGGCCGTTCGGCGCTGATCGACTTTGTCGCCCGCAAACCCGGCTGAGCGCGAAGGCGGTTCAGGATCAAATCCGTTATGGCCCGTTCCGAAATGGTGTAGCCTGCCATCGGCAGAGTCGCGGAGGGGGATCCGGGATGGCGACCGTTCAAGTGCTTGTCGGGACAACCAAGGGGGTGTTTCTGGTCAACGGAGACGCCAATCGTTCGGGCTGGGAGGTCACGGGGCCGCATTGCGCGGGCTGGCCCGTCAACCATGTGATCGGCGATCCGAAGACCGGCACGATCTGGGCCGGGGGCGGCGGCGACTGGACCGGGGCCGGGGTCTGGCGATCCGGCGATGGCGGCAAAAGCTGGGAAGTGGCCAAGCTGACACGGGGCACCGCCGATGACTGGGCGGCCAATGACGCGAAATTCGCCGCGATGATCGGATGGACCGACACTCCGCCCCCTTTTGGCAGCGATTTCGCGCAGGTCTGGTCGCTGGGGCAGGCACATGGCGCGCTTTATGCCGGAACCAAGCCTGCGGGCCTGCTGAAAAGCCTTGATGGCGGGCGGACATGGGAAAAGGTCGAGGGGCTGACCGGCCACCCGTCGGCGGCAAGCTGGCAAGGCGGTGCGGCGGGGCTGGTCTTGCACACGATCGTGTCGGACCCCTCTGACGCGAAGAAGCTCTGGGTGGGGATTTCGGCCGCCGGTGTCTTTGCCACCGAGGATGGCGGCGCGACATGGGACAGGCGCAACCGGCTGTCGAATGCCGGGGACTGCGGCCATCACGACCATCCGGCCGCCCCGCGCGACGGTGAAACCGGGCATTGCGTGCACAACATGATGCGCGCGCCGGGCAAGGCGGATCTGCTTTACCAGCAGAACCATCACGGGGTCTGGCGCTCATCGGATGGCGGGCGAAGCTGGGATGACATCACCCCGGGCCTGCCATCGACCTTCGGCTTTCCGATCCGCGTGCACCCGCGCGATGCCGATACGATCTGGACCCTCCCCCTGAACGGCGACATGGCGGGACGCTTTCCGCCCGATGCCGCCGCCGCCGTCTGGCGGTCGCGCGACGGGGGGCAAAGCTGGCAGGCCTGCCGGGCAGGGTTGCCGCAAAAGGGGTGCTATTTCACCGTGTTGCGGCAGGCGATGGGCGGGGACGCGCGCGACCCGGCGGGTGTCTATTTCGGGACCAACAGCGGTTCGGTCTTCGCCAGTTTCGACGAGGGCGACACCTGGCACGAGATTGCCCGGCACATGCCGACAATCCTTGCCGTCGAGGTGCTGGACCGGGGCGGCGGATAAGGGATTGCGCCGGCCTTGCCCTATGCCGGTTCGGCCAGCCGCCTTTCCCACATCGCCTTGAAGGCCGGGCGCGCCTGGCAGGCCCCGAGCCAGGCGTCGATCGCGGGATAGCCCGCCAGAAGCCCCGGCGCGGACTGGGCGTAGCGGACAATCTCGGCCATGTTGATATCGGCCACGGTAAACCGCCCGCCGACCATGTGGCCATGATCGCGCAGATGGGCGTTCAGGACGGTGAGGGGGCGGCGCAGCTGCGCCACCCTGTCGGCGACCCCCGCCGCGCCTTCGGGCGTCTTGTCACGGCCCTCGGCAAGGGCAAACATGATCTGAAGGGCATGCGGTTCGATCGCCGTCATGCCGTAGAGCGCCCATTGTTCCATGAGCGCGGTTTCGCGGTCATTGGCGGGGGCCAGCGGCCCGCCCGCCTTGCGCGCGATGTAAAGATTCATGGCCAGCGATTCCGAAAGCACGAAATCGCCGTCGCGCAGGACCGGCACGGCCCCTGCCGGGCTGATCGCGACGAAACCCGGCGAGAGCGTGTTGAAGGGGGCATCCTCGGCCGCGGGATCGGGCAGGCGGTAGGCCTGGATCACCGGGACATGGTCGAATTCCAGCCCAAGTTCGTTCATGAGCCAGAAGTTGCGCGAGGCGCGGCTGCGATAGACGCCATAGATCGTAAGCATGAAGGTCTCCGCTTGGGCTTTGGCGACATAGATAGCGCGGGTTTTGCCCGCCGGAAAGCGGGGATCGGCGGTTTTGACACGGGTCAAGGCGGTGACGGGCGGCCCGCGCGATACTGGGCGGATGACAGGGAAAGGAGTTGGAATGACCGACGGAAACGCGATACCCGAAGCCGCCGCTGACATCACTGCGCCCGCGTCACCGCCCGCAAGGGCGAAGGACAGTGGCGGGACGGGGCCGAAACGGTTCCCGGTGATCACGGCCGACGCGATCCGCCACGCCTTTGAAACCGGCAAATACCCCTATGGGCGCAAGATCTCGCGGGTCGATTACGAAAGGGAAAAGGCTCTGCTTCAGGCCGAGTTGCTGAAGGTGCAGAAATGGGCGCAGGAGACCGGCCAGAAGTTCGTCATCCTGTTCGAGGGCCGCGACGCGGCGGGCAAGGGCGGTACGATCAAGCGCTATATGGAGCACCTCAATCCGCGTTTCGCGCGGGTCGTGGCCCTGAACAAGCCGTCCGAGATCGAGAAGGGCCAGTGGTTCTTCCAGCGCTATATCGAGCATCTGCCGACGGCCGGGGAAATGGTCTTTTATGACCGGTCCTGGTACAACCGCGCCGGTGTCGAGCGGGTGATGGGTTTTTGTTCGCCGACCGACTATCTGGAGTTCATGCGGCAGGCGCCCGAGGTCGAACGGATGCTGGTCCGGTCGGGCATAAGGCTTTACAAATACTGGTTTTCCGTCACGAGCGACGAGCAGCGCCGCCGCTTTGCCAGCCGCGAGACCGACCCGCTGAAGCGCTGGAAGCTGTCGCCCATCGACAAGGCCAGCCTCGACAAATGGGACGATTATACCGAGGCCAAGGAGGCGATGTTCTTCTACACCGATACCGCCGATGCCCCCTGGGTGATCATCAAGTCGAACGACAAGAAGCGCGCAAGGCTGAACTGCATGCGCCATTTCCTGTCGTCGCTTGATTATCCCGACAAGGATCCGGCGGTTGCCGCGCCGCCCGATCCGCTGATCGCGGGCCGGGCGAGCCATGTCGTGCACGGGGCGGATCATATCCTTGGCGCGTCGATGCACCCGGAGTTGCGGCGCAAGGGGCGGGCGGGCCCGGCCGGGGCCGGGGGGGATACGGGCAAGCCCGACAGGAAGGCCCCCGAGGCCCCGAAGGGCGCGACATCGGCGGGGTGAGCCGTCCACAGCAAAGAGCCGCCCCCGCGATCGCGGGCGCGGCTGCGGTGCAAGTTCGCGCCCGGGGCCGTCAGAGGCCTTTCGAGCGATAGCTTTTCGCGACCCGGTCGATCGCCACGACATAGGCGGCCATGCGCATGTCGGTCACGTCGTTGCGGCTGTGCCAGACATCCGAGATCGACTGGTAGGCGGCGCGCATCGTGTCGTCGAGACCGGAGCGCACCAGCTCAAGCTCGCCCGCGCCGCGCAGGTATTGTTCCTTGAAGCCGGGCGAGAGCGTCCAGCCCAGCCCCTTGTCGGCGGAAAGCCGTTCCAGTTCGTCGATCAGAAGCTGGTGGCGCGCCTCTTCCTGGCGGCGCTGCATGCGGCCGAAGCGGATATGGCTGAGGTTCTTGACCCATTCGAAATAGGACACCGTCACACCGCCCGCGTTGGCATACATGTCGGGGATGATCACCGCGCCCTTCTTGCGCAGGATTTCATCGGCGCCCGCCGTGATCGGGCCGTTCGCGGCCTCGATGATCAGCGGCGCCTTGATGTTCTTGGCGTTGCCCTTGTGGATCACGCCTTCCAGCGCCGCGGGGATCAGGATGTCGCAGTCGAGTTCCAGAAGCTTGGCGCCATCAGCTTCATAGGTGCCTTCGGGGCAATCCTTGACGCCGCCATGTTCGGCGACCCAGTCGCGCACCGCCTGCACATTGAGCCCGTCGGGGTTGTGCAGCGCGCCGTCGCGTTCGATGATCGCGATGATCCGGGCGTCATCCTCGGTCGACAGGAACAGCGCCGCGTGATAGCCGACATTGCCCAGCCCCTGAATGACGATGCGCTTGCCCGCAAGCTTGCCGGTCATGCCGCAGGCCTTCATGTCGTCGGAGTGGCGGAAGAATTCGCGCAGCGCATATTGAACGCCGCGTCCCGTCGCCTCGACCCGGCCCTGAATGCCGCCCGAATTCAGCGGCTTGCCGGTGACGCAGGCCGCACCGTTGATATCGGTGGTGTTCATGCGCTTGTACTGATCAACGATCCAGGCCATTTCGCGTTCGCCCGTGCCCATGTCGGGGGCGGGGACGTTCTGGGCGGGGTTGATCAGGTCGCGCTTGATCAGTTCATAGGCGAAGCGACGGGTGATCAGTTCCAGTTCGTGTTCGTCCCACTGGCGCGGGTCGATGCGCAGCCCGCCCTTGGAGCCGCCGAAGGGCGTTTCGACCAGCGCGCATTTATAGGTCATCAGGGCGGCCAGCGCCTCAACCTCGTCCTGGTTCACCGACAGGGCGAACCGGATGCCGCCCTTGACCGGTTCCATATGTTCCGAATGGACCGAGCGATAACCGGTGAAGGTCTGCAGCGCGCCGCGAAGGCGCACGCCGAAGCGCACCGTATAGGTCGAGTTGCAGACGCGGATCTTTTCCTCGAGCCCGGGCGACAGGTCCATCACCGCGACGGCGCGGTTGAACATCATATCTACGGATTCGCGAAAACTTGGTTCTCCGGTGACAGCCATGATCTTCTCCAAGACGGGTGGCAGACGAAAGAAATGCCGACCCTGTGCATGTTTCAGCGACCGGGTCTCGCACCGGTCGAACTAGATAATTTTGGTTAACAGAACCGGAAGAAAACACAATCTCAATGTCCCGAATTGAGAAAATTGTAATGGCCGGGGCGGGAGCGGCACGCGGGTTCGCAGGCGCATGATTATGCTGCGATAAGGCAATGATCCGGCGCTTTGCCGCCGGTCGTTTCCATATCGGGCGCCAACGGCCGCCAAGAGCACCCGGCGCCCCATTTTCGCCGCAAATCCAGCCCTAGTTTTGCCCCATAGATTCGTCATGAAACGGACCAGTTACGCCTTGTCGGTGTGGTTAACGAGTGTGTGGGCTGGGGAAAGGTAATTGAATGCAAAGCCTTATGAGAATCGGATCGCGTATGCGTGGTCATGATCTGCGCCGGGGTGGCGCAAAGTTTTCGATCAAGAGATTCCGCCGGGATGAAGAGGGTTCGCTCGTCATCTTCGGGCTTTTCTGCTTTGTGATGATGCTGATCCTTGCCGGTGTCGCGGTTGACCTGATGCGCTTTGAAGAGCGCCGCACGGTCCTGCAGAACACCATCGACCGCGCGTCGCTGGCGGCGGCCGACCTTCAGCAGACGCTCGATCCGAAAGCGGTCGTGAGGGACTATTTCGTGAAGGCCGGCCTGACCCCTCCGGCGGATGCCGACATTGACGTCCGGCAGGGTTCCAACGGCGAATTCCGCACTGTCGAGGTGACAACGGCCGAGGAGATGCCGACATGGTTCATGCGCATGGTCGGTGTTCAGGAACTGGGCACCCCGGCGCATTCCATGGCCGAGGAGAGCGTCGGCCAGATCGAGATTTCCCTTGTCCTTGACGTCTCGGGCTCGATGAATTCCAACAGCCGTCTGACAAACCTGAAACCTGCGGCGAAAAGCTTTGTCGATCAGATTTTCGACTCGACCCAAGAGGGCAAGGTGTCGATCTCGATCATCCCCTATTCGACCCAGGTCGCGCTGAGCGACGATCTGATCGGCTATTTCAACGTGACCAACGAGCAGACAATCTCGAACTGCATCGAATTCGAAGATGACATGGGCGATTTCGATACGCCGGCCGTTTCGTTCGGCAGCGGGTCGGGCAGCCGCGTCTATCAGCGCAACGGGCATTTCGACCCGTTCTATTCGGCCAGCTTGCCCCGTATGACCAACTGCCCGACGGATTCGGACCGCGAAATCATGGCCTTTTCGGGTGACCGGAGCGCGTTGAAGAACTATATCGACAACCTCTCGGCCTCGGGCAACACCTCGATCGATATCGGGATGAAATGGGGCGCGGCGCTGCTTGATCCGTCGATGCAGGATGTCGTTGACGACCTGATCGACCACGACAAGGTGGACGACGATTTCTCTGGCCGCCCCTATGCGTGGTCGGAAGGGGATACCCTGAAGATCATCGTGCTGATGACCGATGGCGCGAACACCACCGAGTACCGGCTGCGCGACGACTATGATCATGGCACGAGCCGGCTTGAGCGCAATGCGGCCTATGGTTCGGACAGCACGTCGCTCGACCAGTATTCTCTCTGGGATGCGACCAAGAAGCAGTATTATATCTTCGCGATCGATCAGTGGCGTAACGAGCCTTGGGGCAACAGCACCTACACGACGACGAGCTGCTCGAAGAAGTGGGGCTGCACGACGACGACCAGCAATGACTATGGCTATAGCGGATCGCCCCAATCGGTGCCGATGTCCTGGCAGGCGGTCTGGGAGAAGATGTCGATCTACTACTTCTCGGACAACATCATCTATGGCGCCTATCGCGACCGCGGCATGCGCAACCAGTACCGTCCGGCATCGGTCAGGGACCCCGAGATGACGACCTACATCTATTCGACCAAGGATACCCGGACGCTTGACATCTGTTCGGCCGCGAAAAGCGCGAGTTCGAGGCTGCGTATCTATACGATCGCGTTCGAGGCGCCCTCGGATGGTCAGACGCTGCTCGAAGCGTGCCAGAACGCGGGGTATTACGAGGTCGAGGGGCTGGACATCAACGACGCCTTCGACGGCATCGTGAACTCGATCAACAAGCTGAGGCTGACCCACTGATGGCACGCCCTGTTCTATCGAGCCTTCGGGCCTGGCTTCGGCGCGCGCGCGATGACGAGGACGGCACCTCGACGATCCCTTTCGTGATCTTCGTGCCGTTCCTGATCACCCTGGTCGTTTCGTCGCTGGAAATGGGCATGCTGATGACGCGCCATGTCATGCTGGAACGCGCGCTTGACCTGACGGTGCGCGATCTGCGCCTTGGTTATCTGCCGGATGTCACGCATGACCAGTTCAAGCAACTGGTCTGCGATCACTCGGCGCTGATCCCGGATTGCGAGAATGTGCTTTTGATCGAGCTGCGCCCGGTCAGCACCGTGACATGGGAGCCGCTGAATTCCGGCGCGATCTGCGTCGACCGGAACGCGGCGGTGCAGCCGGCGACCCAGTTCGATCAGGGGGCGGGCGACCAGATCATGCTGATCCGCGCCTGTGCGAAGTTCGACCCGATCTTCCCGACCACCGGGCTCGGGCTCAATCTGCCCAAGGACAATACCGGGGCCTATGCGCTGGTGACGTCATCGGCCTTTGTCAATGAACCCGAAGTAGCGGGAGGGAGCTGAGATGTCGCTTCTGTCCAGACTGAGAGTGACTGTTCGCCGCTTTGGCGAAGACCGGCGCGGCTCCATGCCCACCGAAGGGGTGATTGCGGCGACCTTCCTGATCTGGTGGTATGCGGCATCCTTCCAGATCTTCGACGCCTACAAGCAGAAGAACATCAACCTGAAGGCGGCCTATACGGTGGCGGACCTGATTTCGCGCGTTCCGGCCGAGGAATCGGTGGACGAGGCCTATATCAATGGGTTGAACACGCTGTTCGACTATCTGACCTTTTCGCGCGTGCCGACCTGGCTGCGCGTGTCGAGCGTGTTCTGGAACGATGATACCGGGCAGTACAATGTCGGCTGGTCGCTGGCCACCGGTGCCGCCATCGGATACGACAACGTCACCATCCAGAACCAGGCCTATCGCATCCCCATCCTTGCGACGGGCGATTATATCATCATCGTCGAATCCAACATGGCCTATGAACCGATTTTCAATATCGGGATCAATGCGCAGTGGTACACGACCTTCATTCCGACACGTCCGCGCTTTGCGTCCTGCGTGCGCTATGACCGGCATGACGGGTCCAATCCGGCCTGTATCTATGACACGGCGATCGATTCTTCGGATAACAGCCATACCGACGGCACGTCCGATCCCACCGTCGCGTCCGACAGTTCGTCCTGACGCCAAACGGTCAGTCGCGCCGCGCCAGAAGGGCTGACAGGGCGTCGGCCATCTGGCGCCCCTCGGCGCCCGAGATCGCGCCGCCGACGCCGACACGCTTGCCCAGACGCCACCACAGACCCGGCGCCCAGGCCTTTGACTGGGCCGATTTCAGGCGCAGCACGAAGCCGTTCGACGGCTTGAAGGCGAAGACCCCGCGATCGACGCCGGCGATGTCGTCCAGCCGGGCGACGGTCCGGCCCGATCCGTCGCGTATCCCGGTTTCGGTCAGCACCAGCGCGCCCGAGGTCGCCCGGTAGACCCGCCCCGCAAGCAGAAGCGATAACCCGCCGAGGGTGATCAGGAAAAGCTGCAGCGGCACCGCGGCGGGCGGGCGGAAGAAGCCGAGGGCAATCAGCAGCAGTCCGAAGGCGCCGACCGTTCCGCTGGCCAGAACGCGGCGCGAGGGCGCGGGTTCGATCCGGGCGAGGACCGGTCCCTCATGCGTGCCTGCGGGGGTGTCACCATTGTCTGCCATGCGAAGGGTTTTTTCCGGCCCTGTGAAATGCGGTGTTGCGAGCCTATATAGGGGAGCACAAGGCAAAGGAACCCGAGAAATGTCGATCCGCCCCATCCTGCAATCCCGCGTGGCCACCCCCGCCGTGGAAGGTGCCGGCGTGCATCTGCACCGCGCCTTCGGATTTCAGGACCCGACCGAGCTTGATCCGTTCCTTCTCTTCGACGATTTCCGCAACGAACGGCCGGCCGATTACCTGCGTGGTTTTCCCTGGCATCCCCATCGCGGGATCGAGACCATAACCTATGTGCTGGCCGGGACGGTCGAACATGGCGACAGTCTGGGCAACCGGGGCAGCCTTGGCGCGGGCGACGTGCAATGGATGACCGCCGGGTCGGGGATCATGCATCAGGAAATGCCGCGCGGCAATGCGTCGGGGCAGATGCACGGCTTTCAGCTTTGGGCGAACCTGCCTTCGTCGCTGAAGATGACCGCGCCCCGCTATCAGGATGTGAAATCGGCCGAGATCCCCGAGGTGATCGATGACGATGGCACGGTGGTGCGGGTGGTCGTGGGAAGTTTCTGGGGCAAGACCGGGCCGGTGGACGGGATCGCCGCCGATCCGCAATATCTCGATATCTACGTGCCGCCGGGGCGGCGCAAGAGCTTTCGCGTCGATACCTATCGCCGCGCCTTTGCCTATGTGTTTGACGGGTCCGGCCGGTTTGCCGATGCCAGCGCGCCCGAGGGCGTGCGGCTGGAAAAAGAGGTTCTGGGCCGCGAGGTGAACATCCGCGACATGTCCGGCAACCGCACGCTGATCCGCTTTGGCACCGGCGACGAGGTGACGGTTCAGGCGGGCGAGCAGGGGGTGCGGTTCCTGCTGATCTCGGGCGCGCCGATCGAGGAGCCGGTCGCGTGGCACGGGCCGATCGTGATGAACACGAAGGCCGAGCTGATGCAGGCCATGTCCGATCTGCGCAACGGCACCTTCATCCGCCCGGCCCACTGACCGCGCGCCCTTGGGGCTGCGGGCAGGAGGGCGCGGGCCGGGGGGGCGCAGCCCGGGGGGGCGCAGGCCGGGGGGGGCAGGGGTCAATTTGCCCGGAAGAGGGGCAGGGTCCGCCATCAGGCCGCGACCGATTTGCGCACCATGTCCCAATAGATGTCGCCCACGCGGTCGCGGCTGAGCCTGCCGCCTTCGCGGTACCATGTCGTGACGCCCGTCAGCATGGCGATGATCGCGAGGGTGGCAAGCTTGGCATCCGGCGCGGTAAAGTCGCCCGCCGCCTGACCGTCGTGCAGGATCGCCCCGAGCCGGTTTTCATAATCGCGGCGCAGCGCCTCGATCGTGGCGAAATTCGCCGGGCCGAGATTGCGCAATTCCATATAGGACAGAAAGACCGCATCGGCGCGGTCGAGGTTGAAGCCGATGTGAAAGCGCACGAAGGCTTCGAGCCGGGCAGGGGGGGTGGCGGCCGGGGGCAGCGCGTCCCATGTGGCGATCAGCTCGTCCATATGCGATTTCAGAAGATCGAAAAGCAGGGTTTCCTTGTCGGGCGTGTAAAGATAGAGCGCGCCGGCCTGAACCCCGACCTCGGCCGCGATCTGACGCATGGAGACGGCGGCGAAGCCGTTGCGGGCAAAGAGCGTGAGCGCCGCCGCACGGATGCGCGGGCCGGTGATTTCGGAGTGAGAGCCGGTTTTGCGTGCCATGGGGCGAGAGTATCTGAACAAGCGTTCAATACAAGGGCGAGATGGCGGTTGTTCGCCCGATCGGCGGCGGGTAATCTCGGCGCGAAGGAAACGGGGCTGGAAGGCGAGGGGATGATGGCCGGCGGCCGGCGGATCGGAGTTGCGGGGGCCCTGCGCTGTGCGACCCTTGCCGGGTTGCTGGCGCTTGCCGCATGCGCGGGGGATCGCGACGCGGCCAAGGCGGATTACCCGGCGCTTTTGCCGCTGGACGCGCTGCTGGCATCCGTGCCGCCGATGCCCGCGACCGACCCCGCAGCAAGCCAGGGGGCGGCCGCGGCGGCGCTGCGCGCCCGCGCGGATGCGTTGCGGGGGCAGGACAACTGACCTCTGCCGGCAATGGGCGCCGGGCGCGGGCGCGTGAATTTCCGATGCATCGCGTTGCAAGCAGGCGGTTTTCTGGCTAACACGCCGCGAGGGCCCGCGCGTGGCCGATACGGAATACGGAGTTCATCCCATGTCACATCCCTTGCGTCTTGGCATCGCCGGGCTTGGCACCGTCGGGATCGGCACGGTGAAGATCATTCAGGCGCATGCGGCGCTGCTGACCGCGCGCTCCGGGCGCGAGATCGTGATCTCGGCGGTTTCGGCGCGCAGCCGCGGCAAGGACCGCGGCGCGGACCTTTCGGTCTATGGCTGGGAGGACGATCCGGCCGCGCTGGCGGCGCGTGAGGATGTCGATGTTTTCGTCGAACTGATGGGCGGCGCCGAGGGGACCGCGCTGGACGCGACGCGGGCCGCGATCGCCGCGGGCAAGGATGTGGTGACCGCCAACAAGGCGATGCTGGCCCATCACGGCAACGAACTGGCCGCGATGGCCGAGGAAAAAGGGCTTGTGATCCGGTTCGAGGCGGCGGTGGCGGGGGGGATCCCCGTGGTCAAGGCCCTGACCGAGGGGCTGGCCGGCAATGAGATCCGCCGCGTCATGGGGGTGATGAACGGCACGTGCAACTACATCCTGACCCGGATGGAAAATGCCGGACTGCCCTATGGCGATGTCTTCGAGGAGGCGCGCGGGCTTGGCTATCTGGAGGCCGATCCGAGCCTTGATGTCGACGGGATCGACGCGGGCCACAAGCTGAGCCTTCTGGCGGCGATCGCCTTTGGCAAGAAGGTTTCCTTTGACGATGTCGAGCTGGAAGGGATCGGGCGGATCTCGATCGACGATATCCGGCGGGCAGGGGACATGGGGTACCGGATCAAGCTGCTGGGCGTGGCGCAGGAAACCGGGCGGGGGCTGGAGCAGCGGATGACGCCCTGTCTGGTGCCTGCCGACAGCCCGCTGGGCCAGTTGCAGGGCGGCACGAACATGGTGGTTCTGGAAGGCGACAGCGTTGGCCAGATCGTGCTGCGGGGGGCGGGCGCCGGGGCCGGCCCGACCGCCTCGGCCGTCATGGCGGATGTGATCGAGATCGCGCGCGGAAGCCGGATTTCGACCTTCGGCCAGCCGGCGAGCCTGCTGGCAACGCCGGTGCCCGCGCGCGCGAATTCGCCCGCGCCCTACTATCTGCGCATGGAGCTTTCCGACAAGCCGGGTGCCCTTGCCAAGGTGGCGACGGTTCTGGGCGACGAGGGCGTCTCGATCGACCGGATGCGCCAATACGGCCATGAAGACACCAGCGCGCCGGTGCTGATCGTGACCCACAAGACGACGCGCGACGCGATCGACCATGCGCTCAAGCGCCTGCCGGCGACCGGTGTCGTGAGCGCCGAGCCGGTGGCGATCCGCATCGAAACCGTCTGATCGCGGGTCTGGGGCCTTGCCCCGGCGGCCGCCAAGGGGCTAGATGCGGGCAAAACCGGAGTGACGAGGAGCGACCATGGCCAATGCCCAGGAATTCCACGACCGCATGCTTTCGCTCGGTCTGGCCCGCGTGTCGGAGGCCGCGGCCCATGCCTCGGCCCGGCTGATCGGGCGGGGGGACGAAAAGGCCGCCGATCAGGCCGCGGTCAACGCGATGCGCGATCAGCTGAACCTTCTGGAGATCAGGGGCACGGTGGTGATCGGCGAGGGCGAGCGCGACGAGGCGCCGATGCTTTACATCGGCGAGGAGGTCGGCGCGGGCAAGGGCCCGGAGGTCGACATCGCGCTCGATCCGCTTGAAGGCACGACATTGACCGCCAAGGACATGCCGAACGCGCTGACGGTGATCGCGATGGCGCCGCGCGGCACGCTTTTGCATGCGCCCGATGTCTATATGGACAAGCTGGCCGTGGGGCCGGGGCTGCCCGAGAATGTCGTGAGCCTTGACATGAGCCCGACCGAGCGGGTGACCGCGCTGGCCAGAGCCAAGGGCTGCAAGCCGGGCGATCTGACGGTCTGCGTGCTGGAGCGGCCGCGTCACGAGGAAATGGTGGCCGAGATCCGGGCGACGGGGGCCGCGATCCGGCTGATCACGGATGGTGACGTCGCGGGCGTGATCCATACCGCCGAAAGCGAGATCACCGGGATCGACATGTATATGGGGTCGGGGGGGGCGCCCGAGGGGGTTCTGGCGGCCTCGGCGCTGAAATGCATGGGCGGCCAGATCTGGGGCCGGCTTCTCTTTCGCAACGATGACGAGCGGGGAAGGGCGGCGAAGGCGGGGATCAGCGATCTGAACCGGATCTATGGGCGCGACGAGATGGTCCGGGCGGATGTGATCTTTGCGGCGACGGGCGTGACCAACGGATCGATCGTGCGCGGGGTGCGGTGCGAGCCGAATTTCATCGAGACCGAGACGATCCTNNTGATGCGGTCGAAAACCGGGTCGGTCCGCCGCATGATCTATCGCAACCCGATCCGCTGACCGGCCGGGGGCGCTGCCCCCGGACCCCCGAGGTATTTTGACCACGATGAAAGGCGGGGCGGTGCCGGCTGGCGCTGGACCCCGGGGCGCATGACGGCATTTCTGGGTGTGGAGAATTCGGTGACGGGCAGGTTCTGGCAGGGGCCGGGGCCCGAGGAGGACCGGCTGGCCGAGGCCATGGTTCAGGAGACCGGCCTGCCTTTGGCGCTGGCACGGGTTCTGGTGGCGCGGGGGGTCGCGCCTGAAGATGCGGCGGGGTTTCTTGAGCCTCAGCTGCGCGACCTGTTGCCCGACCCGCGATCCCTGAAGGACATGGAGGCCGCCGCCGGGCGTTTCGTTGCGGCCGTGAGGCGGAAGGAGCGGATCGCCGTCTTTGCCGATTACGATGTGGATGGCGGGGCGTCGGCGGCGTTGCTGATCTGGTGGCTTCGGCATTTCGGGCTGTCGGCGACGCTGTATGTGCCGGACCGGATCGAGGAGGGCTATGGGCCGAACGTGCCGGCGATGGCGGCCCTTGCGCGGGATCACGGGCTGATCGTCTGCGTCGATTGCGGGACGCTGAGCCATGCGCCGATCGCGGCGGCCGAGGGCGCGGATGTTCTGGTGCTGGACCATCATCTGGGCGGCGAGACGCTGCCCCCCGCCCTTGCCGTCGTGAACCCCAACCGTCAGGACGAGGATGGTGCGCTGTCGCATCTTTGCGCGGCGGCGGTCGTGTTCCTGATGCTGGTCGAGGCCAATCGCCAGTTGCGCGGGGCGGGTGAGGCCGGGCCGGACCTGATGGCGCTGCTTGACCTTGTTGCCCTTGCCACGGTTGCCGATGTGGCCGCGCTGAGGGGGGTCAACCGGGCGCTGGTGCGGCAGGGGCTGAAGGTGATGGCCCGGCGCGAGCGGACCGGGTTGACCACGCTTGCCGATGTGGCGCGGATGGACCGGGCGCCGACGCCCTATCATCTCGGCTTTCTTCTGGGGCCGCGGATCAATGCGGGGGGGCGGGTGGGCGCCGCCGATCTGGGGGCGCGGCTGCTGGCCACGGACGATCCGCATATGGCGGCGGCCCTTGCCGGGCGGCTGGAGGCGCTGAACGGCGAGCGGCGCGAGATCGAGGCGCGGGTGCGTGACGCCGCCATGGCGCAGGCGGAGGCGCGCGGGCTGGATGCCCCGCTTGTCTGGGCGGCGGGCGAGGGCTGGCATCCCGGTGTTGTGGGGATCGTGGCGGCGCGGCTGAAGGAGGCCACCAACCGCCCCGCGGTGGTCGTCGGGCTTGAAGGCGGCGAGGGCAAGGGATCGGGCCGGTCGGTTGCGGGGGTCGACCTTGGGGCGGCGGTTCAGCGGCTGGCGGCGGAGGGCCTGTTGCTGCGGGGCGGGGGCCATCCGATGGCGGCGGGGCTGACCGTCGCGCGGGGTGGGATCGAAGCGGCGATGGCGCGGCTTGGCGAGCTTCTGGCGCGTCAGGGCGCGGGGGCCGCGGGCCCGCGTGCGCTGCGCATCGACGGGCTTTTGATGCCGGGCGCGGTCACTCCGGAGCTGATCGAGGATATCGAACGCGCCGGCCCCTTCGGGCAGGGCGCGCCCGCGCCGCGCTTTGCCTTCGGCGCCATGGCGATTACCCATGCGCGCCGGGTCGGCGAGGGCCATCTGAAGATCGGCTTTTCGGACGGCCGGTCCCCCGCCATCGACGCCATCGCCTTCGGCGCCTTCGACACCGAGTTGGGGCCCTTGCTGGAGGCTCATGGCGGCATGCGCTTTCACCTTGCCGGGCGGCTCGAACTCAATCACTGGCAGGGACGCGCGCGGGCGCAGTTGCGGCTTGACGATGCCGCGCGCGCTTAGGCGGCGGGTCCCGGAATTTCTTCAAAAACCCTCTTGCGAGTCGCGACCTAACCGCCTAAACACCGCCGCACGCCAAACGCGGCCCGTTCGTCTATCGGTTAGGACGTCAGGTTTTCAACCTGAAAAGAGGGGTTCGACTCCCCTACGGGCTGCCACCATACCTCCCCATGCTTCCCAGATAGAACACAACTCCTTTAATTGCTGGGGGTTAGGGGACCATGCGTTCCAGTGCGACCCTATACATCCCAACGTTTATGGTCTGAGTATATGGTCTACCCCGCGTGACCCGAACCATAGCGGAAACAATGCCACTTATGAGCTGGAGATTTGCTCACCGTCTCTGCCCCTACGGCTAGTGCTCGGCGCAACAAGGTGCAGCAAAGGTTTGTGGCTAGCGGGCGCTATGGCTAGGACGCGGACTCAATAGCTCTG
>JAGRDO010000107.1:0-8092 GCA_020447005.1 Paracoccaceae bacterium
GCCTTGTCGGTCTCGATCTCGGCAAGGATCTGGCCGGACGACACTGTGTCGCCCTCTTTCACCAGCCATTTTGCAAGTTTGCCTTCCTCCATCGTCGGCGACAGGGCGGGCATGAGAATTTCGGTTGCCATGGTGCTGTCCCCCTCAGGCGTAGATATCGGTCCAAAGCTCTTCGAGCGCGGGCTCGGGGCTTTGCTTCGCAAACTCGGCCGCGTCGTTGACAATGGCCTTGATGTCCTTGTCGATGGCCTTGAGCTCATCGTCGCTGGCGTGCTTGCCCTGAATCAGAAGCTCGCGCACATGTTCGATGGGATCGCGTTCGTCGCGCATCTTCTGCACCTCCTCCCGGGTTCTGTACTTGGCCGGGTCGGACATCGAATGCCCGCGATAGCGGTATGTCTTGATCTCAAGAATATACGGCCCCTTGCCCGAGCGGCAATGTGCCGTGGCCTTCTGGCTGGCGGCCTTGACGGCCAGCACATCCATGCCGTCCACAACCTCTCCGGGGATGCCAAAGGCCTCGCCGCGCGAATGCAGATCGGGGGTCGAGGTTGACCGTCTCTGTGCGGTCCCCATCGCGTACTGGTTGTTTTCGATCACGAAGATCACCGGCAATTTCCACAGGGCGGCCATGTTGAACGTCTCGTAGACCTGGCCCTGATTGGCCGCGCCATCGCCGAAATAGGCAAATGTGACGCGCCCGTTTTCCTTGTACATATCCGCGAAAGCCAAACCGGCGCCCAGTGGCACCTGAGCGCCAACGATGCCATGCCCGCCATAAAAGTGCTTTTCTTTCGAGAACATGTGCATCGAGCCGCCCTTGCCCTTGGACAGCCCGCCCTCGCGGCCGGTCAACTCGGCCATCACCCCGTTGGGGTCCATTCCGGCCGCCAGCATATGCCCGTGATCGCGGTAGGACGTGATCCGCTTGTCGCCATCTTCGGCGGCCGCTTCCAGCCCGACGACAACGGCCTCCTGGCCGATGTAGAGGTGGCAAAACCCGCCGATCAGCCCCATTCCGTAAAGCTGCCCCGCCTTTTCTTCGAATCGCCGGATCAGCAGCATCTCACGATAGAAGCCCAGCAGCTCCTCTTTCGAAGTGTTTGAACTTGCGGCGCTTTTTCGTGCGGCCATGCCAAGAGCCTCCTAATGGATGAAAGTAGTTCAACGTTAAACTAACTCATAGCGCAATGCGTGCGGAATCGCGAGCTTTTTTTCCTGCAGTGTTTCGGATCACGCGGTCCAGATCATGCGGTCGATCCGGTCCGGGTATCGGGCGAGCCGTTCCGCGACTGTTTTGACTTGGTCCTGCCGTTCGGCGGATTACCGAACGACGATCTCGTCCGAGCGGATCAGGCCAAGCACATCGCGCGCGCGTTCATCGAGAAGATCAAGGTCCAGGTAATCGTCCGAAAGCCGGGTGGTCAGGTTTTCAAGCCGTGCGACCTCAGCCTGCAACCGGTCACGCTCGGCTTCCAGCGATGCCCGCTCGGCCGAAGCCTCCACACGCCGGAAGACGCCAAAATCACCCTGAATGGCAGCAAAGGTGAAATAAAAACCGATACAGCCGACGGCCAGCAGAAACACTGCTGCCCCAACGCTTGGCTGTGCCCTTTTGATTTTCATGCTCTGCCTCGCTCAAGGCCTCTGCGGACCCATTCGGCGAAGAATGGCACAGGTGATTCCCGAAGTGAATCCCCCTTGTCAGAAAATTCAGGGTAATTTCGTTCAACCGGCGACGGAAGCGTCCCGGATGCTCTGGATCGTCTTGTCGAGCGTGTCGTTGAATTCGCGGTCGCTTTGTCCGGCCGACAAGCCTTCGGTCAGGGCGCGCGAGAAACTTGCGATCATTCCGGCGTTTCGGGCCAGAAGCGCGTTCGCTTCGTCGCGCGAATAGCCGCCCGACAGGGCGACGACACGCATCACGCGCGGGTGGTCGATCAAAGGCTTGTAAAGGTTCGCCCTGGTCGGCAGCGTCAGCTTCAGCATGACGTCCTGACCTTCCGGCAGGGCATCCAGATGCTTTTTCAATTCGGCCAGCAGAATGTCCTCGGCCTCGGCCTTGTCGGCGATCGAAATCGTCACCTCCGGCTCGATGATCGGAACCAGACCATGGGACAGAACTTGCCGGCCAAGGTCGAACTGCTGCGCGACGATGGCCGCAATGCCCTTGGGGTTGGCGGCATCGATGACCGAGCGTTCCTTGGTCCCGAATATTCCGGCCTTGACGGCACGTGACAAGAGCGCGTCCAGCCCCGGAATGGGTTTCATCAGCTTGGTGCCGTCCGCGGTCTCTTCCAGCCCCTTGTCGATCTTCAGAAATGGCACCACGCCGCGATCCTGCCACAGATATTGGGCCGCGGGTTTGCCACCAATCTGGCCGTCCATCGTTTTTTCAAACAGGATCGCGCCGATCACGCGTGTGCCGTCAAAGGCAGGCGATGTCGCGATCCGGGCCCGCATCTTGTGGATCAGCGCGAACATTTCGTCGTCGCCCGAATATTCGGTTTCCGCGATGCCGTAGAGTTTCAGCGCTTTTGGCGTGGATCCCCCGCTCTGATCGAGCGCGGCGATGAAACCCTTGCCAGACCGCATTTGTTCCGCCTGTTTGTTCCGCGCCATCTTTACCTCCGCCGAGAATACATCGCTGGACAAAGCCCTTTCTGGGCTTCTAGGCCAGTCCCGTTGGCCTTGCAAACATGGTGGCGCTAACGCCTTCGGCAAGTTGAATTTTCGGAAACAATTTGCCGTCTGTGCCGCGAACAGCTGCCCGCGCGCAATGGCGACCGCAGCCCTTGTCGCCATTGCAACTTGACACCGGTTGAAAGCGCGCGCATGGCTCCGCCATCATGGTTGACTTCCGCCCAGTCGGATATGTTCTCGGCCACGTCATTGCCGTCCTGGGAATGACGATGATCCTGCCGTTCATGGTGGATTACTGGCTGGGAACCGGGAACGGCCCGGCATTCGCGGAAGCGGCATTCGCGTCGGTCCTTGCCGGATCGCTGACCGCGATTGCCTGTCAGAACCGTTCCGGCAGAAGCCTTACCGTTCGGCAGGGGTTTTTGTTGACCGTCGGAATATGGCTGGCTGTCCCGTTCTTCGGGGCCCTGCCTTTGGTCATCGGCCAGCCGAAGGTCAGTCTGATTGACGCCTATTTCGAGGCCGTATCGGGCATCACGACCACGGGCGCGTCGGTCTTTGTCGGGGTCGATCAACTGCCCGAAGGGGTTCTTTTGTGGCGGGCGATGCTGAACTGGCTGGGCGGGCTGGGCATCGCCTTCATTGCGATGATCTTTCTGCCGGTCATGCGCGTCGGCGGGATGCAATTTTTCCGCTCGGAAGGATTTGACACGTTCGGCAAGGCGCTGCCCCGCGCCACCGACATCGCGCGCGAACTTTTCGCGGTCTACGCCGCTTTGACCCTGATGTGCATGGTGGCCTACCGGATGGCCGGAATGCCGGCATGGGAAGCGATCCTGCACAGCCTTACGACGATATCGACGGGCGGTTTCTCACCGCGCGCCGCATCTTTCGCAGGCTACCCTCCGATCGCCCAATATGCGGGGGTCGTGTTCATGATCCTCGGCAGCCTGCCTTACATCCGCTACGTGCAGCTGATGCGGGGCAGCGCCAGACCGATCCTGTTCGACGCGCAAGTCAGGGCCTATCTCGGCTGGATCGCGGCGGCGGTGCTGATGGTTACGGCGTGGCGCGTCCTCTCCAGCCCGTCGGATGTCGAACCGAGCTTTCGTGAAAGCCTTTTCAACCTGGTTTCGATCATGTCCTCGACCGGATATTCGACGGAAACCTATGGTGGCTGGGGCAGTTTTTCGATGATCGTCGGTTTGTGGCTGGGCATTATCGGTGCCTGTTCCGGGGCCAGTGCCGCGGGGCTTTCCGTCTTTCGCGTACAGGTCGCGCTGGCGGCACTCGGCGCCGAGATCCGCAAGCTGCACGCCGCCCACCGCATCGCTCCGGTACGTTATGCGGGCCGTCCGGTCGACAAGGATACGATGGACGCGATCATCCTCTATCTCGGCGCCTACATCCTGTCTTTCGGGGTGATTGCGATCGGGATCGTCGAAACCGGCGTCGATCTTGAAAGCGCGGTCTTCGCCTCGTGGACATCCATTGGCAATATCGGCTACGGCTATGGCCCGCTTGTCGCCGCTACCGGTACCTTCATCGACTTTCCCGATCCCGCGAAGCTCTTGATGGTTCTCGCGATGATCATGGGGCGGCTCTCGCTCTTGTCGGTCTTCGTCGTGGCTCTGCCGCGGTTCTGGAGGGACTGACCGGGCCTCCTCGCGACGCTTGACACCAATGCGTGCAGCCGCCATGGCTCGCACCATGCTCGACCTTCGGCCTGTCGGTTATGTCATCGGACTTCTCAGCTTCGTGCTGGGCGCGACGATGTGTGTCCCGATGGTTGCCGACCTTGTTTATGAGACCGAGCACTGGGATGCATTTGGACAAAGCGCGGTTATCACCTGCCTGACCGGCGGGTTTGTCGCGTTGGCCTGCTCGAGCGGGGTGGGGGGCAAGCTCAGCCTGCAGCAGACCTTTCTGGTCGCGACGGGGGTGTGGGTCATCCTGCCGCTTTTCGGTGCCCTCCCATTCGTCTTCGGCGCGACCGAGGCGCGCGCGGTCGATGCCGTGTTCGAGGCAATGTCCGGCCTGACCACGACCGGGTCCACTGTCTTTGTCGGTCTGGAACATCTGCCGCAGGGGCTGCTTTTGTGGCGGTCCATGCTGCAATGGTTCGGCGGGGTCGGGATCATCATCGTGGCGATGGTCTTTCTGCCCGAGCTTCGCGTCGGCGGGATGCAGATCTTCCGTTCGGAGGCCTTCGACACGGGGGGCAAGATCCTGCCCCGCGCGGCGCAGATCGCCGCCCGGATCATGGTGGTCTATGTCCTGCTTACCGTGGCATGCGCGGTCAGTTATGTCTTGGTCGGCATGTCCGGCTTCGAGGCGGTCAACCATGGGCTGACAACCATGTCCACCGGTGGATTTTCAACCTCGGACGCGTCGTTCGGTGCCTATCAGGGCGCGCCTGAATATGTGGCGTCATTCTATATGGTGTCGGCCAGTCTGCCCTTCGTCCTCTACGTCCAGATCATCTCGGGAAGTGTGCGCCCGCTGATGAAAGACACGCAAGTCCGGGCCTTTCTGAAGACGGTCGCGGTCCTTGTCGCGGTGATCGCGCTCTATCGTGTCATCGCCAATGGCGACCACGCCGAACATGCGTTTCGCGAAGCGGTGTTCAACGTGACGTCGATCATTACCGGAACCGGTTATGCCAGTGTCGATTATCAGCTTTGGGGCGCCTTCCCGCTGGTCCTGTTCTTCTTTATCGGTTTGATCGGTGGCTGTGCGGGATCAACCTGTTGTTCTGTCAAGATATTTCGCTATCAGCTTCTGATCGCTTCCGTCGTGGTTCAGATCAAGAAGCTGCACACCCCGACAGGGGTCTTCAAGGCCCGCTACCAGGGCCAGAGCGTGACGGAAGAGGTCATGTCTTCCGTCATGGCATTTTTCGGGGTTTTTGTCGTGTCGCTCGGGATCACTTCGGTGCTGCTCGGTTTTACCGGGCTTGACTTCGTCACCTCTGTGTCCGGCGCGGCGACTGCCATCGCCAATATTGGCCCGGGTCTGGGGGAAATGATCGGTCCATCGGGGAATTTTGCGCCGGTAAACGACACGGCAAAATGGATATTGACCGTCGCCATGCTGCTCGGCCGGCTTGAGCTGCTGGTGGTTCTGGTCCTTCTGCTGCCGCGGTTCTGGCGGGCGTAAGCGCCGACCATCCGGGTCAGCGCCCCGCCGTCAATCCCAGCAAGACACCAATACCGTCAGGTCGCGTCCGAGCATGGTGAGCGCTTCGGGCGTCAGCGTGGTCGGGCTGTCTTGCCCGGTGCTTTCCTTTGTGCCCCCGGCGGGAAGCAAAGCGCCGATCTGGCGGGAAATGACCGACGATTGCAGCGCGAGGCCGGTATCGTCGGGCAATACGCGCCCGGCCGCCCCGGTTCCCCGCGGAAGCAGCATGCCCAACACCATCCCATGCCCGTCGAGCACGGGCCCGCCCGCATCGCCGGGCAGGGCGGCAACGCTCAGCCGCGCCAGATCGGGTTCCCCATTCAGGCCGTTCATCCCGGCCAGTGTGCCAAAGCTGATCGCCGCCGCGTCCAGCGCATCGCCATAGGAAAAACCGGCAAGGGCGATTTCCGTGTTCGGCCGTGCCAGTCCGGTCGAAAAGGTTGCCGTCGCGCGCGGAGACAGCGGTTTTTCGGGCTGCAAGAGGGCGATCCCGGCCGCGTCGTCGCGGCTTGCGACCGTCGCGACGGTCAGATCATCCAGTGTGATCCGCGCGCAACCGTCAAGAACTTCGGCGGTCGTCGCGACCAGCCCGTCGCTTCCGACATAAAACCCCGACCGCGAAATCTTCGGTTTCCGGATTTCCAGACCCGACATCAGGTCCGCGCGGTTTTCCGAAAGCGGTTCGCCAAGTCCGGGCGCGAGCACCTGGCTGCCTGCCGGGCGGAAGCTTGCCGCCATCGCCGCCAGGATCCTTTCGGCTGTCGCATCGGCCTTCGGTTCCCAGATAAGCGAAAAACCCTTGATGTGTCCGTCCGACAGCGCCGCCTCGCTGTGCGAGCGCAAGTTGGCGTTCTGGCCGGTCAGCACGAAATCGGTGCGGCGCAACTGGCGGTCGCCCTCGATCGGCACGATTTCGAGCGACTGCATCGCGGTGTAAAGCCCCGAAAGCGTCGTCATGTCACCGTCCTGAGAAATCAGAAGGACGCGAATACCCGAGCCGTTGCGCGCCCTGTAGTGAACAAAGGGCGGGTCGTAACGATCAAATTCGACAAGGGCCGTCGGAAGCGTGATCTCGATGCCGGCCTCTTGTTCGATGACCGTCTGAAGGCCAAGTGCCGCCTTTTCTTCGCGATAGTGCGACACGATTTCGGATCGCTGCGCGGTGGTCAGAATGCCCGTCGCCTCATACCCCATATGGGTTTGCCAGTCCGCCATGGACCGGCGCGTTCCCGGCCCGATCGCGCCGTCGATGGCGCCTGCGTAATGCTCTTCCCATTGCAGGGCTTCCTGCAACTCCATCCGCTCCTCAGGGCTCAGAAGCGCTTCTGACCTGCGTGCCTCGGCGGGCGTTTCATCCGGCAGGTTCGATTGGGGAAGCACCGGCGGCGCGGTATCGGTCGCGGCGGGCTCTGCGGTGGTCTCCGGCAATCCGACCGGCCAGAAGCGGCTGGCAAACTTGTCGCCGAACGAGATATAGCTGTCGGCCGGGATCAGCCTTTCCGACCGAAGCTGCGCCAGCTGACGATCCGCTTCCGCGGGGGAATACGGGCCGAGCACGATGGCGTACCAACCGGTCGTCATCGCATAGCCCTGAGTGTTCGGGAACAAGGCCGCATAGGCGCGGGTACGTTCCTCGGCCTGGCGCAGCGTCGGCTGAGCCTCAATCTGGACCCAGCGGTCTTGGGCAAAGGCCGTACTCGTCGAAATCATCAGCAAGAATGCTGCCAGAAAGCCTGAAAATCGCATGCCCAAATCGTTCCCTTTGCGGTTCTTTTCCCCGAATCCGTCCCGAAAGTAGCAGGATGGGCGGCCGCGTCACGCCGAAACCGGCACGGGGCCGATTGACCACCCCCAAGCTGTTGCCTATTGAGAACGCGCTTTCGCCCGAGGACCGGCCCGACATGACGATCACAGCCCCACGCTCGTTCCAGGAAATCATTCTGCGGCTTCAGTCCTACTGGGCGGGGAAGGGCTGCGCCGTCTTGCAACCCTATGACATGGAGGTTGGCGCCGGCACCTTCCATCCGGCGACCACGCTGCGCGCGCTGGGCAGCCGGCCATGGGCGGCGGCCTATGTCCAGCCGTCGCGCCGCCCGACGGATGGGCGCTATGGCGAGAACCCGAACCGGCTGCAACACTACTACCAGTATCAGGTCATCATCAAACCCTCGCCTCCTGACCTGCAAGAGCTGTATCTGGGGTCTCTGGCCGCGATCGGGGTCGATGCCGGCGTGCACGATATCCGTTTTGTCGAGGATGACTGGGAAAG
>JAGRDO010000107.1:8185-10819 GCA_020447005.1 Paracoccaceae bacterium
GGCATGACTGCCACCCGGTTTCGGGTGAACTGACCTACGGGCTTGAACGGCTGGCGATGTATGTGCTGGGCGTCGATCATGTGATGGACATGCCCTTCAACGATCCCGCCAGCCCGATCCCGCTGACATATGGTGACGTCTTCCGCCAGACGGAACAGGAATATTCGCGCTGGAACTTCGATCAGGCCGATACCGCCATGCTGCTTGGGCATTTCGAGGATGCCGAGGCGGAATGCGAAAGAATTCTCGCCGCGCCCGAGGTGGACGGGGCAGGGCGCCGGATCGTCATGGCCCATCCCGCCTATGACCAGTGCATCAAGGCCAGCCACCTTTTCAATCTCCTCGACGCGCGCGGGGTGATTTCGGTCACCGAGCGGCAGGCCTATATCGGCCGGGTCCGTTCGCTGGCAAAGAAATGCGCTGATGCCTTCGTGACGACCGGGGCCGGCGGCGCCGGGGAAGGCCGCGCGGCGTGAACGGAAAAATCGCAGCAGGGTTCATCGTGGTGTCGGCAATGCTGGCCGGTCTGGCCATCTATTACATGCAGGAATACGCGTATTATGCGCCGGTCGAGCCTGCCTCGGCCGCCGCTGAAATCCGTCTTACCGCGCTGACGGGCGCCATCGAGGTGCTTCCGACCGAAGGTTTTCAGGGCATCGACGCCGACAGCTCGCCCCTGCGCTTCCGCGCCTGTTTCACGACGCCCATATCGCTTGCCATGCTGACCGAAACCTTCACCGAATATCCCGCCGCCGACCCTTTGATCGCGCCACGGCAGTTTCCCTGTTTCGATGCGGCCCGGATCGGCGCCGACCTTGCCACCGGCACCGCGGTTGCCTTCCTGTCGGAAACCAACATCCACCCCGGCGTCGACCGCGTTGTCGCGGTTTATCCGGATGGTCAGGCCTTCGCCTGGCAGCAACTGAACGAAAGCGCGGAGAAGTAGATGCCCGATCTTCTCATTGAACTCTTCTCCGAGGAAATCCCCGCCCGGATGCAGGGCAGGGCGCGCGACGACCTGAAACGCCTTGTCACCGACGGTCTTGTCGAGGCCGGTCTGACCTATGGCGCGGCCCATGCGCTTTCCACGCCGCGCCGCCTTGTGCTGGCGCTCGAAGGGCTTTCGTCCGAAAGCCGCGCGGTCCGTGAGGAACGCAAGGGCCCGGCCACGACCGCCCCCGAAGGGGCGGTTCAGGGATTTCTGCGCTCGACGGGTCTTACCCTCGACCAGCTTGAGGTCCGTGACGCGGGCAAGGGCCAGGCCTATTTCGCCGTGATCGAAAAACCGGGCCGCAAGGCGGCCGGGATCGTGGCCGAGGTGCTCGAGGCCACGATCCGCAACTTCCCCTGGCCGAAATCGATGCGCTGGGGCGCGGGCTCCTTGCGCTGGGTCCGGCCCCTGCACTCGATCCTCTGCATTCTCAGCGATGAAAGCGGCTCGGACATCGTGCCCCTGACCGTGGATGGCATTGTTGCCGGCAACACCACGCGCGGTCATCGCTTCCTTGCCCCCGATGCCTTCACCGTCGCGAATTTCGACGACTACGCCGCGAAACTGAAACGCGCCAAGGTGATGCTCGACCCCGAGGAACGCGCGAACCATATCTGGAATGACGCCCAGACCGCCGCCTTCGCCGCCGGGCTGGAGCTGGTCGGGGACAAGGGGCTTCTGGGCGAAGTCGCGGGCCTTGTCGAATGGCCGGTCGTGCTGATGGGGCGGATCGACGATGCCTTCCTTGGCCTGCCGCCCGAGGTGCTGCAAACCTCGATGAAAGAGCATCAGAAGTTCTTTTCGGCCCGCAACCCGAAAACCGGCCGGATCGAAGCCTTCGTGACCGTCGCGAATACCGAGACGGCGGATCAGGGGGCCACGATCCTGAAGGGCAACCAGAAGGTGCTTTCGGCGCGGCTTTCAGATGCCAAGTTCTTCTGGGAAAACGATCTGCGCACCATCGCGCAGGGCGGGATGGAAGGCATGTCCGCTGGCCTTTCCAGCGTCACCTTCCACAACAAGCTCGGCTCGCAGGCCGATCGTATCGCCCGGATCGAGGCGCTGGCGCGCGAGATCGCCCCCCTCGTCGGCGCGAAGCCCGATCTGGCGGCAGAGGCCGCGCGTGTCGCCAAGGCCGATCTGCAATCGGCGATGGTCGGCGAATTCCCCGAGCTTCAGGGCACGATGGGCGTCTATTACGCCAAGGCCGCCGGTCTGCCCGAGGCGGTGGCCAATGCCTGCAAGGAACATTACCAGCCCCTCGGCCCCTCCGACGATGTACCAAGCGATCCCGTCTCGGTCGCCGTCGCGCTGGCCGACAAGATCGACACGCTGACCGGCTTCTGGGCTATTGATGAGAAACCGACAGGCTCGAAGGACCCGTTCGCGCTGAGACGGGCGGCGCTGGGGGTGATCCGGTTGGTCCTGGGGAATGGACTGCGCATTGCTCTGGCATTCCCGCTGAAAATGCAGCTCGCAGTCGTACAGGATCAAGAGGTTGCGCGCAGGCTCGCTGCTGCGCAAGAGTCCGGTTTGGACCGGATGGTGGCTAGCGGTACGGTAACAACGGAATGGAACGGTAGGCAGGTACCGACGACAGTCCTTGACCTCCTCGCCTTCTTCCATGACCGCCTCAAGGTCCA
>JAGRDO010000108.1:0-4762 GCA_020447005.1 Paracoccaceae bacterium
GTTGTGGCTTTCCATCTTGAAGATCACCGCCTGCCCGTCGCCGATATCGACGACGCCCGCATTCTCGCCGGGGCCGCAGATGACCTGAGGGCCGGAGGTCGGCAAGGTACGCAGCCATTTTTTCGAGGACTTGTAGGAACAATGCTCGTTCCACATGGCCGAGAAGATGCCAAGCTCGGTAAAGCTCGGCTCCCGCCCGATGATATCGAGGATGCGTTGATATTCATCCGGCTTCAGACCGTGGGCGGCGATCAGGTCGTCGGTGATCTGCGGTTCGAACATTCCATCCCCCGGGGCAGTGCGTGCACGGATGCGCGCCTTTTAGGGGGGATGGGAGAGCGTGAAAAGACCTCTGGGAGGATCCGGGGAAAAATACTGGGGCGGGGCGCATGTCGCGCCGGGCCCGACGCTGGCCGCGGCGTGTCTGCGATTTGGGGTATCCGTGAAATTCACCGGAAACGCACACGCTGCCTTGACCCGACCGCCTTTGACGCCGAATGTTGACAGAAGCGGCCGCGAGGTTCCCCGGAAGGCACGGGAGGGGGCCGGATGCGGGCAATATCCTGCTCCGTGCTTTCGGGGGGAACATTCATGCGCTGTTTCACGGTATTGGGGCCATCCCAGTCGGGAAAGACCGAGCTTGTCCACGCGCTGGCCGCGCTGGAGGACGCGCATCCGCGTTCCGAAGCGGCCGGCCATATCGGACTTACGCAATTCGCGTTCATGGGCGAGGACTGGACAGCGATCGATGTGGCGGGAGGACCGGAATTCGCCCGGATGGGCGGGGCCGCGCTTCTGGCTGCGGACGCGGCCGTCCTTTGTGTCTCGCCCGATCCTGACGAAGCCGTGCTGGCAGCCCCCTGGCTGCGCGCGGTCGAAGCGGCCAATGTCCCCTGTTTCATCTTCATCAACCGGATGGATGCGCCGAAGGGCCGGGTCCGCGATATCGTTTCCGCCCTGCAGGCCTATACCGGGCATACCGTGGTGCTGCGGCAGATCCCGATCCGCGAAGGCGGTCAGATCATCGGGGCCATCGATCTGATCTCTGAACGCGCATGGCGCTATCGCGAAGGCCAGCCTTCGCAACTGGTCGAGATGCCGAAATCCGAAACTGAACGCGAACACGAGGCGCGCGCCGAGTTGCTGGAGCACATGTCGGACTATGACGACGCGCTTCTGGAAGAGCTGATCGAGGATCACGAGCCGGCCACCGGCGCCCTCTTCGAAATCGCCCGCCGTGAAACCCAGCACCGTGACGTCATTCCGGCCTTCATGGGGTCGGCAAGCCATCGCAACGGGATATTGCGCCTGATGAAAGCCCTGCGGCATGAGGCCCCGAATGTGGATGTTCTGACCGAAAGGCTGGGGGTTTCCGGGGCGCTGGCGGTCGGTTTCCATGCGCAAAACCGCAAGCATCTGGGCAAATGCGTGATGCTGCGCGCGCTTGGCGACGGCGTGGCACAGGGCGCGCAGCTTGGCGGCGCGGGGCTTGGCGGGCTTGCCGGTATCGGCGGCAAGGCCGGGCTTGACGGCCTGAGCAAGGGAGAGATCGGGATTTCCGTCAAATCCGACCAGCTTGGCGCGGGCAGGGTCTTTACGGCATCGGCGGCTGAAAGGGTGCCGGATTGGGGGCGCGGCTGCCCGCCCGCGCTGGCGCGGATCGCGGTTCCCCTGCGCGAACGCGACGATGTTCGCCTGTCCACCGCGCTGGGCCGCCTGACCGAAGCCGACCCGATGATCGTGCTCGGGCAGGATCAGGCCAGCGGCCATGCCGTGCTGAAACTTCAGGGTGTCATGCATGAACGCCAGGTTCTGGCCGCTCTGGCCGAGGATTTCGGCGTCGAGGTGACCACCGAGGTGCCCGCCCCGCGCTATCTGGAGACGATTTCGGCGCGTGTGGACGAGCAATACCGCCACCGCAAGCAATCGGGCGGGGCAGGGCAGTTCGCCGATGTCGCGGTGACGGTCGCCCCCGCCGCGCGGGGCGACGGGTTCCGGTTTTCCGAGGTCGTGAAGGGTGGTGCGGTGCCCAGAAACTATATTCCCGCAGTGGAGGAAGGTGCGCGAGAGGCGCTCGACAAGGGCCCTCTGGGCTTTCCGGTCACCGATGTCGCCGTGACATTGACCGATGGCAAGCACCATGCCGTCGACAGCAACGACTTCGCCTTCCGCACCGCCGGCCGCATGGCGCTGCGCGAGGCGCTGGCAAAGGCCGGACCGATTCTTCTGCAACCGATCGAACGCGTGGATATCCACGTGCCATCGGTTTATTCGGGCGCGATGGTGTCGCTGATCTCGTCGCTAAAGGGGCAGGTCCTGGGGTTCGACCGTGATCCCGATTTCCGTGGCTGGGACATTTTCCGCGCGCTGCTGCCCGCGTCGGCGGAAGAGGATCTGGCAATGGCGCTCGGCTCGGCGACGCAGGGCACGGCCTGGCACGAAATGAGTTTCGACCATTACGAGGAAATCTACGGCAAGGAGGCCGAGCGGATTTCCAGGGAACGCGCCAGCGCCGAAACCTGACGGGCAAGCCGGCCCCTGTTAAGCGATAACATCCGCCCGAGATAGCATATCGGGCGCCCCTTCCCCTATCGGTCCGGCAGCCGGCTCAATTGGTGTTCCGGCCTTTACGATCGATCTGGTTTTCTTAGCAGCAACATTGGCCGGCTGACCGAATAGCGGTTCGTCTGGACGGGGCCGGCAAAGGGAAGGGGAAAGATCATGTTTTACAAGAAACTGGCCCGGAAGGCCGCAATCACTGCAATCACGACGGCAGCCCTGTTGGGCGTCGGTTCGGCATCGCCGGTACTCGCAAGTCATTCCAGCAAGGCCCAGACCATCGGCAACGCCTTTTCCTACGTGATCGGCGGAACGGCGGGCGGGCTTTTGCGCGCGAATATCGTGATCTATCACTGCGTCGGCTGGGAGGCCGGCCGCTATATCTCGATCCGCAAATACGGCCGCGCGGGCGATCCCGGCAGTTGCCCGAGCAATCTGCGCAAGACCAACTGAAACGTCGCGGCTGCCCCCGCCATCGGGGGCAGCCGTATCGTTGCCCGCCCGCCGGGACCGGAGGCCTGTGTCAGACCCCCGGTCTTGTCAGCGGAAGGGATGTTTCACATCCAGGCTTCACCCGGCCAGCGCCGATCCGGTGTCGCGGCACGCGGCCAGCCCCTAGTTCAGCCGCCCCTGGCCACGATCCCCGGCCGTGTTGTCGCGCAGCGCTTGTAACTGCGTCAGAAACCGCTCGTCATCCGGCTTCAGCAGCAGCTGGAAATCCAGGCAGAGCATCACCGAACCCACATCCTTTGCATGCAGATAGAGGTTCTTGAGATTTTCAAGCATCCGCACAAGGAAATCGTGGGGATGTGCGTTCGCAATCCATGACTGATCAAAATACCCGAAACTCTGCGTGGCCGCGCCAACCAGGGCGTTCTGTTCGTCCTTGCCGATTTTCTTGTGCGAGAACGGATCGACCAGCGTTCCGGTTCCGTCCGGCTCGACGATCCGGATCAGGAAATGTCCGGGAAAGCTGACCCCGTGGACGGTGATCCCCAGCCGCCGGCCGACGGCAACATAGATCGCGGCCAGCGATATCGGTATGCCCAGTTTGGTTTCGACGACACGGTTCAGCAGGCTGTTATCCGGCGAAAAATACTCAAGACTGTCGCCCCGATACCCCAGAATATCGCCCACGACGCCAATGAGGTAATCCGAGTTGAAGGGTGCGTTCTCCTGGTATTCGGGGTGTTTCGCAAGGAAGCCGTTCACCTGTTCGTCAAGGCTGCGAATGGTGCCATCCACATCCGTTTCGGTGGCAAGCGCGGACGCGAAGAGCAAGGCGCAAAGCTCGATCTCGATCTCCTCGGCCGGTTTCCTGATTTCGGAAAGAAAGAGTTTATGTGCACTCATCGCGATGTGCCCTTTTCGGATTTCGGAAGCTGATGTCAGAAGACCACACCCGGTCGTCAGCCAGACGCGCAGTGGTCATGCCTATTATCTGGGGCGCGGGCGCGCGACTTCAAGGTTTCGCACGGGCATGGCCCGTTCGCGCGGCCGCCCGCGTCAGGGCCTGTGCCGGTTCAGCTGCATTTCGAATGGCCGCAGGTGGGGCAGGTCATGCAGCCTTCGATCATATGCATGCCGAACTGGCCGCAGGACGGGCAGGCCGGGCCACGTGGCGCATCCCCGACAGCCATCGCCTGAGCCTTGGGGTCGGATTTGAGCCCCAGCCCTTCACCATCCAGAAAGCCGATCGCGATCATGTGGCGTTCGATCACGCCACCGATGGCGGCAAGGATCGACGGGATATACCGCCCCTGCATCCAGGCCCCGCCACGCGGATCGAAGACGGCCTTCAGCTCTTCGACGACGAAGGAAACGTCGCCGCCGCGCCGGAAGACGGCCGAGATCATGCGGGTCAGCGCGACCGTCCAGGCGAAATGCTCCATGTTCTTGGAATTGATGAACACCTCGAAGGGTCGGCGGTGGCCGCCCTGCACGATGTCGTTGATCGTGATATAGATCGCGTGTTCGCTGTCGGGCCATTTCAGCTTGTAAGTGGCCCCTTCCAGCGATTGCGGCCGGTCGAGAGGTTCCGAAAGATAGATCACGTCGCCATGCGGGGTCAGCGGTTCGGCGCCGTCCGTGGAGAGGACCTCGGGGGCTTCTGCCCCGGCCTTCGGCTTGTCCTCGGCAACGCTCAGCACACTTCCCGTCACCGCGTTCGGGCGGTACGTGGTGCAGCCCTTGCAGCCCTGAT
>JAGRDO010000108.1:4865-5050 GCA_020447005.1 Paracoccaceae bacterium
CATTTCTGCGCCGCCGCCTGCATCCTGACGTGATCCAGTGGCGGCAGGGTCTGGGCATTCACGAAATGGTCGGGCAGGGGGGTGTCGCCGAAGCGTTCGCGCCAGAGGCGATAGGCGTAGTCGACAACCTCTTCCTCGGTCCGGCTGCCATCCTTTTGCAGCACCTTGCGGGTATAGGCATAGGC
>JAGRDO010000108.1:5121-5924 GCA_020447005.1 Paracoccaceae bacterium
AGAAGCGCGTTGCGGATGCCGTGTTTGGCGACGGCATCGCGCACGTCCGCGTCCATCTGCATCATGTTGCCCGAGGCGAGGTACTTTTCCGCGTCAAACAGGGGAAACGCGCCCTTTTCCTTCGCGAGATCGACCGAGGCGAGATAGGCCGCGCGCGCGATGCGGTGCATCCAGTCCGCGGTCTGCTTCGCGGCCTTTTCGGACCCGTAGCGAAGACCGACCATCAAAAGCGCATCTGCCAGCCCTGTCACGCCAAGGCCGATCCGGCGTTTGGCGCGCGCCTCCTCAGCCTGTTGTGGCAGCGGAAAGCGCGAGACATCGACAGTGTTGTCCATCATCCGGACGGCGGTGGCGACAAGATCCCCCAGCGCTTTCTCATCCAGCGCCGCCCCCTTGCCGAACGGGTCCTTGACCAGCCGCGCGAGGTTGACCGACCCCAGAAGGCAGGCGCCATAGGGCGGCAGGGGCTGTTCGCCGCAGGGATTGGTGGCGGCGATGGTCTCGGCGTAGTTCAGGTTGTTCATCGCGTTGATACGGTCGATGAAGATCACGCCGGGTTCGGCATAATCGAAGGTCGCCCGCATGATCCTGTTCCACAGGTCGCGCGCCTGAAGGGTCTTGTAGACCTTGGCCCCGAAGGTCAGATCCCACGGCCCGTCCGCCTTGACCGCCGCCATGAACGGGTCGGTGACAAGGACGGAAAGGTTGAACATGCGCAGCCGCGCGGCATCCTGCTTGGCGGCGATGAAGGCCTCGATATCGGGATGGTCGCAGCGCATGGTGGCCATCATCGCGCCGCGCCG
>JAGRDO010000109.1 GCA_020447005.1 Paracoccaceae bacterium
CGACACCCGGAGGGCCGACGAGGCAAAGGATCGGGCCTTTCATCTTCTGGCTGCGCTGTTGCACGGCCAGATATTCGACGATCCGCTCCTTGACCTTTTCCAGACCATAGTGATCGTTATCAAGGACTTCCTGAGCCTTCCTCAGGTCCTTCTTGACGCGCGACTTCACGCCCCAGGGCAGGTTCAGCAGCCAGTCGAGATAATTGCGCACGACCGTGGCCTCGGCCGACATCGGTGACATCGACTTCAGCTTTTTCAGCTCGGCCTCGGCCTTGTCCCGCGCTTCTTTCGAGAACTTGGTCGCGGCGATCCTTTCGGCCAGTTCGTTGACCTCGTTCTGGCCTTCCTCGCCGTCGCCCAGTTCCTTCTGAATGGCCTTCATCTGCTCATTCAGGTAATATTCGCGCTGGGTGCGCTCCATCTGGGACTTCACGCGGCTCTTGATCTTCTTCTCGACCTGAAGAACCGACATTTCGCCCTGCATGAGGCCGTAGACCTTTTCCAGCCGCTCGGCGACGTCCAGCGTTTCAAGCAGTTCCTGCTTCTGGTCCACTTCGATGCCAAGATGGCCCGAGACAAGATCGGCAAGGCGCGCCGGTTCGCGCGCTTCGGCAACGGCCGTCAGCGCCTCTTCCGGCACGTTCTTCTTGACCTTCGCGTAGCGCTCGAACTCCTCGGCGACCGACCGCAACAGCGCGTCGACCGTCGTCTGGTCGCCGGGCATTTCGGTCAGGGCTTCGCATTCAGCCTCGAAATATCTGTCATTGTTCAGAAATTCGACGATCCGGACACGCTGCTTGCCTTCGACCAGAACCTTGACGGTGCCATCGGGCAGCTTCAGAAGCTGCAGCACATTGGCCAGCACGCCCGCACGATAGATACCATCCGCCGTCGGTTCGTCCTGCGTGGGGTCGATCTGCGATGAGAGCAGGATCTGCTTGTCTTCGCGCATGACCTCTTCAAGCGCCCGGACAGATCTTTCGCGCCCGACAAAAAGCGGCACGATCATGTGCGGGAAAACCACGATGTCACGCAGCGGCAACACCGGATAGCTCGGGGAGAGAATTTCTTTCATTGCGTTTCCTGTATCTCGCAAAAGGGCACCTGCCCCGATCATCGGCGGCTCTGGCCCTTTCCGTCCTGCGCCTTATTTATGCAGCCATCCCCATCCCTTCAACCGGGCGCCTGCCAGATGGCAAAACAATGCCCTGCCAACGCGGCAAGAACAAGGCTGCGCAGCATCAATTATCTAAACTTCGATCGTCCGGGCGGGCCCCAGACGCACCGGCCCCCGCACCGCCCCCC
>JAGRDO010000110.1:0-7699 GCA_020447005.1 Paracoccaceae bacterium
ACCGGGTGCGGGTGACCTGCACGGGGGAACTCTTCATGTGCCTCGGGCAGGAAGACAGGGCCGATCTGCGCGCGCCCCTGCGCGCTTCGGCCGGGGACGAAGCGCTGGAGGGCGCGATCCGCGAGGCCATCGCGCGCAAGCCCAAGGGGCATGATTTCGACTATTCGCGCCAGAAGGTGGCGGGGCAGATGTCGCGCCATATGAGCCATACCGGCGGGTAGGCGCGCAAGGGTCAGTCCCGGCGCTTCTGCCGCTTGGCTTGCTTGACCATCCTGGCGAAGCTGCGCCCCTGACGGCGCTTTTCGGCCGCCGACGCGGAATGCGCCGCATCCTCGGCCTTCAGTTTTTTCCAGCGATCGAGCCTCGATGCATCGATCCGCCCTGCCGCGATCGCCGCCCGGACCGCGCAGCCCGGTTCCGGCCCGTGCGTGCAATCGCGGAACCGGCAGTCCGCGGCCAGATCGGTGATCTCGCCAAAGGCGGCGTCGATCCCTTCGGCCATGTCGGTCAGGCGCAATTCGCGCATCCCCGGCGTGTCGATCAGCCAGCCCCCGCCGGGCAGGGGGTGCATTTCCCGTGCGGTCGTGGTGTGGCGGCCCTTCATGTCGTCTTCACGCACCTCTGCCGTCGCCAGATCGCGGCCGCTGAGGGCGGCGGCGAGCGTCGACTTGCCGACCCCCGACATGCCAAGAAAGGCCACGGTGCGCCCCGGCCCCGACCAGCGGGCGAGGGCGGCGGTGACGGCGGGCCTGTCCTTGGCGTTGAGAGGCACCGCCGCCACATCGGGCGCGATGGCGTGAAGCCGCGCAAGATAGGCGCCGGGGTCGTCCGTCTTGTCGGCCTTGGTCAGAAGCAGGACCGGCGGCACGCCCCCGCTATGGGCCAGCGACAGATAGCGTTCCAGCCGCGCCTCATTGAACTCGTCGGTGCAAGAGGTTGTGATGAAAACGAAATCCACATTCGCCACGATCAGCTGTTCGCGCGAGGCATCGCCTGCGGCGCGGCGGAAAAGACGCGTGCGGCGCGGCAGCAGGCGGGCGATGCGCATGGCGCCCGGATCGTAAAGAACCCAGTCGCCCACCGCGATGTCGCCGGCCGAAAGGTCTGGCGGAAGGGTCAGCAGCTCTGCCCCCGAGGCGGCCAGAACCGAGGCGCGATCCCGGTGAATGCCGCTGATCCGGGCGGGGGGCAGGGACGTGTCCGCCTGCGCGTCTTCCTCCGGCAGGTAGCTGTCCGACCAACCGAGATCGTCGAGGGTGAGGGGGGTGTCGGTCACGCTCCGGACCCGGGGATGCGAAGGGGGGTGGTCGGGGTCGGATCGGAGGGTGAAAGCGGCAGGGCGCGGGCCTCATGCTGCGGCGGCGACGGTTGACGCGGGAATGTCCGACGTCACGTCCTTGCGGCCGGAAATGGCGGGTGAGAGGCTGGACAACGACCCAAGCGGGGCTCGTTACGGCTGCTTCCTTCCGGACCTGACCGGGTTGGCGAGGCGCTCACCCGCGCCAACCTCTCGCCCCCGCATATAGGCGGAACGGCGCGGCTTGGCAAGGCGGTGCGGTACGGTTGTCCGGGTCTGTGCGCCCTGGCGCAGGCCCTGCCACGCCGCCAGGAGATGTCGAAAAAAGCGATGTTTCGTGGTAGAGTTCGCCCCATTGGAGCTGAAATTAAATCCAAATTCACTGTGGAGTCCGTTATGCCGAGACCCTTCATCAGGATGTCGCTTGGCGATTTCGAGGGCGCCGTTTCAAAATACGCTTGGGGGACGAAGAAGAAACTGGTCGACGTTCATTGCACGGACATGCCCGATCACGCCCATTTCGCGAAACATGGCGGGTTGGATTGCGTAGAGGCGATGTATCGCAATCACACCAATCCCGATGGCAAGAACTGGAGCGACATCGCCCAGCATGTGACGATCGACCCCGAGGGCTATATCTGGTCCGGCCGGTCGTGGAACAGGTCGCCAGCCAGCGCGCTGGGCTACAACTCGCCGCGCGTGTTCATGTTCGAGATGATCGGGCTTTTCGACACGGGCAAGGATAGTTTCGGCGGCGCGCAGCGTGAGGTTGCGCATGCGGTCGCGGCTGCGATCATCTTCAAGTTCGGGTTGACGGCAAAGGATGCGATCCGTTTCCACCGTGAGATCAATCACGAAGGCAAGACCTGCCCGGGCAGTGCTGTAGGCAAGGAAGAGTTCATTGCCGGGGTCGAGCGAATGCTGGACGAACGCTATAGGCTGAAAGGTTTCGGGTTGCAGCCTGAAAGTAACCCGTGGCTTGATCCCCATGATGCCGCGCCCGGCATTCCCTTGTCCGATCTTCTGCCCGAACTCAGCACCGATGGTGACGAGGCCGGGTTTGATGACGGCGAGCACGACCATGACGACATGGTGCTTGAGGATGCGTCGGGGGAGCCGACGAGCTAAGCGGCAGAGCCGCGCGGCGGGGGGGCGTGGCGGCGGGGCCGCGCGGCCCTAGGTCTTGCCGGCGTTCTTCCAGCCTTTCCGGTAGGCATCGTTTTCGGCGATGTTCTGCTTGCTTTGCCTGCTTCCCGGCCAGGTGACGAGTTCTTCGAGAATACCGTGTGGCGGGCGGTACCCGTTACCCTGCGCCCGGTCCGTCTCGCCTTGGTTGTGGTGGTCCTTCAGGGATTTCGGCATCCTGCGCTCATGATCTGAGGCTGTTCCACGCGCAATGCGCGCATTGGGCATATGTGTCGCCGGTGCCGCCGAGGATCCGGACCGTGACAAGCCCCTTCTTGCAGGCGGGGCAATGATCCCCGTTGCCATAGCCCTTGGTTTTGTCTGCCATCGCGATCTCCTCTGCCAGGTGGCCGTGCCAAGACTAAGGCCGGGATGTCGCTTTGGTCAATGACATCCGGGCCGATCCCATGGAGGGACGGGCTTGATCACGGGCCTGCGTCGTGCCAGGGATGCGCCATGTCGGGATTCATCATTGCCGAACTTGCACTTGGCGGCGGGCGGCTGGCGCTTTGCCCGATGCCGGGGCGTGACGGGGATTATGCCGGTAATCTTGCGCGGATCGTCGCGTGGGGGCCGGCGCTGGTGCTGAGCATGGCGACCGGGGCCGAGATGGCGGCGCATGGGGCGGCGGGGCTTGGGGCCGATCTGGCGGCGCTGGGCATTGGCTGGCGCCATCTTCCGGTGCCGGATTATCAGGCCGACAGTCCGGAATTGCGCGCGGGCTGGGCCAGTGCATCGCGGGCCGCCCATGATCATCTTGCCGCCGGGCGGGGCGTTCTGGCGCATTGCCTTGGCGGCTGCGGGCGGTCCGGCATGGCGGTGATGCGGCTGATGGTCGAGGCGGGCGAAGACCCCGGAAAGGCCAAGGCGAGGTTGCGCAGGGTTCGCGGCTGCGCTGTCGAGAAGGACCCGCAGCACGACTGGGCGGCGCGGGGCAGGTTCGGGCCGGACGGCTAGTTCGCCACCACCGGTTCGGCGCACCAGATCCTTGTGAAGGCGCCGGTGCAGGTGGTTTCGCGGCCAAGGCCCTTGACCGAGAACCGCGTGTAGAGCGTGCGGTTTTCTTCCTTGATGTCGAACGTCTGGCGCAGAAGGTCAAAGCAGGCGCTGGGTTTCAGCTTGCACCCCACAAGGGCCACGGTCGCGATCGCGTCGCTGCCCGCATCGACGTCGGTCCTGGCGATCCAGCGTTCGACCTCGGTCTTCATCATCGCGTCGAATTCCGCGATGCCGGGCCGCGTGAGCCAGGCCGCAAGCGCCAGAAGGGCAAGTATCACCGCAAGCACTGAGATCAGACGCATCGACATGGCCCCCGCCGGTTACACCAAGCGACTTATGGCGCGGAAAGGCGGGGCCGTCGAGCCCCGCCTGAGGGGTCAGAGCGTGATGCGGAAACGCGCAAAGCCGTCCGGCCCGTCGCCCGCGGGCTCGATCGCCACGGCCTTGACGTCGCCGATGTGATCGGCGGCCTTCGGGCCGGTATCGAACAGGACGCTGGTGCCGGGCAGGGCCATGAACCGCCAGTTGCCATCGGCGGCGGGATTGATCGTGCCCTGTTCGACGATGTAGCGCACGATGATGTCGCGGTTGGTGTCCGGCCCTTCGAATATCACCGTGTCGCCCTTGGCGCCGGGAAAGTCGCCGCCGCCCGAGGCGCGGTAATTGTTGGTGGCGATGACGAATTCTGCCGCCGGATCAACGGGTTTGCCGTCATATGTCAGGTTGACGATACGGTTGGCGCCGGGGTTCAGATCTTCGCCCTTCGGCCCGTATTTCGACGGCTGGGAAAGATCGATCTCATAGCTTACCCCGTCGATCACGTCGAAATTGTAGGACGGGAAATCGGGGTTCAGCAGCACCTGATCGGCGCCGCCGGGCGTGATCTGGTTGAACATGCCGGCCGAACGTTCGAGCCAGTCCTTGACCTGCGCCCCGGTCACCTTCACCGCGCGGATGGTGTTGGGATAAAGGTAGAGGTCGGCCACGTTCTTGATCGCGACATCGCCCACCGGCACGTCGGTGTAGTAATCCGGCCCGCCCCGGCCGCCGGCCTTGAAGGGTGCGGCGGCCGAAAGGATCGGCAGGCCTTCATAGGCGGTGCCCTTCATCATCTCGGCGATGTACCATTTCTGCGCGATGGACACGATCTGGACCGAGGGGTCGTCGGCGACGAGGGCGAAGTAGCTGTGCAGGGGCGCCGAAGTGGTGCCCACCGCGCGGCGGATATAGGCCAGCGTTTCGTCATGTTCCTTCTGGACCGAGGCGAGCACGGTCGCGTCGCTGTCGACAAGCGGCGTGATCGAGCGGTCTTCGCCGCGCTGATAGATCGGGCGCGCCTCGGCCGTGTGGCTGATCACGCGCCAGGCATTGCCGTCGCGTTCCAGCAGAAGGTCGATCAGCCCCATATGCGAGCCCCAGAAACCGGCCATCACGGCGGGCTTGCCCGAAACCGTGCCGGTCGCAAGATCGACCCCGGAAAATCCGTCGAAGGTCGGCGAGGGGAAGACAAGGTGGCTGTGCCCGGTCATCAGCACGTCGATGCCGTCAACCCGGCCAAGGGGGACGGCGGCGTTTTCCATCCCGTCGCTGTATTCGGCCGAGCCGATGCCGGAATGGTTCAGCGCGACGATGATGTCGCAGCCTTCCTCGCGCATCTGCGGCACCCAGGCTTCGGCGGCCGCGACGATGTCGCGCGCATTGACCTTGCCCTCAAGATGCCGGCGGTCCCAGTTCATGATCTGCGGCGGCGCGAAACCGATCAGGCCGACCCGGATCGGGTGGCTTGCGCCGCTGCCGTCCGTGACCATCCGGTCGAGGATGACATAGGGTTTGACGAGCGTTTCATCCTCGCGCGGGGTGGCGCCCATCTTGCGCACGACATTGGCCGAGACGATCGGGAAAGCCGCCCCCGCGACCGACTTCATCAGGAAGTCGAGCCCGTAGTTGAATTCGTGATTGCCAAGGGTCGAGGCATCGAAACCCAGCGTATTCATCGCGGCGATGACCGGATGCATGTCCCCGTCCTTCATGCCACGCTCATAGGCGATGTAGTCGCCCATCGGGTTGCCCTGAAGAAAGTCGCCGTTATCGACCAGCATCGCATTGGTGGCCTCGGCCCGGATCGCGTCGATGATCGATGCGGTACGTGCCAGTCCGACCGTATCCACCGCCTTGTCCGAATAGTAATCATAGGGAAAGACATGCACATGGACATCCGTGGTTTCCATGATCCGCAGATGAGCCTGATTGGCGGCGGCGAAGGCAGAGTACGGATGCAGCGCGATCAAGGATGCTCCTGCGGCGGTCCCGGCGAGAAAGCCCCGACGGGTGAGTGGCGTTACCATTCCTGATGTCATTTCGGCCCCCTGATTGGTTTGCAGATCATGCGAGGCTAACACGACATTGCCGTGACTGTATCGCCCCGATTGGGGGAGTTCTATCCTTTGGTGTAAAAAATCCGAATAAACTACCTGAAGTTGCACAGTATCAACGTTTCCGGGTTTATGTTGCCGGAATTGAAACCTTCGCCCCGCCGTGGCAAATGTTCCCCCAAGGGAGGCGGGTTCATGCAGGCGAAATGGGGTTTTGCGTTTTCCGGATCGCAGCTCGACCGGGCGGCGGGGTTGCGCGGAAATTCCGACCGGATCGAGGCGCTCTGGCGGGCAGGCAACGCGGCTGTGCTGCCGTTGTGGCGGGGAAAGGTTCCCGCGCGGGGCGATGCGCTATTATGGGTCGGGCATGATCACCCGGTGCTTGCGGATGCCGCGGATGCCCCGGTGTTTCTTGGGCTTGGCGATGGCAAGGCCTGGTTTGGCGCCGATATTTCCGACTGGCGGCCCGAGGACGATCCGCTGCCCGAACCGGGGGTGTTTTTCGATCCGAGCGAACAGCGTCACCCCGCGCTGGGGCAGGAATGGCGTTTTGTCGAACTGCGCGGGATCATGGCGGCCCTGAGCGCGCGCGACGCCGAACTTGCCGCCATCGCGAAATCGGTTCTCGGCTGGCATCGCAGCCACCGGTTCTGTTCGGCCTGCGGCGCGCAAAGTGCCGCGGCGGAAGCCGGATGGCAAAGAAAATGCGCGTCCTGCGGCGCGTCGCATTTCCCGCGCACCGATCCGGTGGTGATCATGCTGGTGACGCTGGGCAACAAGACCCTGATCGGACGGTCCCCGGGCTGGCCCGAGGGCATGTATTCCTGTCTTGCCGGTTTTGTCGAACCGGCCGAAACCCTGGAAGACGCCGTGCGCCGCGAAGTGGCCGAGGAAACCGGTGTCCGCGTCGGGAACGTCCGCTATCTGGCCAGCCAGCCCTGGCCCTTTCCGTCCTCGCTGATGATCGGGTGCCATGGCGAGGCGCTGGACGAGGCCATCACCCTTGATCCGGCCGAGCTTGAGGACGCGATCTGGATGACGCGCGAGGAAATGGCGCAGGTCTTTGCCGGGGATCATCCGCGCATCCGCGCGCCCCGGGGCGGCGCGATCGCGGGTGCGCTTATGGCCAACTGGCTTGCGGACAGGATCGATTAGCGCGAAAAGACCTGAAGGGCAGAGGGGGGCCGGACGGAATGAAATTCTCGACCAAGGAGGATATCGAAGCTCCTGCCGAGGTCGTGTTTGATGCGCTTTCGGATTTTCCAAGGTTCGAACGCGCCGCGATGCGCCGGGGTGCCGAGGTTACACGGATCGACAGGCTGGCCGGCGCGGATGCGGGCCTGTCGTGGAGTGTGCGGTTCCCGCTGCGCGGCCGTGTGCGGCGGCTGGTCTGTGATCTGAAGAACAGCGATCGCCCGAACGCGATGCTGGTTGGGGCCGAAAGCTCGGGGTTCAGCGCGGACCTGACGCTGACCCTGCTGGCCCTGTCGCGCAGCCGGACCCGGCTGGGGGTCGAGCTGGAAATCAAGCCCAAGGGGCTGTCCTCGCGCCTGATGCTGCAGACCGCGCGACTGGGAAAGGCCAACCTGTCACGCCGGTTCGTCGAACGGGTGCAGAAATTCGCCGCCAATATCGAATTGCAGCACTTGCGCCACCGGATCGACTGATCCCTCGTGCTCAGTGCCGGCTGGGATCGGCGGGATAGACCCCGAGCAGCGTCATCGTCGAGGTGAAATAGGCAAGCTCTTCCAGCGCGAGCGCCACGTTCGGATCCTCGGGATGGCCCTCGATATCGGCATAGAACTGGGTCGCCGAAAAGACGCCGTCGACCATGTAGCTTTCCAGC